>NZ_BJWY01000061.1 GCF_007990715.1 Nocardia seriolae NBRC 15557 | reverse complement strand
GTACTAGCCCGGTCCGTGTTTGCGCTCGCGCAGGATGGCATTGCCCACCTGGGATTATTGGGCTCGTGAGGAGAAAGGCGGCATCTCAGCATTTGGAGGGTGGTAGTCAACGGTGATCGTGGGCGATCCGGACCGGTTTGCCGTCGAGTTCGAGCTCGATAGCAACAGGATGTCCGAGCCGGACTTCTTCCGTTGGCTGTGGGGGCGCATCCGCTGGTGGTGTGGTGGCCAGTCGGTCGGCATCTTCGAGGCGCAAGCCCAGCTGATCGATGAGCCGACTGAGGTCGCCTTTCGCACGGTGATGGCGGCTCTGTACGAGGACCGCGGACAGACTTTCGAGCGAATGCGCGAGGAAGGCGCCCCAGTCGGATCAGTTCCGGTCGGGCCGCAGGTGTACGAGTTCGATGTCCTTGTGCCTGGGGTCCATTTACGGCAGGTCTGGCTGAGGGCTGGGGAGTTCGACGAAGTTCAGAAAATGTTCCTGGACGAGATCGCGGCCGTGGAACGCGAGTTCTCCGCACGTGACGGTCGGTGATCCAGAACAGTCAAGCGCAGCTGGTGCAGAACACCTGGCTCGCGGCATGACAGCGCGTTCGTAGATCGCCAAATCGGTGCCACCCCGGGTGTGCGCACCGTACAAGATCAGGGAGCTCTCACTGCGGAAATTTGTCCACTTCCCCTCGCTGACAGCTCCCTGATCTTGTCGCTGACGGACCGCGCTGGGAGTGGGACGGTGGCAGCCACCCGGCTTTCGATCGGCTGGGGAATCGGTGGAAATCCTCGATCAATGCTGTTCGTCTGATCCGCGGCGCTAGGACGTTGAAGCCGGCGGCCGCTGCCAACCGGTCGAACGGTCTTATCGCACTGGTCGGTTCGGTCAGCGCGCTCTGCGGCAGTACAGGTCGTTTGCTGTTGGCCTGAAGTGTGTGCCGCAGAGGCGGTCTGGTGTCGGTAGTGCGGAGTACTTTGCTGCGCATGACGCTTGCACTTCCACAGCCTGAGTTGCTCTGGGCGCAGATCGTTGCCAAGGGGCGCGCCTTGTTGAATCGCAAGAAGGATGGTGCGCACGCGATCGCGATACGCCCTTCCGATGATCTCCACTGGGCGGCCGGGGACCGGTTGGTCTCCGAAGACGGGACCGGGAACTGGTTCGTGCTGGTTCACGGGAGCAATGGGCGGGCGTTGCTTTTCGGCGGGGACGAATCGAGCGAGCTGTTCGAGACCGAGTTCGATCCATGGGAGGATGCTCCGGAGTGGGTGCTGGCGGTCGATCGAACCGTCATACATCCGAGGCTCTCGGACGCTGACATCGTTACGTTCGCGCGCTGGTGGGACGGGTCAGCCTGGGCCGGAATCCCATTCGAAGCACATCTGCCAGAAGAGTCTGCTGACGACCCGATGCAGATGACGGTCTGAGCATGGGGCTGCGATCGGTAGTCGATCCGGCGTAAGGCCCCACTCCAGCCTCGTATCGACCTGGCCCCAACACCCCAGCACCATCCACTGTCGCACCCTGTCGCCGGGTGGCGAGCCCCGGAGAGGATTTATCCCGAAAACGCCTCCAGGACTTCGCCGCTCGCCGATTCTGGGGTGGCGCCTCCGCGCCGAGGTGGGCGGGGGCTGGGAGTTGTCGGTGGAAGGCATGATTGGGGCATCATGTCCGGGATCGGTCGGATTCGTCTATGTCGGCGGCGGCGCCTGCGATGACCTCCGGAAGTTGTTGGCGCCGTAGTTTGCCAGCTGTCGTGCGCGGCAACTCCGGGACGAACGCGATGTCGCGTGGGACCTTGTAGTTGGCGAGCGTTGCCTTGATGTGCTGTTGCAGCGCTTGTGTGGTCGTGCGTGCCCCGGCCTCGAGCACTACCGCCGCTGCCAGCCGTTGGCCGAACTCGTCATCGGGTACCCCCACTGCCCCGGCGTCGGCGACCGCCGGGTGTGCCAGCAGCGCCTCCTCGACCTCCTGGGGGAAGACGTTCTCCCCGCCTGAGACGATCATGTCGTCGGAGCGGCCGTCCACGAACAATCGGCCCTCGGTATCGAAATGCCCGAGATCGCCGGAGTCCATGTACTTTCCGACCATCTCCTTGGAGCGGCCGTCGCTGTAGCCGTGGAACATGCTGGGGTTCTTGTTGATGATCCGGCCGGTGACACCTGTCGGTAGCTCTCGGCCGTCGCGGTCGACAATGCGGATGTCGACGATCCCGGTCGGCGGCCGTCCGACGGTGCCCGGCGCGGCGCGCAGATCGGCCGGGGTGGCGAAGGTTCCGGCTCCGGTCTCGGTGGAGGCGTAGCCGTTGAACAGCACATCGCCGAATTCGTCCAGGAAGGCCGTGGCCAGCCAGGGTGGCAGGGGAGCGGCCCCGCACACCACCATTTGCAGGCTTTGCGTGCGATAACCGCGTCGAACCTCCGGCGGCAGCGCCATGATGCGGTTCAGCATGGTCGGCACCAGGCAGGCGATGTGCACGTCGTACCGCTCGATATCGGCGAGAACCGTTGCGGCATCGAACCGCTCGTGCACCAGCGCCGTCGAGCCGAGCAGGAAGGCCCCCGCCAGCGCCAGGAAGCCGTAGGTGTGATGCAGCGGCGGTGCGATCACCATGGGCCGTCCCAGCCGGGGAATCGGCTCGATCCGGGCCAGATCGGCCAGGGCCAGCACCATGCGCGGGTGCAGCCCGGCCAGCGCGGGTCCGGCCGCACCCACGCCCAGTTGCCGGGGCGCGCCCTTCGGCACCCCGGTCGTGCCGCCGGTCAGCAGAATGATCGATCCGCCGGACGCGGGCTCGCGCACCGGCGGCCCGCCCGCCGCGACCAGTTCCGCCACGGTCGGCAGCCCGCCGGCCGCGCCCCGCACCACCACCCGGTGTCCCTCGAAACCGGATTTCTCTATCTCCGTGTGGAATTCACCGTCGTACAGCAGCAGCCCCACCTGCTCCCGGTCGAGCACCTCACCGATCTGCGGCCCCGCGAACCCGTAGTTCAACGGCACCAGATCCGCCGACAGCCGCGCCGCCGCATACGCCGCCACCACGAAGCCGCGATGATTGCGGCACAGCACCCCGACCCGCTGCCCGCGCCCCACACCCCAGCGCGCCCGCAGCGCCGCGGCCAGCCGCCGCACCTGCCGATCCAGCTCCGCCGCGGTGATCGCGCCGTCGTCGTCGATCACCGCGGGCCGATCCGGAAACCGGGCCGCGAACGACGACAGCGTGGTCGCCAGGCTGATTCCATCGCGGAAAGCGGCCGCCAGCTGCGGGATCCGCGCCGGAGGCAGCAGGCCCAGCGCGCCGCTGGCGGGAATCCACCCCGCCACCGTGACCGCGTCATCGAGCAGGTTGGCGGTGCGCTCGACCCGCCCGAGCGGCCCGGCCCAGTCCGCGGGCCGGTTGTTCCAGTTCCCGGCCGTGGAGTACAACGTCAGCAGCCGTTGCACCGCACGGGAATTGTCGAGCGCGTACGACAGCGGCGCACCGGCGCGCTCCCACCACGGGCGAATCGCCAAGGGACGGTCCACGATCGCCCGGCACACCAGCGCGGCCGCCTCGTCGATCGACATGCTCGGGGTGTAGCGGTACATCCGATACGGCCCCAGCATCTCCGAACGCACCAATTGCAGATGGATGGAAGTGACGGCGATGCCGTCGGCGCGCAATTCCGTTGCGGCACCGCGTATCCAGGCGTTGAACGCGGCCTTCGAGGCGATGTACGCGGTCCAGCCGACGGCCGGGCCGTGCACCCCCGCGGTGCTGATGTTCACGATGTGCCCTCGCCGCCGCGCCCGCATGGATGGCAGTAGACTCAGCACCAGCCGCACCGGACCCAGATAGTTGATGCGGGCGGTGTCGTCGAAATTGTCCCAGCGATCCAGCGAATCCGACAGCCAGCGGCGAATGGACTTGCCCGCGTTGTTGACGAACACATCCACGTGCCCGTGCTCGGCCAGGATCCGCGTGATCAAAGCGGCGCAGGCGTCGGGATCGGAGAGATCCGCGGTGTAGGGGTGCACGGAACCGGGGAATCGCGCTGTCTCCGCGCACAATTCGTCCAGCAGTGCGGTGCGCCGCGCCACCGCGAGCACGGTCGCGCCATTGGCGGCCAGCCGTCGCGCGGTGGCGCGGCCGACCCCCGAGGATGCCCCGGTCACCAGAATTATCTTGCCGCGCACGGCCGGTGCCAGCCGGTCGTCGCTGATTCCGTATCCGGCCGCACCCAGCGCGATGCGGACCGATTTCGGCAGTTCGAACATGGGCTCGAAGTTCCTTGTCGAGCAGAAGGGTCAGGCGGTCGGACAGTCGAACTCGTAGTCCGAGAAGGGGAATCGATGGTGCGCGCGCCGCGCCGAGAAGAATCCGGTCGGGCGGATATAGGTGCTGTCGCCCTGCGAATTCCGGTAGTAGGTCGGCACGTGGGCATTCAATTCCGCCAAGTAGTAGCGCATGGCCGCACCGTGCCGGTAGATCCGGCGATGGTAGGCGTCGTGCACGTCCTGGCGGATCGCCACGAACGTCGCCCCCCGCCGCCGCGCCTCCGAAATCGCGCGCACCGCATGGTCGGCCGTCATCTCCACGAAGGCGTGCCAGCCGCTGCCCGACCAGGAGTACGGGCCGACCAGCGTCCACCGATTGGGCAGGCCGGGCAGCGAGACGCTCTCGTACGCCTGCAATCCCGCCGCGGTGTAGTACTTCCCGAGGTCGAGCCCGTCACGGCCGACCACCATGCCCGGGGTGTAGGTCTCCGGATCGGAGAACACGTGATAGCCGGTGGCCAGCACGACCATGTCGAATTCCCGCTCGACCCCGTCGGTGGTGCGGATGCCGTGCGCGGTGAACCGCTCGATCGGAGTCGTCACCAGGTCGACATTGGGCCGGTTGAACGCCAGCAGGTACCCGGTGTTCGCGGTCGGCCGCTTGGCGATCGGACCGTAATCCGGGGTGAGCCCGTCCCGGGTCTGCGGATCCCGCACCATGAGCCGCAGCATGCCGCGATAACCCCGGATCGCCGCCGCGTCGACGGCCCGCATGGTGGGCCGCACCAGCGGCATGGGCGCGTTGGACATGGTCCGCAGCGCGGCGTCCACGACCACCAGCGCCGCGCCGTGCACGGCGGCCTGCACCCCGGGGACCCGCAGCGCCAACCGCACCGCGCGCGGAATCCGCGGATTCGGTTTGGGCACACACCACACCGGTGTGCGCTGATACACGGCGAGACTGCCCACCGCACCCGCGATCGACGGCGTGATCTGCACCGAACTCGCGCCCGTGCCGATGACCGCCACCCGCTTGCCCGTCAGGTCGTAGCTCTCGTCCCAGTCCGAGGGCCGCTGGATCTTGCCGCGATACTCGGCCAGACCCGGAATCCCGGGGTCGATCTTCGGACTGATGAACGCACCCACCGCACTGATCACGAACCGCGCGGTGGTGACCCCGCCGTCGGCGAGGTGCAACCGCCAGCAGTGTCGTTGCTCGTCCCATTCCTCGCCGACCACGGTGGTCCCGAACCGGATGTGCGGATACAGCCCGAAGCGCCGGGCCACCGCCACGTGATACCGCTTCACCTCGGCCCCGGCCGCGAACAGCCTGCTCCAGTCGGGATTTCGCGCGAAGGAGTACTGGTAGGCCAGCGACGGGATATCGACTTCCAGCCCGGGATAGTGGTTTCCGTGCCAGCTGCCGCCGACCTCGTCGGCGCGCTCGAGGATGACGAAATCGTCGACCCCGGCCCGCTTCAATTTCACCCCGGCCGCGATCCCGCCGGGCCCCGCGCCGATGACCGCGACCTCGTGGTCGGGAGCCGTGGGCGCTGCCGCCGCCGTGTCTTCGGCTGCGGTGCCGTGTTCGAATGCGGTGCCGTGTTCGAATGCGGTGCCGTGTTCGAATGCGGTGCCGTCTCTGGCTGCGATGCCGTCTTTGGATGTGCTGGTCACGACGGTTGGGACCTTCCGGACAGACTCCGGCGCTACGCTGCGCCCGTCCCACCAGGGTAAGTCTGTCTGGGACAGTGATCAAGGCCCCTGTGGCAAAGGTGATCTCGTGAATCCGCCGGCTCGTCAGGGTCGGCGGGTGGTGACCAGGGCCAGATCGGTGAGCCGATGCGCCCGCGCGATCTCGGCCGGTGTGAACGGCTCCCCGGTGCGCAGGAAGGTCATGGCCGCGAGCCCCTCGGGCGCGTCGAGCTCGAGCAGGGTGCCGCCCGGAACACGATCCGAGTCCGGATCCGGGACATATTGCGCACCAAGCAATTCCGCGATCACCAGGGGCAGCTCGGCCGGATCGGCGGCGACCCGCGCGGCCAGGCCCAGTGCCCGGGTCTGGCCGTCGACCAGGGTCAGCGCCGAGGCGGGCCAGATCCCGACCGTGATGCCGCCCGCCCGGGAGAGGGCGTGGGTCAGCCGCGGCGCGCCGACGTCGGCGGGCGTGGACACCACCAGCTCGTCGAGCACGCCGTTCTCCAGGTGGTGCACGTGCACGGCGAGAATATTGGCCCGCCGATCCGCCAGCTGCTTGGCGAGCAGCTCGAGCCGGCCCGGCTTGTTGTCCAGGCGAACCCGGATGCGCCACAGCTGTTCGGCACTGTCGAGCCGGTCGCGGTGCCGCAGTTCCGGGGCGTGCAGCCAGCGGGCGAAATACCGCATGGCCCCGGGTTCGACGACCCAGATGACGAGAATGGTGGCGGCCACGGCCAGGATCGACACCGTTGCCAGATAAGGCAATTCGAGGTGGATCACCAGCGCGTGCAGGGCCAGCTCGACCGGGAACACCGCGGCCAGCTTGGCCAGCGCCATCCGGGTGCGACGGGGGTGGGGCAGACGACCGCACACCTCGCACGCCAGCGCATGTATCTCGGTTTGCCTCATGTTCACCACAGTGCGCGACCGAGGTTTCCACACTGTGGTGTGGTGTAAAGACCCGGTGACGGAACGGGACAAAGAGCTTGCGGCAGCTGGAGATTCAGTGAATCGAGCCACAGTCGCGACAGGGCTGTGCCGCGGCGCACATTGTTTGCCTGTAATCCACACGGCCCGCTCGTGTGACCCACGTCCGCGTGGCCTCGTCGTGCTACTTGGGCGGGAGCGTCTTCGCGTAATCGACTCCGCGTCGCACCCACTCGTCGAGCACCTCGTCGTCGGCGACGGCCTCGGCCGAGACCCGTAGCCACCCCGGCATCTTCTTGCCGCGCATCTCCATGGGCTCCACCGACCCGGCGCGCAGCAGCGGCCCGGAGGTCGCGGGATCGGTGCGGGCCAGCAGCCCACCCTGCCCGCTGGCGGCCACCGCCATATTGCCGCCGACCAGAAAGGCCAGCCCGCCGAACATCTTCTTCTCGACCACGTTCACGACCTCGGGCCCCAGCGCGTCCCGGATGCGGTCGGCCAGCTTCTCGTCGTATGCCATACCCGGCATTGTGACCCATCCCACCGACAGATCCGGGCGACGGCACGGCCCGGAGAGACCTTTCCGGCAGGTGTCAGGCCCGCGCGGCTGAGGTACACCTAGTGGGTGGAAGCACCGCCGACCGTCGGTGTCGAAGAGGAGTTCCTCCTCGTGGATCCGCGCACCGGTGTGCCGGTCGGCAGAAATGCCGACGTGGTCCGCACCGCAGCGGATTTCGGCACGGAGCTGCAATTGGAAATCATGCGGTGCCAGGTGGAGACCAGCACCCGCGTGCACACGAATACCGTTGAGCTGCTGCGGGAATTGCGGGAATTGCGCCGCGCCGCCGCGGCTTCCGCGGAGAAGAACGACGCCCTGCTGCTGGCCGCCGCCGTCCCGCCGACCGTGCCCGACGACCTCTCGATCACCGCGACCCCGCGCTACCTGCGGATCGCCGAGAACTTCGGCCGGCTGGCGCACGAGCAGGGCCTGTGCGGCTGCCACGTGCACGTGGCGGTGCCGGACCGCGCCGCCGCGCTGCGGGTCAGCAACTTCCTGCGACCCTGGCTGCCGGTGCTGCTCGCGATGACCGCCAATTCGTCCATCTACCGCGGCGGCGAAACCGGTTACGCCAGTTGGCGAAACATCCTGTGGCGGCGCTGGCCCAGCGCCGGGCCGCCGCCGCACTTCGACTCGGTGCGCGAGTTCGAGACGGCCGTCGAGTCCATGCTGTCGCTGGGGGTCATCCTGGATCGCAAGATGGTCTACTGGGATGTCCGGCCGTCCAGCACCTTTCCGACGGTGGAGGTGCGCGTGAGCGACGTGCCCGCCACGGTGGAGGAGACGGCGCTGCTGGCCAGCCTGGTGCGCGCCCTCGCGATGACCGCCCGCACAACCGATTCCGTGCCCGTGATCGCCGAAGACCGCCTGCGCGCGGCCTATTGGCGGGCGGCGCACGAGGGCATCGACGGCACCGCCGTCGATCCCGTCGACGGCCGCACGGTTCCGGTGCGCGATCTGCTGGACCGCCTCATCGACCGAATCCGGCCCGCCCTGAACGAATTGGGCGACCTCGGCTGCGTCACCGACGCGGTGGCCGCCCTGCTGGTGCGCGGCAATGGCGCACGCCGCCAGCTCAACGCCTTCCGCGCCCGCGGCGAACTCGGCGATGTGGTGGACGAACTGGCCGAGGCCACCCTGCACTCGTGCCGCTAGCCGGAACTACTTGAGCTGCAAGCAGAGTGCGAAGTCTTCGATCTCCGGTCCGTTGCCGATGCTGGTCTTGTGAGTGATGACCACGTCCGCGTTCGGATACTGGGAATCGCACTGGGTGTCGGCCGTGGGCCCGGTCGGCTTGCCCAGCACCGTCGCCTGGGCGCGCGCGTCGCCGCAGTCCACCACCTCGAGCTTGGGGTGGTCGTCGGTGGCGATATCGCCGTTCTTGTCGTGCACGCAATCCCCGACCCGCGCGGACTTGGCGTCGCGGACGGCGGGCGTGGTCGGCACTACCGGGAGGCTGGGCATCGAGGGGATGACCGGCATCGAATAGGTGGTCGGCGGCGAATAGTACGGGCGGCTGGAACTGGATTTCGTCGACGAGCCCGACGCGGCCGCGGCGATGAGGGCCACGATCAACCCCAGCGGCACCAGCGCACCGACGATCGAGGCTCGCTGCCACAGCGGCTTGCCCGGATCCATCGGCAGCGAGTGCGCACCCGGAATCGGCGGCGGCAACTGCCCGACGCGCAACCGGTTCACCAGATTGGCCAGCAGCGTGATCGGGTTGGCGATCAGGAACGAGAACGGTCCCCACCAGCCCTGCACCAGGCTGTCACCGGTCATCTTCCGGAACGACGCCAGCCCGCAGTCGCGGCAGTAGGGTCCGGGCAGCTTCCGGTACTGCATGACGAAGACCATGCCGCGGTGGGCGCGGAAGTCCAGATCGATCGCCGGGGTGGCGCCGCAGAAGCGGCAGTACACGCCATTGGCTTGGCCGAACTGATTGGGCGCCGGCGCGGATTGGGTTGCGCCGAACGGCGATTGCGGCGTTGACACGCTGAGGATCCCCCTGGGGCAGAGCTGGAAACCGCCGTATTGAAACACACCCTGGTGACAATCGCAGATTCCAGCCTGAACGCCCGTCCAGTATCTGGGATCAGGGTAGCGGCTGGTCGTCCACGATCATGTCGTAGTTGACCTTGGTGCCTTCGACATTGGTGGTCTTGGCGGTGACACCCCAGCGGGTGCCGTCGGATTCGGTGATGACGCAGCGGATGGTGGCGCCGGTGGCGCCGCGCAGCAGGCCGTTGCAGGTGGAGGATTTCGGCGCGACGCCGACCTTCTCGCGGTAGAAGTCGGACACGCTGGAGGTGACATCGTCGGGCCCGACGAAGGCGTCGGTGAAGCTCAGGTCGTAGTAGACGTCCTTGCCGTCCACCTTGGTGACCTTGACGGTGATGGGCCAGGATTGGCCGTCGGCGGCGGTGGCGGTACAGCTCTGGGTGGCCTCCACCTTGGCGGGCAGGCTCCCGTCGCAGGACACGGATTTCGCGTCCTCGTGTGATTTGTCCTTGTAGAAGCTGCCGGTCTTGGTCTGCACATCGCTCTTGCTCACCGATCCGGAACCGGACGAGGAGCAACCCACGGCGATAAACGGCACGAACGTCAAAGCCAGCGCGGCTGTCAGCTTTTTCATGAACAACTTTAGGCGCGCGGGCGCTGGGAAAATCCTCGGCATGAAGGTGCAAAACCGACGAACCCGGCGTGTCTGGCTCTGACGCGCCGTCTTTGGGGGCTGGTTAGGGATTTTGACAGCGGTCCGGTCCGGGGCGTGCCCCCGGACCGGACCACCGTCGGTACCTCACTCGACGCGCTTGCGCCACTCGTCGAGCTGCTCGGATTCCGCGCCGATGGTGGTGGATTCGCCGTGGCCGGTGTGGACCAGGGTGTCCGGCGGCAGGGTGAGCAGCCGGTCGGCGATCGACTCCACGATGGTGCCGAAATCCGAGTAGGACCGACCGGTCGCCCCGGGCCCGCCGTGGAAGAGCGTGTCGCCGGTGAACACCGCGCCCAGATCGGGGGAGTAGAAGCAGACCGCGCCCGGCGCGTGGCCCGGCGTGTGCAGCACGTGCAGCTCGGTCCCGCCGACCGAGATCACCTGCTTGTCCGAGAGC
This sequence comes from Nocardia seriolae NBRC 15557, assembly GCF_007990715.1. Classification (GTDB taxonomy): domain Bacteria; phylum Actinomycetota; class Actinomycetes; order Mycobacteriales; family Mycobacteriaceae; genus Nocardia; species Nocardia seriolae. The sequence goes on along the minus strand of NZ_BJWY01000061.1, from coordinate 31,093 downwards.
TCACCGTCCGGGGCGGTCTCCGGATGCGTGTGCCGCCACAGCACCATGTCCTCCGGGTGCATGAGCACGGGAGCGCCGGTGGCCCTGGACAATTCGGGCGCGACCCGGACGTGGTCGTCGTGCGCGTGGGTGACCAGGATGGCCTGCACCTTGCGGGTGCCGATGACATCGAGGATGGCCTCGACATTGTGCGGGGCGTCGATGACGACGCACTCCAGATCGTCGCCCACCACCCAGACATTGTTGTCGACGTCGAAGGTCTCGTTGTCGAGGCTGAAGGTGCCGACGGTGACGGTGTGGTCGATGTGCGCCATCAGAACACCACCACCGATCGCAGCACGTCGCCGTGATGCATCTTGGTGAAGGCGGCCTCGACCTCGCCCAGCGCGATGGTCTCGGACACGAAGCTGTCCAGATCCAGGCGGCCCTGCTTGTAGAGCTCGATCAGATACGGGAAGTCCCGCGAGGGCAGGCAGTCGCCGTACCAGGAGGACTTCAAAGAGCCACCGCGCGAGAAGAAGTCGAGGAGCGGCATCTCCAGCTTCATATCCGGCGTCGGCACGCCGACCAGCACCACGGTGCCCGCCAGATCGCGCGCGTAGAAGGCCTGCTTCCAGGTTTCCGGCCGCCCCACCGCGTCGATCACGACATCCGCGCCGAAGCTGTCGGTGAGTTCCTGAACCCGTTCCACCGCATCCTCTTTCGCGGCATTGACGGTGTGCGTGGCCCCGAACCCGGTGGCCCACTCCAGCTTCCGCTCGTCGATATCGACCGCGATGATGGTGGTCGCACCCGCCAGCTTGGCGCCCGCGATGGCGGCATTGCCGACCCCGCCGCAGCCGATGACCGCGACCGAATCACCGCGGCTCACCCCGCCGGTATTGATGGCCGCGCCCAGCCCCGCCATCACGCCGCAGCCCAGCAGGCCCGCGGCCGCGGGGGAGACGCTCGGATCCACCTTGGTGCACTGCCCCGCGTGGACCAGGGTCTTCTCGGCGAACGCGCCGACGCCCAGGGCCGGGGTGAGCGGGGTGCCGTCGGTCAGCGTCATCGGCTGCGCGGCATTGAAAGTCGAGAAGCAGTACCAGGGCTTGCCCTTGCGGCAGGCGCGACAGGACCCGCACACCGCCCGCCAGTTGAGGATGACGAAATCCCCGGGCTCCACATCGGTGACGCCCTCGCCCACCGATTCCACGATGCCGGCGGCCTCGTGCCCGAGCAGGAACGGGAATTCGTCGTTGATGCCGCCCTCGCGGTAATGCAGATCGGTGTGGCAGACCCCGCAGGCCTGCACTTGCACCACGGCTTCGCCCGGACCCGGGTCCGGGATCACGATATCGGTGACTTCCACGGGAGCGTTCTTGGAGCGTGCGATGACGCCGCGCACGATTTGGGACAACGAAATTCCTTCCTGGCCGACCGCAATGCCATCGACTATGGCATCAGACCCCGCTCACGTCATCTATTACCCGGGGATACATTCAATGAATCCCGTTGTGTGCTATCACAACAGGACCTGTGCCGCGCCCTCGGCAATGGCGGCCGCGACCAGGCTCAACGCGGGTGAGTCCAGCTTCCACTGCTGCCAGTAGAGCGGAACGTCGACGAATACCTTCTCGTCCAGCGGCACCAGGCCGTCCTCGGGCCGAATCATGATGTCCGGGATCATGCCCCAGCCCATACCGACCCGCACCGCGTCATTGAATCCGGCCGAGGACGGGATGTAATGCCGGGGCGGATCCACCGGCTTGCGGGTGTAGTGGCGCACGAGCCGGAATTGCAGATCGTCCTTGCGATCGAAGAGCACCACCGGCGCGTGCGTGAACGACTTCGCGTTCGGGCCGTCGGGGAACCAGGTGCGCGCGAATTCCGGTGCCGCCATGGGGCGATAGCGCATCGCGCCCAGGCGGCGCACGGTGCAGCCCTGCACCGGGGCGGCGGTGGAGGTGATGGCCGCCATGACGGTGCCGTCGCGCAGCAGGCGGGTGGTGTGCTCCTCGTCCTCGCGGTGCAGCTCCAGGCAGACGCCGCCCGCGGCCGCGTGGCCGAGCGCGTCGATGACCCAGGTCTGCAGTGAATCGGCATTGACGGCAATGGGAATCACCACCGGCCGGTCGGCGGGCTGATGCACGTCGCCGAGTTCGCGCGCGGTGTCGCTGGTGAGCAATTGGATCTGGCGGGCCAGCCGCAACACGGTCAGACCCGATTCGGTGGGCTGCACCGGTTTGGTGCGCTGCACCAGAATGCGCCCGGCCGCGTCCTCGAGCGCCTTGATGCGCTGGCTGATTGCCGAGGGTGTCACGCTGAGTTTGCGCGCGGCGGCGTCGAAAGTGCCCTCGCTGATCACCGCATCGAGGGCACGCAGTTGGTCGAGCTGCAGGTCCATATTAAGAAATCGTAATGGTGCCTCAGAATCTTTAGCTGGCCTGGTCCTGGACGTTCGTCCTAACTTGGGCGGGTGAACGCATCATCGGCGGCCCTGGCGGCCATCTCAGGACTCGGTTTCGGACTCTCCCTCATCGTGGCGATCGGCGCCCAGAACGCCTTCGTGCTCAGACAGGGCATTCGAAGAGAGCACGTCCTGCCGGTGGTGGCGGTCTGCATCGCCTCCGATGTGATCCTGATGACCCTCGGCGTCGCGGGCTTCGGGGCCATCGTCGATTCCGCCCCGATGATCATGACCATCGCCAAGTACGCGGGCGCCGCGTTCCTGCTCGGCTATGCCTTCCTCGCCGCCAAGCGCGCCTTCTCCGCGTCCGGTCTCGCCGCGGGCGGCGGCGCGCCCATCGCCCTGGGCGCGGCCATCGCCACCTGCCTGGCCGTCACCTGGCTCAACCCCCACACCGACCTCGACACCGTCGTCCTGCTCGGCTCCTTCGCCAACACCTACGCCACCCCCGACCGCTGGTTCCTCACCGCCGGAGCCATTGCGGGCAGCCTCATCTGGTTCATCTCGCTGGGTTTCGGCGCGCGCCTGCTCGCCCCGGTCTTCGCCGAACCCAAGGCGTGGAAGGTGCTGGATTCGGTTATCGCCCTGGTCATGACGGCGCTAGCGGTCGGATTGCTGGCGAGCTGACCGGCGATTCGCCCCGGAGTCAGGGCTGGTATTTCCAGTTTCCGATGTACTGGCCGTTGCTGGGGTTGTTGGTCGGCAGGCAGTAGACGGCCCGGCCGCTCGAGGATTGGGCGATGACGTCCTTCGTGAGGTTGCACACCTGGCCCGGGTCGTGGATGCCCGTGGTCAGGGTGCCGGGGTTGTCCCAGACGTATACGGGGGTGGTGGAACCGGCACGGCGCGAGCAGACGAGCTGGGTTCCGTTCGGGGCGTAGGCGAAGGTGCCGGATTCGGAGGCGGCGCAGGCGGATCCGGCCGTCGGCTTGGACACCGGCATCCAGTGCGTCGTGTCGTCCCCGGCGATGACGCAGGTGAGGACCGTGCCGTCGGAGGTGGTGGCGGTCGTGCCGGGCTGCTCGCACGGGGCCTGGGCCGCGATGGTGGCGGGTGTGGTGGTCACCGCGGTGGTGGTCGTCGGCGACGGTCTGGGCGTGGTCGCGTCGGGCGTGGTCGCCGAGCCCGCCGATTGCGTGGTGGTGGTGACGCTGGTGTGCGGCGGCGGTGTGAGAACGACCCTGGGCCCGGTGGTGCCGGTCGCGGCATTGGGGGCGGCATTCCACGAGCCGTGGCCCGACAGCAGCAGACCGCCGATGGCGAGCAGACAGACGACAATCGTCACGCTCAGCCCGATGATCAGGTACTTGCTGGTCTGCGGCTTTTTCGGGCCGCCGCCTCCGCGCGGGCTCGATCCGGTGCCGTAATCGCCGCGAACCGGTTCGAACACCTCCGTGTTCTGGTTCCACAGCTCATCGTTGCGATGATAGCCCGGAGGTATCGAATTCCCGTTCATGCCAATAGCTCTCGTTCGGTGGTCCCGCTGTGATCACCGGGCATACGGAGGATAAACAGGGATGCCGCCGGGCGGTAGCCGAAGTTTCAGCGGCGGCATCCGGCGGGTTTCAGCGGCGGATATCGGACAACCGCACCGGGGTGCCCCGATGGCGGGACAGTTCGCAGGCCTCGGCGATGTAGAAGGCCTCCAGCGCATCGGCGGGAGGGCAGGGATTGGGCACCCGGCCGGTGACGACATCGAGGAAGGTGGCGAGCTCCTCGGTGTAGGCGCCATGGAATCGGTCCATGAAGCCCGGATAGGCGGGTAGCGCCGAAGGCGGGTAGCCGGGCTCCACCGAGTGCAGCGGGGCCCGCTCGTCGAGGCCGACGATGGCATTGCCGTTGGAGCCCAGCACTTCCAGGCGCACGTCGTAGCCCGCGCCGTTGTATCGGGTGAGCGAGACGGTGCCCAGGCAGCCGTCGTCCAGGCGCAGGATGACCGCGGCGGTGTCGACATCGCCGGAGTCGGCGAAGAACTGCTCGCCGCGATTGGCCCCGGTGGCGTACACCTCGACCACCTCACGGCCGGTGACCCAGCGGATGATGTCGAAATCGTGCACGCCGCAGTCGCGGAACAGCCCGCCCGAGCGCGGAATGTACTCGGCGGGCGGCGGCGCGGGGTCGAGGGTGGTGGCGCGCAGGGTGTGGATCCAGCCCAGATCCCCGGCGGCGATGGCGGCCCGCGCGGCCCGGTAACCGGCGTCGAAGCGGCGCTGGAAACCGATCTGCACCGCGACATTCGAGCGCTGCACGTGCTCGACCACCCGCAGCGTGCCGAGAATGTCGGCGGCGATGGGCTTCTCGCAGAAGACCGGAATACCGCGATCCACGGCGGCGGTGATGAGCGCCGGATGCGAATCGGTGGCGGTGGTGATGACCAGGCCGTCGATGCCGGCGGCCAGCAGCGCCTCGATATCGGGAGCGAACTCCACCTCCAGTTTGTCGGCGGTGGCCCGGGCCCGTTCGGCATCGGCGTCGGTGACGATCACGGTGCCGACGCCGGGCAGGGATTTCAAGGTCTCGGCGTGGGAGGCGCCGATGCGGCCGGTGCCGGCGAGGCCCACAGTGATCGGGGACATGGTTGCTCCCTAAGTTTGTAGGTGTCTGGGGTTGGTGCCCCGGATGCCCAGGGCGGTGGGGTGTAGCTGATGGTTGCTTGCCTTTGTTGTGGCTCGACAGGAATGGCTGCCCCGCCGTGCTGGACGCTCCGGCCTCTGATTGAGATCTGATGCGGTTCGTCGCTGATTAGGGACCTGGTGGCGGGGTTGTCCACGGGCTTCGGTTGCGTGAACGGAAGTGCGAGAGTGGCGCTGCGTCAAAAGATCTGGATTGGCATCGATGTCGGCAGGATCGGCCATCACGTGTGCGTGGTCGATGAGAACGGCAAGGTGTGCTGGTCGGGGAAACTGGCCAACGACCAGCGGGCGATCGAAGCGGTGATCGACCGGGCCCGCAAGACCGGGATCGAGTCGCAGTGGGCGATCGAGCTGACCAGTCCGCTTGCCGCACTGCTGATCACGGTGCTGCTGGCCGCCGGCGAGTCGGTGGTGTATGTGCCCGGCCGCATGGTGGCCACCATGACCGGGGTGTTCCGCGGCGAGGGTAAGACCGACGCCAAGGACGCCCACGTCATCGCCGACACCGCCCGCATGCGCGGCGATCTGCAACCGGTGACCGCGCCCGATGAACTGGTGGCTGAGCTGACCCAGCTGTCGAGCTACCGCAGCGACCTGATGGGCGACTGGGTGCGCGGGGTCAACCAGCTGCGCGCCATGCTGGGTGCGATCTTCCCCGCATTGGAGGCCGCGTTCGACTACTCGGCGCGTTCTCCGCTGATCCTGGTCGCCGGGATGTGCACCCCGGCCGAGATTGGGGACGCCGGAATCGATGGTGTCACTGCGCATCTCACCGAGAATGGGGCCTGGCGCAAAGGTATCGACGCCATGGCAGCGGCAGCGGTAGCCGCAGCCGGAACTCAGGACATCGCCGTGCCCGGCGAGGCCACCACCGCCATACTGATCAAGCGGCTGGCGGTCAAACTGCTCGAGCTCGACCGCGAGATCAAGGATCTCGACAAGCAGATCACCGCCCGATTCCGCGAACACCCCCAAGCGGCGATCATCGAGTTGCTGCCCGGGATGGGTCCGCACCTGGGCACCGAATTCCTGGTGAGCACCGGCGGCGACGCGGTGGCCGAATTCCACACTCCGGGCCGGTTGGCCTCCTACGCAGGACTTGTACCGGTGCCGCGCGACTCCGGTCGCATCAGCGGCAACCTGCACCGGCCCAAACGCTACAACCGCAGGCTGCGGCGCGTGTTCTTCATGGCTGCCTTGTCCTCGATCAAGAACGAGGGGCCCTCGCGAACGTTCTACCAGCGCAAGCGAACCGAAAGACTCATTCATACCCAAGCACTCCTAGCCTCGGCCCGGCGCCTGGTCGATGTGCTGTGGGCCCTGCTGCGCGACAACCGGCCCTTCGACACCAAGCCCCCGAGCATCACCGGAGTCCCAGCTGCGGCTTGACATCGTCATTGAGATTCCTGTCAGTCGTGGGGTGGGGCGGTGGTCGAGCGGACGACCAGGGAGGGTTCCAGGCGTTTGCGCAGCGGATCGGTGCGCTCGCCGCGCAGCCGTTCGTGCAGCGCCGCAATGGCCAACTGGCCGATGCGTTTCCGCGGTTGATCTATGGTGGTCAGGGCGACGTGCCGCAGCGCCGCCAGCGAGGTGTTGTCGTAGCCGACGACCGAGACGTCCTCGGGCGCACGCAGACCCGCCTCCTCGAGCGCGGCCATCGCGCCCACGGCATTGAAATCATTGCCGCACACCAGTGCGGTGGGAAAGTTGGTGGGGGAGAAGATGTTCAGCAGCTTGCGGACCGCGGCCGCACCGGCCTCTTCGGTGTGCTCGCTGGCGATCACCATGGGCTCGAGGCCGTATCGGGTCATGGCGGCCGTATAGCCCTTGCGTCGGGGCGGGGCCGCGAAGGCCGCGCCGCCGTCGAGGTGCACGATGCGCCGATGGCCCAGGGCCACAAGGTGATCCACCGCCAGCGCCGCGCCGAGTTCGCCGTCGTCATTGACGGTGTCGACGGCCGGGCTGGTGGAGGTCCGCGACACCAGCACGATCGGGCACCGCGCCGCCGCATCGCGAATCGCGGCCGCGGGCAGCACCGGCGACAGCAGGATGATGCCGCCCGGCCGGAACCCCAGCAGGCTCTCCAGCGCGGTGCGCTCCCGGGTCGCGCTGCGGCGGCCGGTATTGAGGATGAGTTCGAGCCCGGCCTCCTGTGCGGCCTCGTCCATGCCCTCGATCACGTCGGCGAAGAAGGGATTTCGCAGGTCCGAGACCATGACCTCGACAATGTTGGAGGTCCGGCTGGCCAGCGAACGGGCCATGGCGTGCGGCTGGTAGCCGAGTTCGGCGGCCGCGGCCAGCACCGCGCGGCGGCGATGCTCGCTCACCTTGGGCGAATTCCGCATGACCAGCGAGACCAGGGCCCGGGAGACGCCCGCGGCGGCGGCGACGTCCTCCATGGTCGGTCTGGTCATGGTCGCCTCCATGTCCTCGGGATCGGTGTTGTCGGACTCGGGATCGGTGTGTGTCGCACGCTACAGCGTTGCCACCGGGCGAGGCAATAGAGCGCTCTAATCAGATATTCGGGGCATGGATTCGGTCCGGCATTTGGCCTGCAAGACCATGTTTTCCGTGGCCACACAGCAGTTTTCGATGCATGTCGGACTCTTGACACGGGAGTGAGCCAGGTTACATTGTTGGAGCGCTCCAATGCTGAGTACATACGACGGGTCTGGGAAGTGCCGATGACCGAATCGCTGAATCCACTGCGTATAGCTGCCGCGCCGATCTCCTGGGGAGTCTGCGAGGTACCGGGCTGGGGAGAAGTCCTCGCCCCCGAGACGGTGCTCGCCGAAATGGCGGCACTGGGAATCACCGCCACCGAGTTCGGGCCACCGGGGTACCTACCCGATGCGCCCGGCGAGCTGTCCAAAGCCCTGCGCGCCTACGGAATCGCGCCGATCGGCGGCTTCCTCGCGCTGGCGCTGCACCGGGAACCGAGCCGGGCCCTGGCCGCCGCCCGCGAGACGGCCGCGCTGTTCGCCGCCGCCGGGGCCGAGATCCTGGTACTGGCCGCTGCGACCGGAGACGACGGCTACGACACCCGCACGTCGCTCACCGATCGCGAGTGGAAGACCCTGATCGACACCGCGGCCACCGTCGGCGATATCGCCGCCGAACACGGCCTGCGCGTCGCACTGCATCCGCACGTCGGCACCCATGTCGAGACCGCCGCAGAGGTGGCGCGTTTCCTCGCCGACTCCGAGCTGGACCTCTGTCTCGACACCGGCCACCTGCTGATCGGCGGCACCGACCCCGTCGAGCTGGCCCGCCGCCATGCCGACCGCATCGGCCACATCCACCTCAAGGATGTGCGCGCCGCACTGGCGGCCGAAGTGCGCGACGGCACTGCCGATTACAGCGACGCCGTGCGCCGCGGGCTCTACGTCCCGCTCGGCAGCGGCGATGTCGATATCGCGGCCCTGGTTCGCGAGGTGCACGCGGCCGGTTACCGCGGCTGGTACGTGATCGAGCAGGACACCGCGCTGGCACCCGGCGACTCCGCCGCGGTCCCCACCGCCGACGCTCGAGAAAGTCTGCGACACCTGGCCGAGATCGGCGCTGGTCTCGCCTCGGCTCGGATTTAGTGGGGAGGTGAAGACGACGATGTCCGCGAACCCCCGATCGCGCCGCCCTCGTTGGCTGCGACTGTCGCCCTGGCTCGCCGCGGCGGCGGTGCTGGCAGCCTGCGCCGGCCCCGGCGCCGATGTCACCGGACCCGCCCAGGCCCCGGCCGCGGTGGGCACCCTGAAATCCGTGGCCGTGGTGACCCACGGCTCACCCGGCGACGCCTTCTGGAATGTGGTCAAGAACGGTGCCGAGGCCGCTGGGAAGGATCTCGGCGTCCGGGTCGAGTACAACTCCTCGGGCGATCCGACCCAGCAGGCCAAGCTCATCGACAATGCCGTGGCCCAGGGCGTCGACGGCCTCGTGGTGTCCATGGCCAATCCGGACGCCCTGAAGCCGTCTGTCGAGAAGGCCGTCGCCGCGGGCATTCCCGTGGTGACCATCAACTCCGGTGAGGCCGAGAGCGTCCAGTTCGGCGCCATCGGCCACGTCGGGCAGAGCGAGCGCATGGCCGGTGAATCCGCCGGCAAGCGACTGGCCGCGGCCGGGAAACACAAGCTGCTGTGCGTGATTCACGAGGCCGGGAACGTCGGCGCGAACGAGCGTTGCGCCGGAGCCACCCAGGGCTTCGGCACCGCGACCACGCTGCAGGTGGACATCAACAACCCGACCGACGTGCAGTCCCGGCTCAAGGGCGCGCTCGAGGCCGATCGCTCCATCGACGCCGTGGTCACCCTGAACTCGCAGATCGCGGCCCGCGCCGTGGATGCGGTGAAGGAGTCCGCGTCGCAGGCCACGATCGCCACCTTCGACCTGAATTCCGATGTGGTGAGCGCCATCCGGGCCGGGTCCCTGCTTTTCGCGGTGGATCAGCAGCAGTACGAGCAGGGCTACCTGCCGGTGGTCATGCTGCAGCTCTACAAGACGAACCTGAACACCGTCGGCGGTGGCCATCCGGTGCAGACCGGTCCGGCGTTCGTGGACAAGTCCAATGTGGAAGCCATTGCCGCGCTGGTCGGCCAGGGCACACGGTGAGCGGGCCGGGAGAAAATGAAATGACTGCTACGACAACGACATCCGAGACGACACCGGCCGCACCGCCGCCGGACCGGCTGGCCATCCTCAACCGGCTGGTCGCCCGCCCCGAAGTGGGCGCGCTGCTCGGCGCGGTGGTGGTGTTCGTGTTCTTCACCCTCATCACCACCAAATTCGTGAAACCGCTGGGCATCTCGACCTGGCTCGACGACGCCTCCACCCTGGGCATCATGGCGGTGGCGGTGGCGCTGCTCATGATCGGCGGCGAATTCGATCTGTCCACCGGCGTGATGACCGCCTCCACCGCGCTCATCGCCGGCCTGCTGGCGGTGCACGCGGGCTGGAATATCTGGCTGGGACTGGCGGTTTCGCTGGTCTTCGCGCTCACCGTCGGCGCGCTCAACGGCTGGGTGGTGATGCGCACCGGGCTGCCGAGCTTCATCGTCACGCTGGGCACATTCCTGGCGTTGCAGGGCTTGAATCTCGGCGTGACCCGCTGGGCCACCGGCACCGTGCAGGTCTCGGGCGTGCGCGGCGCCGACGGATATCATTCCGCCGGTTGGGTTTTCGCCTCCACCACCAAGATCGGCAGCGCCAGCGTCCAGGCGTCGGTGGTGTGGTGGATCGTGGTGACCGCCATCGCGGCGATCGTGCTGGTGCGCACCAGGTTCGGCAACTGGATCTTCGCGGTCGGCGGCTCGCTGCCCACGGCCCGCGCGGTCGGCGTCCCGGCCACCCGCACCAAGATCCTGCTGTTCATGACCACCGCCTTCGCGGGCTGGATCGTGGGCGCGTGCAACCTGCTGCGCTTCGCCAGCGTGCAGGCCAATCAGGGTGTGGGACTGGAATTCCAGTACATCATCGCGGCCGTCATCGGCGGCTGCCTGCTCACCGGCGGCTTCGGCTCGGTGGTCGGCGCCGCCATCGGCGCGCTCATCTTCGGCATGGCGCGCCAGGGCATCGTGCTGGCCGGGTGGAACAGCGACTGGTTCATGCTGTTCCTCGGCGTGCTGCTGTTCTCGGCCGTGCTGGTCAACAACGCATTCAAGAAGCGGGCGGAAAGGGTACGCCGATGACCGAGCAGACCGGAACAGCCGGGGTGCCGTTGATCGAGACGATCGGCATCGGAAAGAGTTACGGCGGCGTGGTCGCGCTGCGCGATGTCTCGACGGTGGTGAATCCCGGCGAGGTCACCTGCGTCCTCGGTGACAACGGCGCGGGTAAATCCACCCTGATCAAGATTCTGGCGGGCGTGCACCAGCACGACAGCGGAGAACTGCGCATCGAGGGCGAGGCCACGCGATTGTCCTCCCCGCGTGCGGCTTTGGACCTCGGCATCGCCACCGTCTACCAGGACCTGGCGGTGGTGCCGCTGATGAGCGTGTGGCGCAATTTCGTGCTCGGCTCCGAGCCCGTCAAACGCTACGGCCCCCTGGAACTGCTGGACCGCAAGCAGGCGCAGGAGATCGCCCGAAAAGGTCTGGCGGACATGGGGATCGACATCCCCGACCTGGAGCATCCGGTCGGCACCCTGTCCGGCGGCCAGCGTCAGTGCGTGGCCATCGCGCGGGCGGTGCACTACGGGGCCAAGGTGCTGATCCTGGACGAACCGACCGCAGCCCTGGGCGTCAAGCAGGCCGGTGTCGTGCTGCGCTACGTCGTGCAGGCCCGCGATCGCGGCCTGGGCGTCGTGCTGATCACCCACAATCCGCATCACGCCTACCCGGTCGGCGATCGCTTCCTGCTGCTCAAGCGTGGCGCCATGCTCGGCAGCTACGAGAAGTCCGAGATCGACCTCACCGAGCTGACCCGGCAGATGTCCGGCGGCGCGGAACTCGAGGCGCTGCAACACGAATTGGAACGGGTGGTGTCGTGAGAACGGGGCTGGTGTCGTGACCGGGCTGGAGGTACTGACGATCGGCCGGGTCGGGGTCGATCTGTATCCCGAGCAGAGCGGTGTCCGGCTCGCCGAGGTGAAGACGTTCGCGAAATTCCTCGGCGGGACGGCCACCAATGTGGCGGTGGCGGCGGCGCGGCTGGGTCGCCGCACCGCGATCCTCACCAAGGTGGGGCCCGACGGGTTCGGGGACTTCGTGCGAAACGCGCTGGAGGAGTTCGGTGTTTCGGCGCGCTACGTCGGGACGTCCGCGAATTTGCAGACGCCGGTGGTGTTCTGCGAGCTCGTGCCGCCCGCGGATCCGCCGCTGCTGTTCTATCGCGCCCCCATCGCGCCGGACCTCACCCTCACCGAGGACGAGATCCCCTGGGACGTGGTGGATTCGGTGCCGCTGCTGTGGGTGACCGGGACCGGCGTCAGTGCCGAGCCCGGCCGCACCACCCAGCGCGCCATCCTGGAACGCCGGGCCCGGCGCGGCCACACCGTCCTCGATCTCGACTACCGGCCCATGTTCTGGCCCGATGTCGAGACCGCGCGCGCCGAGATCGGCTGGATGGTCGACCACGTGAATGTGGTGGTGGGCAATCGCACCGAGGTCCAGGTCGCCGTCGGCACCGCCGATCCGGACGAGGCCGCCGATCGCCTGCTGGCCCGCGGCGTCCGGCTGGCCGTGGTCAAACGCGGCGCGGACGGCGTGCTGATCGCCACCGAGACCGAGCGCTGGACGGTGCCGCCCTGCCCGGTCGAGGTGCTGTGCGGCCTCGGCGCGGGCGACGGCTTCGGCGGCGCGCTCATCCACGGTCTGCTGTCGGACTGGGATCCGCACCGCCTGGCCAGCTACGCCAATGCCGCCGGGGCGCTGGTGGCCTCGCGCCTGGCCTGCGCCGACGCCATGCCCACCGCCGCCGAGATCGAGGAGCTGCTGTGCACCTGACCGATGCACGCTGGTACGACCTGCTACACACCCGCGCCACCGACCCCGAGGCCGTGCGGCGGGCCTACGCCGACCGCCGTCGGCGGCCGAACCTGCTGTCGGACAAGGGAACCCTTTTCCTGGTGGCCGCCGACCACCCCCCCCCGAGGCGCGCTCGGCGTCGGCGCGGACCGCACCGCCATGGCCGATCGCCGCACCCTGCTGGAACGGCTGCTCATCGCCCTGGCCAACCCGGCAGTCGACGGCGTGCTCGGCTCCCCGGACATCGTCGAGGAACTGCTGCTGCTCGACGCCGTGCACGAGAAGATCGTCATCGGTTCCATGAACCGTGGCGGCCTGGCCGGAGCCGACTGGGAAATCGACGACCGCTTCACCGGCTACGATGCCGAATCGCTGGTGAAGTACCGCCTCGACGGCGGCAAAATGCTGCTGCGCCTGGTGGATTCGGACCCCGGCACCATTCCCACCCTGGAAGCCTGCGCCCGCGCGGTGTCGGAGCTGGCCGAGCACGGCCTGATGGCCATGGTCGAACCGCTGCCCTATGCCCGCGACGGCTCGGGGGCGCTGACCATGCACAAGGACGCCGCCTCCCTGCAACGCGCCATCACCGTCGCCTCCGGACTGGGTGTCACCTCCGCCTACACATGGCTGAAAATCCCCGCGCCCGACGAGGTCTCGGTGCTCGACGCCACCACCCTGCCGGTGCTCGTGCTGGGCGGCGCTCCCTCCGGCGACCCCGAAGCCGATCTGGCCTCGTGGGGAGCGGCCCTGCGCCACGACGTCGCCCGCGGTCTGGTCGTCGGACGCAGCCTGCTCTACCCGCCCGACGGCGATGTCGCCGGAGCGGTGCAGGCGGCGGCCCGCGTACTGGAGGCAGCGAGATGAAGCACCTGCACAGACCCGCTGGGACACTGGCGGATTCGGGCGATCCCGTCCTGCTGACACCGGAGGACGCGGGCTGGTCCTACGCCGGGTTACGGGTGCTGCGGCTGGAGCCGGGGGAGCGTCGGGTGATCGACACCGGGGAGTTCGAGGCGTTCGTGCTGCCGCTGTCCGGATCGTGCACGGTGCGGGTGGACGGGACGGTGTTCGAACTCGCGGGCAGGGATTCGGTTTTCACGCGGGTCACCGACTTCGCGTATGTGCCGAGGAATGCCGAAGTGGAGTTGTCCACCGAGGATGGCATCGAGGTGGCGCTGCCGACGGCCCGATGCCTGAACCGGCTCGAACCCAGATACGGCCCGGCCGAACAGGTTCCGGTGGAGGTGCGCGGGGCGGGCCGGGCGACGCGGCAGGTGACGAACTTCGGTACGCCCGGGGTGTGGGACCACGCCGACAAGCTCAATGCCTGCGAACTCATCACACCGGACGGCAACTGGTCCTCGTATCCGCCGCACAAGCACGACGAGGCATCGGAGTGCGAGGTCGTCAACGAGGAGATCTACTACTTCCGCATCGCCGGTCGCGACGGAATCACCCCCGGGCGTGAGGGATTCGGCATGCACCGGACCTACACCGCCGACGGTTCCCTCGACGAGAACGTGGCGGTCCGCGACGGCGACGTGTTCCTCGTGCCGCACGGCTACCACGGTCCCTGCATCGCCGCACCCGGCTACCCCATGTACTACCTGAACGTATTGGCCGGTCCCGCACCGGAACGATCCATGGCCTTCTGCGACGACCCCGCACACGCCTGGGTGCGCTCCGCCTGGGCGGGGGAGCCGCTGGATCCCCGGTGCCCGGTCACCTCCCACGAAGGACGGCTCGGATGAAACTCACGACCGCGCAAGCGCTGGTCGCCTGGTTGGCCGCGCAGCGGTCGGAAACCCTCGACGGTCGCGAAGTTCCGCTGTTCCCGGCGGTTTTCGGAATCTTCGGGCACGGCAATGTGCTGGGGCTGGGCACCGCGCTGGTGGAACGACGCGACGAGCTTCCGGTGTGGCGCGGGCACACCGAGGAGGGCATGGCCCTGGCCGCGGTCGGGCTGGCCAAGGCGACGCACCGGCGGCAGGTCGGCATCGCCACCTCCTCCATCGGGCCCGGAGCACTGAACATGGTCACCGCCGCCGGTGTGGCGCATGCCAATCGGCTGCCACTGCTCCTGCTGCCCGGGGACACCTTCGTCAGCCGCGCCCCCGACCCGGTGTTGCAGCAGGTCGAGCACTACGGCGATCCGACGATCACCGTCAATGACGCATTCCGGCCCGTGAGCCGGTATTTCGACCGCATCACCCGGCCCGAGCAACTCATCGCGACCCTGCCGCAGGTGGCGCGCGTCCTCACCGACCCCGCCGACGCCGGACCGGTCGTGCTCGCCCTGCCGCAGGACGTCCAGGCCGAAACCTACGACTTCCCCGATGCCCTGTTCGAACCGGTCGTGCACCGCGTGCCGCGCCCGCGCCCCGACCGGCGAGTCCTCGCCGAGGCCGCACACGTACTGCGCGAGGCGCAGCGTCCGCTGCTCGTGCTCGGCGGGGGTGTCCGCTATTCCGGCGCGGGGGAGCGGGTGCTGGAATTCGCCCTGCGCCACGGCATCCCGGTCACCGAAACCACAGCCGGACGCACCCTCGTCCCGCACGACCATCCGCTCTACGCGGGCCCGCTCGGCATCACGGGCGCGGCCTCGGCCAACACCCTCGCCGCCGCGGCCGACGTAGTCCTGGCCGTCGGCACCCGGCTCCAGGACTTCACCACCGCATCCTGGACGGTCTTCGCCCCGGAAGTCCGCATCGTCCATATCAATACGGCCCGCTTCGACGCCGTCAAACACGGCGCGCTGGCGGTCGTCGGCGATGCCGACGCGACGCTGCACGACTGCGGCCCCGAACTCCGGGACTGGCGCGCCGACCCGACCTGGACGGCCCGGGCCGCCACGGTCCGTGTCGAATGGGACGCCCACATCGACAAACTCCGCTCACCCACCCCCGGATCGCCCAGCTACGCCCAGATCGTCGGCGCGGTCAACGACCTCAGCGACCCCACCGACTACGTCATGACCGCCTCCGGCGGCCTCCCCGGCGAACTCATCGGCGGCTGGCGCGCCACCGGCGGCACCCCCACCATGGACGTCGAATACGGCTTCTCCTGCATGGGCTACGAACTCGCCGGTGCCTGGGGTGCAGCCATGGCCCGTCCTCAGGGCCTGGTCACCACCCTGCTCGGCGACGGGTCGTACCTGATGCTGAACTCCGAGTTGTTCTCCGCCGCCTTTGCCGGACATCCGCTGGTGGCCGTGGTGTGCGACAACGACGGGTACGCGGTCATCGCGCGGCTGCAGGAGGGGCAGGGCGGGCAGGCGTTCAACAACTTCTACGCCGACTGCCGCACCAACCACGCCGATCCGCCGCGCGTCGACTTCGCCGCGCATGCGCGTGCCCTCGGCTGCTCGGTGTTCACCGCGGGCGAACTCACCGAGTTCCGCGAGTCGTACGCCCGGGCGCGTAGCGCCGCCGTGGCCGAGCGGCGGCCCGCCGTGGTGGTGGTCCGGACCCAGCCGTCGGCCTGGACCGAGTCCGGGGCCTGGTGGGAGGTGGGTGTGCCGCGATATCTCTCGGGGCGCGCGGAATTCGAGCGCGGCAAACCGCGGCAGGTGCGCTACACGCGGCCGAGCTGATCGCTCCGGCGTTGCGCGGATGATCGTCGATCCGGGCAAACCACCAGTTGGGTGACCGGCGCGCCGAATCTGTGGCAGACTCGGCGCAAACACACGTAGGCCCTGGTGGCCACGGTTGTTCATCGCACAGGGCACAGCTACGGGAGTTTGAAGGTCGCAATGGATCTCAGCGCCATCGAGCGCCAGGTGGCCGCGGATCGCACGGCCGCGCGGGACCGGACGCCCGAAACCGAGCTGGCCTTGGCGACCTCCCTGTGCGCGTTGGCCCGCGCCCTGATGGCCACCAAATCCGACCCGGCGCAGCGCGATCGCTCGCCCTCGGCGCTCGAGCCCGCGCAGGAGGCCGTGCTCATCCGGCTGCGCTGGCTCACCGCAGGCCACGTCACCGCCCCCTTCGCCGCCGAGGTGACCGAGGCGCTGCGGCTGTTCGAACAGGCCGCCCGCACCATCGGGCACCGCGAACTGGCCACCTCCACCATCCGCAATGCCTGCCAGGCGTATCGGCATGTGGCGCAGAACTATCCGCTGGCCGCGGGCGCGTCCGCGGACGCGCTGTCGAAGTGCAGCGTCTGGCTGTGCCGCCTGGATCCCAAGGCCGCGGTGGCCGCGGGCGAGGACGCGGTCCGCATCCGCGCCGGCCTCTTCGCCGCCGACCCGGACCAGGCCAACCGCTACCTGAGCTCGCTCAACACGCTGCTGCGCACCCTCATGGTGGGCCGTCAGCGCAAGCAGACGCTGGCCATGTACCGCGAGTGCTACGCGGGCGTCACCTCCCCGGCGATGACCCAGCGGCTGCGCGAAATCCGGGTGGAGGACATCGGATTCACCAGCAAGACGGTGACCGCCCTGCGCAAGCTGGAGTGCGCCACCCTGGAACGGGCGGGCTTCCTGACCCAGCAGCAGATCCTCTACCAGACGGCCGGTGACCTGGCCACCATCGAGGAGATCAACTGGCAGCTGGCGCTGGTCGGACTCAAGCCGATCGCCGCGGGCGCGCTGCCCGATCAGCCCTCCAAGCCGGTGGAGATCAGCACCTCCTTCGGCGCGCTGGCGGTGCGCTGCTCCTCCCGCAATGCCGTCACCCTGGTCCGCGCCGCCATCCTGGCCGCCTACGGCGGCGACGACGCCCAGCCCGTGCCCAGCACCGCCTACCTCGGTGTAGACGAAAAGCACTGGAGCACACCGGAACCCGAACCCAACCCGGCCGAACGCCTGGGCGAGGACGTGGTCCTCGTCGAAAAGGTCTCCGAGCACTGGGTCTCGGTGAAGAGCCTGAACTGGGAGGTGACCCCGGTCGGCCGACACCCCCTGGCGCTGCGCCTGTCCCAGGAATGGCCGGTGGTCAGCGTGACCACCACCGAGAACATGTCCTACGAACTGTGCTGGTACGAGGGCGGAGCCGCCACCCAATACGCGGCCCTGGGCCTACCGGCCGCCCAGACCCCTCTCGAAAAGCCCCTGGCACCCCTGGATTTCAAGGTCCTCTCCGACTACGGCGCCGACTACGCCTCCGAAACCCAGGTCCGCTCCGCCTTCGGCAACACCACCATGTTCACCAAACTCACCTGCCTCCCCGGCAGCGGCATCCGCCAGGCCGCCGAGGCGGGCCCGCTCGCCGCCCACGGCTCCAACATTCTCTATTTCCGCGCCGCCGCGAAGTAATCCGCGCTGTAGAACAGGCATTCTGCGGGTGTCCGATTGGCGCAGTTTGTCGCAACTGTCCAGTACTAATTTCGGTAACAGTGATCCAGGCCACTCATGACCGCTACCCTGTGTTCACCCGGCTGGTCGTGCTGTGTCGCGAAGGGTCCTCCGGTCGCACGAAAAGCCGTGGAGAGAAAGGCGTCTCGATCATGAGTAGCACTCCTACCGCGGTGCCCCCGGCCGCGGAGTTCCCCCCGCCCACGTTGGTCACCGGATTGTGGCAGCGCAAGCTGCCGCACTATCCGGACACTCCCGCACGGTCCTGGTATCTATTCCTCGTTGTCGTCGTGTCGGTCGGGCTGTACTACCAGCTGTTCGTCTCGGGCGCGGTGGGCAATCAGCTCATCGCCTACTTCCACCTGACCTTCGCGTATTTCGTCGGAATCTTCATTGTCGGTGCGGCTTTCGGGGCCGTGGCCTCGGTGGTGACCGGTCTGCTCGATCGGTGGGGGCGCGCGAACATCGTCGCCTACGGGACCGTCGTCACCTCGCTGCTCACGCTGTTCGCGCAGCCGGCGTGCACGTCCAAGGAGGCGTTCCTCGCCGTCTACTGCATGATCAGCATTGTCGAGGGCGCGGTGCTGGTGGCCACGCCCGCCCTGGTGCGCGACTTCTCGCCGCAGCTGGATCGCGCCTCGGCCATGGGCTTCTGGACCCTGGGGCCGGTGCTGGGCGCACTGGTCACGACCGAGATCTCCACCCACACCCTCGACGCGCACCCGGACTGGCAGTACCACTACCGGCTGGCGGGCGTGATCTGCACGGTGATCTCGATCATCGGCCTGGTCGGGCTGCGCGAGCTCAGTCCCCGGCTGCGCGATCAGATCATGGTCTCGCTGCGCGACCGGGCGCTCATCGAGGCGCGGGCGCGCGGGCTGGATGTCGATGCGCTGGAACGCAATCAGTGGAAGCAGATGATGCACCTCGACATCGTCGGCTCGGCGCTGGCCATCTCGATCTTCCTCGCGTTCTTCTACACCATCGTGTCGTTCCTGCCGGTCTACATGGCGACCAACTTCGGCTTCACCGCCGCGCAGGCCAATGCCCTGGGCAACTGGTACTGGATCGCGAGCGCGCTGTCGCTGGTGCTGACCGGGATCGTGTCCGACGCCCTGAAGGTGCGCAAACCCTTCATGGTGTTCGGGGCCATCATCTCGATCATCGGCACCTTCGTATTCCTCGGCTACACCGACAACCCCGGGACCGACTACTACACCTTCGCGGTGGTCATGAGCTTCACCGCGGTCGGATCCGGCATCGCCTACTCCACCTGGATGGCGAGCTTCACCGAGACGGTGGAGAAACGCAATCCGGCGGCCACGGCGGTCGGGCTCGCGGTGTGGGGCGGCGTGCTGCGCACTGTGGTGACCTTCGTACTGCTGGGTCTGCTGTTCGTGGTCACCGCGGCGGGCACGCTGGTGAACTACGGGCCGCGGTTGCAGACGATCAGTGCCAAGTACCACGACGAGATCACCACGATTCAGACCGTGGGCGCGGATACGCTCACGGCGCTGGGCAAGAATCCGAACGACGAAGCGGCACAGGTCGATGCGCTGGTCAAGCTGACCGGGGCCGCCCCGGCGGATGTGAAGACCACCGTCGAGCTGCACGCCAAGTATCCGAACGAGCTGGCCACCCTGCAGGCGATCGATCAGAAGGTGCTGGTGGCGCTGCTGACCAATCCGAACGATCAGGCGGCCGCGGCCACCGCGGTCGGGCAGGTCGCGCAGAAGTTCTCGGTGCCGCCGGATCAGGCCGTCGCGCGCATCACCGCGGCCAAGCAGGTGCCCGTCGATCAGCTGGCCGTGGCCTCGCAGACCGGTCCGGCGCTGACCGCGGGCAGTGCCAAGCTCAAGGCCGTGAGCGCGGTGCCCGCCGACGACCTGGCCTACCTGTCCGCGCACGGCAAGGATGTGCAGCAGGCGCAGGCGGATTCGCCCAAGCAGTGGAAGCGCTGGTGGTGGATCTGCCTGATCGCGCAGATCTGCTTCATCCCGTTCGTGTTCATCATGGCCGGGCACTGGAGCCCGAAGAAGGCGGCCGAGGAGGCGGCCGAGCACGATGTGGCCGTGCAGCGCGAGCTGGCATCCATATCGAACTGAACGCACCGGCTCGGACTGAACGGTTCGTTCCAGTACAGTTATCGAAGTGACGAATCCGGTGGCCGCGACCTTCGATCTGCTCGGCGATCGACTGACGCTGACGATCCTGCGGCACGCCTTCGTCGATCACGCGCGCCGGTTCACCCAGTGGGCCGACCGCACCGCGGCGCCGCCCGCCGTGCTCACCGCCCGGCTGGCGGCGCTCGTCGATGCCGGGGTGCTCGAACGCGTGTCCCGGCCCGGAGCCGCGGAGCGCCCCGGTGCGGCGGAACGCTGCGAATACCGGCTCACCGCACTGGGTTTGGCGACCTGGGAGATCCTGGTCTGCGTCTGGTCCTGGCAGCGGGAATGGACGCCGGAGTGGGCGCTGCTGCCGGAATTCACCCACGGTGAGTGCGGGCACCGCGGGCCGCCGGTGGTCATGTGCCGCGGCTGCGGGCGCGATGTCACCACCCAGGACACCGAGGTGGAGCTGGACCGGGAGGCGTTGTGGCAGCTCACCTCCGGGCGGCGGCGCTCCGGGCGGACGGTTCCGGCGCGCGGTGACGCGCGCTTCGACGAGATCATGGAGGCCATCGGCGACCGGTGGAGTGCGGCGGTCACCGGGCTGGCGCTGGCCGGGGTGCGGCGGTTCTCGGAATTTCGTGCCGCGCTGGACATGTCGCCGACCACCCTGACCGAGCGGCTGTCGCGGCTGGTCGAGGCGGGCATCCTGGATCGGGCCGGGGCGGGCGGGCGCGACTATCGATTGACGCCGCGCGGGCGGGCGCTGTTCGGCGTCTTCGCCTTCCTGCTGGCGTGGTCGACCCGGGCCCATCCCGAGACCCCGGAACCGGGATTGCTGATCCGGCACAAGGAATGTGGCGCGGTGCTGGTCCCCGCGCTGCGCTGCCGGGGTTGCGGGGCGGTGCTCGGCCGCCGCGACGTCCGCTTCGAGCCCCTGGCGATCCGACCGGCTATTGACAGCCAACGATGAGATGCGTATCACTTCATTAACTGTAGTGAAATTGCCGGGTGTTGCTCGCCCGACCGCTGGAGGCTCCGCATGCCGCTCAATGAAGAACTCATCGCGCCCGCCGCGGCCGCGCTCACCAATCCGTACCTGGAAGGCCCCTACGCGCCGTGCGCCGAGGAGATCACGGCCACGAATCTGCCTGTGCTGCACGGTGAACTGCCCGCCGACCTCGACGGCGTGTACGTGCGCAACGGGCCGAACCCGCAGTTCGCGCCGCTGGGCCGCTACCACTGGTTCGACGGGGACGGCATGCTGCACGCGGTGCACTTCGAGAACGGCCGGGCGACCTACCGCAATCGGTTCGTCCGCACCGCCGAATTCGAGGCCGAGCACACGGCGGGAACGGCACTGTGGCGCGGGGTCATCGAGCCCTGGGACACGAATCCGGCCGGAGATCGCCGGGAGCGTAATTCGGCCAATACCGATCTCGTCTACCACCACGGCAATCTGCTTGCCCTGTGGTACCGGGCGGGCAAACCCTATGCGCTGGACCCGATCAGCCTCGAGACCCGCGGTGTCGACACCTTCAACGGCACGCTGCACGGCGAGGTCTCGGCCCACGCCAAGGTCGACGAGCACAGCGAGGAACTGCTGTTCTTCGACTACGGCATCCACTCGCCGTACCTGCGCTACGGCGTCGCCGACCCGGACGGCACGGTCAAGCACTTCACCGGGCTCGAGCTACCCGGCCCGCGCCTGCCGCACGACATGGCGATCACCGAGAACTATTCGATCCTCATGGATCTGCCGCTCTACAACGATCCCCGCGCGGCCGCCGCCGGACGGTTCAAGATCTTCTTCGATCGCACGCTGCCCAGCCGCTTCGCCGTGCTGCCGCGTTACGGCGCAGGGGCGCAGGCGAAGTGGTTCGAGGCCGAGTCCGGCTACATCTATCACACGGTGAATTCGTGGGAAGAGGGCGAGGAGATCGTCCTGGTGGTGTGCCGGGTCAGTGAGCCCAGCCCCGTCTCCGACCGCGCCCACCCGCTCGCCCAGCTGCTCGCGTATCTGCGGCCCGAGGCGAAGCTGCACAAGTACCGCTTCAACCTCCGCACCGGTGCCACCACCGAGGAGGTCATGGACGACGTGAACACCGAATTCCCGGCCATCGACCAGGGTGTCACCGGGCACCGCGGCCGCTACTCGTATCAGATGCGCCTGTCGGTGGACCGCACCATGATCTTCGATGCCGTCATCAAATACGACATCCTCACCGGCGCAAAGCAAACCGCTCCCTTCGGCGACGGCATCTTCGGCAGCGAACTGACCGTGGTCCCACGCCCCGGCGGCACCGGCGAGGACGACGCCTGGCTCACCATGTTCGCCCACAACAACCACACCGGCCGCGGCGAAGTCTGGATCTACGACGCCGCCGACCTCACCGCCGGACCCGTCTGCCGCCTCGGCCTGCCCGTCCGCGTCCCCCTCGGCTTCCACGCCACCTGGGTCAGCGCCGACCGGATGCGCGCCGCCGCGCAACCGGAGCAGTGAAATGGGTTGTCCGAGTGACTTTTCCGAAGTTGAGTGTCAGCCTACCCTATTGGCAGAACCGCCCGCCCCTCGATGCCCTGGCGGTAGCCGAAGCCGCCGAGAAGCTCGCCTACCACCGCCTCTGGATAGGCGAAATGGCCACCTTCGACGCCTTCGCCCTCGCCACCGCCATCGGCCGCAGCCCGGGCCGAATGCCGCTCTGCCTCGGCCCCTTACCTATCGGTGTCCGCACCCCAGCCACCATCGCCATGGGCGCGGCCACCGTCGCCGCCCTCACCGGCCGCCCGGTCGACCTGGCCCTCGGCACGTCGAGCACGGTCCTGGTCCGCGACTGGCAC
This sequence comes from Nocardia seriolae NBRC 15557, assembly GCF_007990715.1. GTDB lineage: Bacteria > Actinomycetota > Actinomycetes > Mycobacteriales > Mycobacteriaceae > Nocardia > Nocardia seriolae. Next base: position 8,315 of record NZ_BJWY01000061.1, on the reverse strand, counting down.
GGCCGCCGAAGACACCGCACCGCAAGACATCTGGATGAAACCACCCGCATCGTCGGTGCGCTGCTGGCGGGTGAGAAGGTCGAATACGACGGCCTGATCGAACGCACGAGAGGCTTCCGGCTGCGCCTGCCCGCCCTGCGCCCCACCCGCGCTCACGCCGTACTCGGTTCGGGCGCGGCGGCCCGCGGCTGGCCCAGCGTCGGATCCACCACCGGTCGTGGACCTTCCACCGGCGACCGGCCTTCGGCGGCTCACCGGGCGGCTCCGGCCGATGTGGGCCCGGGTGGCGAGATCGCGGTGGCGGCATTCGGGGAACGGGCGCTCGACGTCGCGGCGCGGTGTGCGGACCGGGTGGTACTGAATCTGGTCACGCCCGCTCAGACCGCGCGATGTGTCACGGCGATAGGGGAATTCGCGGCTCGGGCGGGGCGGGCAGCGCCGCCGGTGTCGGTCTGGGTCACCGCCGGGGCCGATCCGGATGCGGACATGTTCACCACCGTCCGGTCCGGGGTCGTGGGATACCTGCGGGCACCCGGTTACGACGCCATGTTCACCGAGGCCGGGTTCGGCGAGGTGGTCCGGCTCGCGCATGGCGGTGCCCATCCCCGCGACGTGCTAGCGGCCATCCCGGACGAATTGCCCGCGGCCGTAGGCATGTTCGGCGATCCGGCTACCCTCGCGGCCCGGCTCGGCACCTACCGCGACGCCGGAGCCGACGAAGTGGTCGTCGTACCGGTGACGACGGCCGCGGATCCGGCCGGATATCGAACGCTCGACGCGCTGGCCGCGATTCGCGAGTCCGCCACGCGCCCCGGGGCCGAACTCCGAGGCCGGCTGTTGCCCGGATCGGGGTCTGGACCGCATGCGAATGGTGCTTCCCGGTCCGGATCCGGTCCGGCCACGGGCGAGGTTCCCCGATTCGAGACACCGGGTGCGGCAGGAGATTCGGCGGGGTCGGGCCGATGACCGAGGCGTTCGTCTATGACGCGGTGCGGCTGCCGCGGGGGCGGGTGCGCAAGGGTGGGGGAACGTTGGCGGAGGTACCGCCGTACGAATTGCTCGGGCAGTTGCTCGTGGCGCTCGAGGAGCGGGGATGTCCGTCGGCGGCGGTCGACGATGTGCTCGTCGGGGTGAGCACGGCGGTGGGGGAGCAGGGCGGGGATATCGCGCGGGCGGCCGCCATCTGGGCAGGGTGGCCGGATTCGGTTCCGGGGGCGGTGGTTTCGCGGCTGTGCTGTTCCGGACTGGACGCGGTCGAGAGCGGCGCCGCGCGGGTGGCGGCGGGGTTCGCGGATCTGGTTGTCGCCGGTGGGGTGGAGTCGATGTCGCGGGTGCCGATGCTGGCGGATCGGCCCGCCATCGCGGTCGATGCCGACCTGGGGGAGCGGACCGGGTTCGTGACCATCGGGGTATCTGCGGATCTGACGGCGGCCGAGTACGGGATCACGCGGGCGGAACTGGATGCCTTTGCGGTGCGGTCACATCGAAAGGCCAGTGCGGCAGTCGTTTCGGAGTCGTTGATTCCGGTGCGCAAGGGTGAATCCGTAGTGCTGGCCGCCGACGAGGGTGCACGGCCTGACGCGTGCGTCTCCGCGTTCGCCGCGTTGCCCACGCTGTTCGGTGCGGATCCGGCCTGGGAGCGGGTGGCGCGGCGGCTGCCGGGCGCGGCGCATCCGGTCGGCGGGCTGCACACGATCGCCACCGCGCCACAGCTCGCCGACGGGGCTTCGGCACTGCTGCTGGGCAATCGGCGAGCCGAGCAGGCACTCGGACGGCCACCGGTGGCGCAGATCGTGGGCACCGCGCAGACAGCGGTCCGGTCGCCGCTGCTGAGCGCGCCGATCAGCGCCGCGCGCGTGGCCCTGCGACGCGCGGGCATCTCGGCCGCCGACCTGGACGGGATCGAAGTGAACGAATCCTTCGCCGTCACACCGCTTTTACTGAGGCGCGAACTGAGCCTCGACCCAGCGCGCGTGAACCCGTCCGGCGGCGCGATGGCGGTCGGCCACCCACTGGGCGCAACTGGCGGCATCCTCCTCGTCTCGGCCCTCGACGAATTACGCCGCCGTGACGGCGAATTCGCACTCATAGCCATACCCGCCGCCCTCGGCCTGGGCTCCGCCACCGTCCTGCGGCGTATCTCCTGAGCTCCGGCTCGGGGCTGTGACCGGAACATCTAGCACCAGGGAAACGAAATGGTCGAAACATCCACCTCCACGGGCACTTCGAGCAGTCGGCGGATGGTGCATCCGTGTCATTCCGAGGAGACGGTGCGGGAGTATCTGGAGCGTGGGTGGTGGCAGCCGGAGACGATTCCCGAGGTGTTCCGGCAGCGTGTCGACGAGACGCCGGATGCTCCGGCGGTCAGCGATCCGGCGAATCTGGTCCAGCTGACCGGTGCGGAACCTCGCACCCTCACCTGGCGCGAACTCGACGATCTTGTCGGTGATATCGCGGCGGTGCTGCTGGCCAACGGGATCCGCCAAGGTGCCGTCGTTGCGGTGCAGCTGCCCAATTCCGTCGCCTTGACCGCAATCTATCTGGCGCTGTGGCGGTTGGGCGCGGTGGCGACACCCATGCCGGTGTCCTTCCGGCGGCACGAACTGTCGGGGATCGTGGCCGCGACCGGGGCGGAGGCGCTCATTGCCGTTGGAGCGCTGGGCGATCGGGAACTCGCGGCGGAAGGCCTCGCGACGCGCGGACTGCGTACCGTCTTCGCCTTCGGGCCGGGTATTCCGGGGCGGGCGGTGGCGATCGGGGAACCGGTGGACGCGCACGCGCGGAATCGGGTGCGTGACTATGCGTTCACGCTGCCGGTGACGGTGAACGATCGGATCACCATCTGCTGGACCAGTGGCACCGAGGCCACGCCGAAGGGGATTCCCCGTTGTCATGGTGATTGGCTGGCGGTGGCGAACGGTGTTCAGGACGGGCTGGGCGTGACTACGGATTCGGTGGTGCTCAATCCGTTTCCGATGGTGAACATGGCCGGGTTCGCGGGCTCGTTCCTGCCGTGGCTGCTGGCGGGCGGGCATCTGGTGCAGCATCATCCGCTGGATCTGGCGGTGTTCTTCCGGCAGATCGCCGAGCATCGGGTGACCCACACCAGCATGCCGCCCGCGCTGCTCACCATGCTGTTGCAGAACGACGACCTGCGCGCCCGCGCCGACCTGTCCTCGCTGCGCACGGTCGGTTCCGGTGGGGCTCCGCTGCCGCCGCCGGTGGTGCGGCGCTGGCAGGAGGAGCTCGGCATCCAGGTGCTGAACTTCTTCGGCTCCAACGAGGGTGTGAGCCTGCTGGGCGCGCCTACCGATATCCCCGATCCGGAGGTGCGGGCCCAGCACCTGCCGCATTACGGCGCGGCCGGGGTGCGCTGGTCCACGCGGCTGGCCGACAGTACGGCGGTGAAGCTGGTCGATGTCACCACCGGGGCAACCGTCACCGAGATCGGCGGCCGCGGCGAACTGCGGCTGCGCGGCCCGGCCGTGTTCGGCGGCTACCTGCCGGGCACCGCCGCCACCGAGCCGTTCGACGCGGACGGATACCTGTGCAGCGGAGACGTTTTCGAGCTGTGCGGCGAGGGCGGCCGGTATCTGCGTTTCGTGGACCGGGTGAAGGAGATCATCATTCGCGGCGGGATGAATATCGCGCCCGCCGAGATCGAAGGACTGCTCATCGGCCATCCGGCGGTCGCCGATGTCGCGGTCGTCGGCTATCCGGATGCGGTGCTCGGTGAGAAGTGCTGTGCCGTAGTCGTTCCCGCGCCCGGTGCGAGCGTTGCCCTCGCGGATCTGGTCGCGCATCTGAAGGCCCGGGAGGTCGCCTCCTTCAAACTTCCCGAGCGCCTGGTGATCACCGATGCTCTTCCGCGCAACCCGGTCGGCAAGCTGCTGCGCCGCGAGCTGCGCGCTCGACTCTGAATCCCATCGATCGACAGCAGGAGGTCCTCGTGTCCGTGCATATTATGGGCGGCGCTCAAACCGATTTCGCCGTCAACTGGCAGCGCGCCGGAGCCTCGTTCGATGCTCTGGTCCGCACCGTCCTGGAGGAGGCGCTGGACGCCGCGCGCGTGGCGGTGACCGACATCGGCGTGATCCACGTGGGCAATGCGTTCGGTCAATTGTTCACCGGTCAGGGCCATCTCGGCGGCATGCCCGCCACCGTCCATCCGGAGCTGTGGGGCGTGCCCGCCTCCCGGCACGAGGCGGCGTGCGCCTCGGGCAGCATGGCGGCCCTCGCCGCCATGGCCGACCTCGAGTCCGGGCGCTACGACTGCGCCCTGGTGCTCGGGGCCGAATTGGAGAAGACCGTCCCCGGCGCGCAGGCGGCCGCCTACATGGGCGCGGCCGCGTGGGCGGGCCACGAGACGCTCGACACCGACCTGGTCTGGCCCACCCAATTCGCCGCCGTCGCCGATGAATACGACCGCCGGTACGGCCTCGATCCCGCGCATCTGCGTGCCATCAGCGAGCTGAATATCACCAATGCGCGCCTGAATCCCAACGCCCAGACCCGGGATTGGCGTTACGGCGAGGCCGCCTTCACCGCCGACGACGCCGCCAATCCGCCGGTCGCCGGGATGCTGCGCTGCCAGGACTGTAGCCAGATGACCGACGGCGCGGCGGCGGTCGTCCTGGTGTCGGATCGATTACTGAAGCGGCACAATGACATCCGTGTCGATCGCACCGCCGTGATCACCGGCGGGGGTCACCGCACCGTCGGCCTGCCGCTCGACGAGAAGTTCCGCGTCTCCGCGGCCGATCAGTACGTCTTCCCGCACGTCCGCACCGCGGTCCTCGACGCCCTGTCGCGGGCGCGGCTTGCCGACATCCACCAGCTCGACGGTGTCGAAGTGCACGACTGCTTCTCCATGTCGGAGTACATGGCCATCGACCACCTCGGCCTCACCGCCCCGGGCGAGAACTGGAAAGCCGTGGAATCCGGCATGATCGCCCGCGACGGCAGCCTGCCCATCAACCCGGGTGGTGGTCTCATCGGCATCGGCCACCCCGTCGGGGCCACCGGCGTCCGCATGCTGCTCGACGCCTACCGGCAGGTCACCGATCAGGCGGGCGAGTTCCAGCTCCCGAATGCGCGGCGCTACGGCACCGTCAATATCGGCGGCAGCACGACCACCGTCGCGAGCTTCGTCGTGGCGGCGGCCGACGACTGAGGCCGGGGCTCACCCGTCGAGTTTCGCCGGATCACGGACGGCGCCCTTGTCGGCCGAAGTGGCCAGCAGGGCATAGGTTTTCAGGGCGGCGGACACCTGTCGTGCGCGGTTGCGCGGCCCGTAGCCGCCATGGGCTTCCAATTCCTTTCGGCGGGCGGCGAGTTCGTCGTCGTCGACGTGGACGGTGAGGCCGCGGGACGGGATGTCGATGGTGATCGAATCCCCGTCCCGGACCAGTGCGATCGGGCCACCGGCGGCGGCCTCGGGGGAGATGTGGCCGATGGAACAGCCCGAGGATCCGCCGGAGAACCTGCCGTCGGTGATCAGCGCGCACTGTCCGGCCAGACCGAGACCCCTCAGATATGACGTGGGGTACAGCATTTCCTGCATGCCCGGTCCGCCGCGCGGGCCCTCGTAGCGGATCACCAGGACATCACCCGCCTTGACCCGCTTGGACAGGATGGCCTCGACCGCATCCTCCTGGGACTCCAGCACCACGGCCGGGCCGGTGAAGGTGTGCATGTGCGGGGCCACACCGGCGGACTTCACCACCGCACCGTCGGGGGAGAGGTTGCCGCGCAACACCGCCAGGCCGCCGTCGCGCGAATGCGCGTGGGCGACATCGCGAATGCAGCCCTGCGCGGCATCCAGGTCGAGGGTGTGCCACCGCTCGGACTGCGAGAACGCCTCGGCCGAGCGCTTGCCGCCGGGGGCCGCGTGGAACAGCTCGAGCGCGGCGTGGCTCGGAGCGGCCGCGCGGACATCCCATTCGGCGAGCCAGCCGTCGAGCGAATCCGCGTGCACCGCACGGACATCGCGGTGCAGCAGTCCGGCCCGGTTCAGCTCGCCCAGCAGCGCCGGAATGCCGCCCGCGCGGTGCACGTCCTCGATCAGATAGGTGCCATTGGGTGCGACCTTGCACAGGCACGGCACCTGTAGCGACATCTTCTCGATATCGGTGAGGGTGTAGTCCAGTCCGGCCTCCTGGGCTGCGGCCAGCAGGTGCAGCACCGTGTTGGTGGAGCCGCCCATCGCCAGATCCAGGGCCATCGCATTGTCGAAAGCACTGCGGGAGGCGATATTCCGGGGCAGGACCGAATCGTCGTCCGCGTCGTAGTAGCGGCGGGTGATGTCCATGACCGTGCGCCCGGCCGCCCGGTACAGCTCGGCGCGGGCGGTGTGGGTGGCCAGCACGGTGCCATTGCCGGGCAGGGCCAGGCCCAGCGCCTCGGTCAGGCAGTTCATGGAGTTCGCGGTGAACATGCCCGCGCAGGAACCGCAGGTGGGACAGGCGTTCTCCTCGATGCGCGCCATGTCCTCGTCGGACACCTCCGGCGACACCGCCTCGGACATGGTGACGATCAGGTCCAGACGGCTGCGCACGGTGCCGTCCACCAGCACCGCGGTGCCGCCCTCCATCGGGCCGCCGGAGACGAACACGGTCGGGATGTTCAGCCGCAGGGCGGCCATCAGCATGCCGGGAGTGATCTTGTCGCAGTTGGAGATGCACACGAGCGCGTCGGCGCAGTGCGCGTTCACCATGTACTCGATGGAATCCGCGATCAGATCGCGCGAGGGCAGCGAGTACAGCATGCCGCCGTGCCCCATGGCGACGCCGTCGTCCACCGCGATGGTATTGGACTCGCGCGCGATGCCGCCCGCCGCGCGCACCGCCTCGGCGACCATCCGGCCGACCGGCTGCAGGTGGGTGTGACCCGGCACGAACTCGGTGAAGCTGTTGGCGATCGCGATCACCGGCTTGCGGCCGATATCCGCGGACGGAACGCCGCTGGCCCGCATGAGGGCGCGCGCCCCGGCCATATTCCGTCCGTGCGTGACCGTGCGAGAGCGCAACTCGGGCACGATGCCACCTCCTGCCTCATCTGCAACCGTTTGGTTGCAACCGTGTGGTTGGAGTTTGCCACAGCCGGGAGCCCAACCGCAACCGTCCGGTTGGAGATGGTTGGATGGACCCCATGGCGTGGGATACCGAGAGAACCAGACGGCTGCTGCTCGAGGCGGCGGTGCACGAGTTCGCCGAACGCGGTCCCGACGGCGCCCGCGTGAACGCCATCGCGGCCCGCGCCGGGATCAACAAGGAACGCATCTACCAGTACTTCGGCGACAAACGCGGCCTGTTCGAAGCCGTCCTCACCGGCCAGCTCGAACAATTGGCCGCGGCCAGCCCGCTGTCCGCCGACAAGGCCGGAGATCTCGCCGAATACGCCGGCCACGTCTTCGACTTCCACCGCACCCACCCGCAGTTCCTGCGACTGATGTATTGGGAAGGGCTGCAACCTCGAGAGGGCGAACTACCGGCCGAATCGGCGCGCGCCTCCCACTACGCGGACAAGGTGGCCGCGCTCGCCGCCGCCCAGCGCGCCGGAACCCTCACCGCCGATGTCGCCCCCGGCTATCTCCTGTACGCGGTCGCCGCCCTGGCCGCCTGGTGGTTCGCGGCCCCGCAGGTGGTCCGCATGATCCTGGGCGCGGACACCGACGATCCGGACACCTTGCGCGCTGCCTTGGTCGCGCTGGTCCGACGGCTCGAGGTCCGTGGCTAGCTACGCACCGATTCCCCGAGCGCGCAGAATCGGTTCACCACAGACCGATTCGCGGCGTCAGTCGGCGGCGACGTCCGCGACGAACAACGGAAGCCGGCGTGCGGCGATCCGAGCGGCGAGCGGGAATTCCGAGCCCGCTTCACCGCGCCCCACCACCCGCGGATTCACCAGCCGATAGTGGCGAAAAGCGTAGCGCGCACCCGCTTCTCCCGCCGCGAGCGTGTTCCTGATCCAATCGGTCCGCCCATGCCCCATAGCCACATAAAGCCTGCCGCCGACGCGAAAAGCATTGACAGGGGTCGCATACGGCTGCCCAGACCTGCGCCCCACATGCTCGATAACGGCGAACCCGGGCAGAAACGGCGCCACCGGCCGAACCACCGGATTCATATATCTGGTCTGTAGCCGGTCGAACCACGCCGGAAAGTGATTACGCTCAACCGTCGACATATTCAGCACCTTCGCCCGAAACCTGATGTCTCAGACAGCTTACACAAGGCGACGCGGCACGGAGCGGTCCAACCGTGGAAGCACCGATCTATCTGCGCCATCCGTGGTTTCGCAATCGGCTAGTGTCG
>NZ_BJWY01000060.1 GCF_007990715.1 Nocardia seriolae NBRC 15557 | reverse complement strand
ACACCATCGATCCGAGTTGATCGAATGTCCAGTGAGGCAACTTTTCCAGCCTAGCCGCAGGACTCCGCAGAGTCAAGGACCAATTTTTTTGACTGGGTGTTCATGTCCGGCGCCTTCGTCCAACCTCGTTTCCGCTTCCGATTTCCAGCCTCTGAGCTGGGCGTTTCGGTCCCGGTCGGTGTCCGTGTCGCTCTGACCTGGACTAAGTTACGCGGCGGATAACGCAAGGTCAAATCCGCTGGTCGCCAATATGTTTGCGCTGGTCAGCGCGTTGCAAACTGGGCGGTTCGGCGACCTGGGACCCCCCATTGTGACCCAGGTCATTTCGATCTTGTTTCCGAATCAGTTGCGCGGCAGGTCAGTTGGCCGCGCGGCGGATACCGGCGAAGTTCTTCTTGCCGCGGCGCAGCACCAGCCAACTGCCGTGCAGGAAGTCCGCCTCCGAGGGAGTCCACTCGAGGTCGGACACCTTCTCGTTGTTCACCGACGCGCCGCCCTCATTGACCGCACGCCGTGCCGCACCGCGGCTTTCGCACAGTCCGGACTCCACCAGCATGTCCACGATGGTCGAGGCGGTGGTCGCCTCGGCGACCTTGCCGTCGACCGCGGCCTCGGTCAGCGCCGCGGCCAGCGTCGACTCGTTCAGCTCGCGGAGTTCGCCGCGACCGAAGAGAGCCTGGCTGGCCAGCTGGACCGAGCGGGTGTGCTCTTCACCGTGCACAAGGGTCGTCATCTCCGCTGCCAGGCGGCGCTGGGCCTCGCGGGCGTGCGGGCGCTCGGCGGTGGCCTTCTCCAGTTCGTCGAGTTCCTCGCGGGAGAGGAAGGTGAACCAGCGCAGGTAGCGGACCACGTCGGCGTCGGCGGTGTTCACGAAGTACTGGTACCAGGCGTAGGGGCTGGTCATCTCGGGGTCCAGCCAGAGGCTGCCGCCGCCGGTGGACTTGCCGAACTTCTTGCCGTCGGCCGAGGTCACCAGGGGGACGGTAAGGGCGTGCACGTGCTCGCCGTCCACCCGGCGATTGAGCTCGACGCCGGCGATGATGTTGCCCCACTGGTCCGAGCCGCCGACCTGCAGCGTGCAGCCGTATTCGCGGCGCAACTGCAGGAAGTCGTTGGCCTGCAACAGCATGTAGCTGAACTCGGTGTAGGACATGCCGTCGGACTCCAGGCGGCGCTTGACCGTGTCGCGGGCCAGCATGACGTTGACCGAGAAGTGCTTGCCGATGTCGCGCAGGAAGGAGACCGTGCTCAGCGGGCCGGTCCAGTCCATGTTGTTGGCGATGATCGCCGCGTTGGGGGCATCGCCGAGATCGACGAAACGCTCCAGCTGCGAGCGAATGCGCCCGGCCCATTCGGCCACGGTGTCGGTGGAGTTCATGGTGCGCTCGCCGACATCGCGGGGGTCACCGACGAGCCCGGTCGCGCCACCCGCGAGCACGACGGGACGGTGGCCCGCGCGCTGGAAGCGCTTCAGCGCCAGCAGTGGAACGAGGTGCCCGGCGTGCAGGGAGGCCGCGGTCGGGTCGAACCCGGCATACAGGGTGATCGGTCCCTTGGCCGCGGACGCGCGCAACGCGTCCAGGTCGGTGGACTGCGCGATCAGTCCGCGCCAGGTCAGTTCATCGATGATGTCGCCGCTCACGCCTACCTATCTTTCCGCACGTGAATGAGGAGGTTGCACAGGCCCGGGTAGTGGCGAAACGGTTCCGGCCCGCCGATCGAGGATCGGCGGGCCGGTAAGCGAATTCGAGTGGATGACCACCGGACGCCCCGAAGCCCGCCGCCGAGTGTGATCGGCGACGGGCCCGGGGTCTAGCGGATTTTCACGCTCACTTCACCAGGTTGATGAAGGTGGAGAACGAGGCGCGGCGCTCGTAGGCGATCCAGGCGAAGACACCGACCAGGACCAGCGGGAAGGGGGCCAGGGCCGGGGCGTGCAGCAGGAAGGCCTGGGTGGCGGCGGCGAGGACCATGGTGATGGACAACCCTGCGGCGGCCGGGCCGGTCAGGCGGCGGACCATGAGCCCGATCCCGCCGGACACCTCGACCAGGCCGGTGAAGTACATGAACCAGTCACCCCAGCCGATCTGGTGGAAGACGCGAACCGCGTCGGCCTGACCGACGAACTTGGGCAGGCCCGAGGCGAAGATGAAGAACAGGCCGAGCACGTTCTGCAGGGTCCACAGCACGCGGTTGCGAATCTTGCCGGGGGTGGCGGAGGTGGTGGTGGCGATGGTCGGGGTGGCGGCCATGGTGGTCATGTCGGATGTCCTTCTCGGGCTTGTCGGTTCGGTATCGAACTCGCTTGCCCATAAGGACGGGGAGCGTCGCGCGAACTCATCGGCGCCCGGGAGATTCTTTTCCGGCTAGCTGTCGAAGGCCGTTTTGAGGGCGGTGAGGTGGATGCGGCTGGCGGTGGCGGCGGCCTCGGGGTTGCGGGCTCGGATGGCGTCGTAGATGTTCTCGTGGGCGTCGTGGTCGGTGGTGGGGCTGCGCATGGGGCGGATGCGGAGCATGTCGATCATGGCGTGGCGGGAGCGGGGGACGAAGGCGTTGAACAGTTCGAGGAGGATGTCGTTGTGGGCGGCGGCCACGATGGTGCGGTGCAGGGCGGTGTCGGCGTCGACCAATTGCTCTATGGTGTCGCCGCTTTCGGCGCGGGCGGCCAGGGCGCGGAGGATGGCGCGCAGGTCGGCGGGGGTGCGGCGGAGCGCGGCCAGGGCGGCGCCCTCGGCCTCGATGGCGATGCGGGCCTCGATGACGGTGACGATGTCGCTGCGGCGCAGCACGGTGTCCCAGTCCTCGGTGGCGTCCAGGGAGGTGACGAAAACGCCTGCGCCCTGGCGGCTTTCGAGGACGTCCTTGCCCGCGAGTTCGCGGATGGCCTCGCGCAGGGTGGAGCGGCCGATGCCGAGCTGGGCGGCGAGGGTGGTTTCGCCGGGGAGGCGGTGGCCCAGTTCCCACTCCCCCGCGCGAATCCGGGTCAGCAGGACCTCGGCGGCCTGGGCGGCGAGAGGATACCTCTGTACCTGCGCCACGATTGCTCTACCTCTCTACTTGTCTGAGGAGTGAAGGTCCTCTAGTCTAGTCCACATGCTTACGGGGGCGCTGCTTCTCCTTCGCCGCCGCGGCGGGGTCTGACCGGACCGGCACCCCGCTAGCGGGCTCACTGTGCTGCGCCGGTCACCTTTCTCCGACGCGAAAGCGAAACTGCCGTGAGCACTTCCCCGATCTGGAATCGTCAGCAGCCGTCCGTCATGCCGTCACATCGGTATCGCGATGTGTACCAAAAGGTTTCGGTGCCGCTGACCGAACGTGAATGGCCCGCCAACCGGATCACCACCGCACCGCTGTGGGTGCCCGTCGATCTGCGCGACGGCAATCAGGCGCTGGCCGAGCCGATGGACCCCGAACGCAAGCGCCGGTTCTTCGAAATGCTGGTGGCCATGGGCTACAAGGAGATCGAGGTCGGCTATCCCAGCGCCTCGCAGACCGACTTCGACTTCGTGCGGCTGATCGGGTCGGCGGGGTTGGCTCCCGCCGATGTCACCATCGTCGTATTCACCCCCGCGCGGCGGGATCTGATCGAGCGGACTGTGGAATCGATTCGCGGCATTCCCAATGACGTCGTCATCCACATGTACACCGCGACCGCGCCAATCTGGCGGGACGTGGTGCTGGGCAGGTCCCGCGACGAGCTGGCGGAACTGATCACCGCCGGCGGGCGCGACGTGCTGGAACTGGCCGGGGACATGCCGAATGTGCGATTCCAGTTCTCGCCCGAGGTTTTCATGCTGACCGAGCCGGACTACGTGCTGGACATCTGCGATCGGATGACCACGCTGTGGGACGCCACCCCGGAACGGCCGGTGATCCTGAACCTGCCCGCGACCGTCGAGGTGGCGACGCCGAACGTGTACGCGGATCAGATCGAGTACATGCACCGGAACCTGGCGCGGCGCGACAGCGTCATCCTGTCGGTGCATCCGCACAATGACCGCGGCACCGGAGTCGCCTGCGCGGAGTTGGCCGTGCTGGCGGGTGCGCAGCGGGTGGAGGGCTGTGTCTTCGGCAATGGCGAGCGCACCGGCAATGTGGATCTGGCGACGCTGGCCTTGAATCTGCATGCGCAGGGCGTGGATCCGATGATCGACTTCTCCGATATCGACGAGGTGCGGCGCACGGTGGAGTACTGCACGCGGCTGCCGATCCACGACCGTCCCCCGTACGCGGGCGATCTGGTCTACACCGCCTATTCGGGCACCCATCAGGACGCGATCAAGAAGGGCTTCGCCGAGCATCGCGATCGCGCCGCCCGCCTGAGCCTGCCCGAACGTGAAATCCCTTGGGAGGTACCGTATCTGCCGATCGACCCCGCCGATGTCGGCCGCTCCTACGATGCCGTCATCCGGGTGAATTCCCAGTCCGGCAAGGGCGGCATCGCCTACCTGCTGCAGTCGGAGTACGGCCTGGACCTGCCGCGCCGCTTGCAGATCGACTTCGCCCGCCACGTGCAGCGCCACACCGATGACACGGGTACGGAGGTGTCGGCCGAGACCCTGCGGGAGCTGTGCATCGCCGCCTACGCCGGAACGATCCCGCTGCCCGAAGCCGGTATTCCCGCCGACGCGGCGGTCGAGGAGGCGATCGATGCGCTGGCCGCGCACGGCTATCCGATCGAAGTGCTGTCGATGACTTCGCACGGCGTGGACCGATCCGGTCCGGGCGCGGCGGCCTACCTGGAATACCGCACCGGCGACGGGGTGGCCTGGGCGTTCGGCGAGGGTGAGACCGCCTCTCGCGCAACGATTGCCGCGGTACTGGCCGCGGCGGCCCGAGCGGGACGGGCGGTGCCCGCCTAGCTCGGCGCGGGTTGCGGGGCCCGGCCGGGCTCGACCACGCGAGGCGAGATCCCGGCCGTCGGCCTGCCGCGGTGCCGGTCGAAACCCGTACCCGGCCGCGGTTTCAGGCGCCGACGTCACCGGCCTCGGTCCCGGATTCGGGGCCGAGGCGGCGTTCCAGTTCGGCGACCCGGGCTTCCAGCGCCGAGAGGCGTTGGTACAGGTCTGATTCGGATGGTGAGGACGCGCCCGTGGCCGGGTTGGCTCCGATGGCGGCGATGACGCGGGTGCGCACGTCCTCCGGGGTGGCACCGAGGCTCAGCAGGACCTGGGGTGCCACGCCCGAGCCCTCCTCGACCAGGGCGAGCAGGATGTGTTCTGGTCCGATGTGGTTGTGCTGCAGGCGCATTGCCTCGCGCAGGGACATCTCGAGGATCTTCTTCGAGCGCGGGGTGAACGGGATGTGCCCGGCCGGGGGGCGATGCTCGCCGATGCCGACGGCCTGTTCGACGCGGTCGCGGGTGCCCGACAGGTCGAGTCCGAGGCCCGCCAGGGTCCGGCCCGCGATCGGGTCGCCGACGCGCAGGATGCCGAGCAGCAGGTGTTCGGTGCCGATCCAGTCGTGGCCGAGCCCGCGGGCTTCTTCCTGGGACGCCACGATGACGTGGCGGGCGGTGTCGGTGAACCGTTCGAACATGGGCTTCCACCTCGGGGCGAGCTGTCGATCCACCCACCGTAGACCGCTGGGCCGCGCGGGGATACGGGGACCGGGCCCGGTATCGCGGTGGTGGGGATTCCCCCGGGGACCGCGCGGTTCGGGTGCGGGGCGCCGCCCGGGTCAGGCGGGGCGTTCCAGCCGGGGTGCGCGCGGGCTGCGGCGGTAGGCAGAGACCGCGGGCGAGTCCGGCAGCCACAATCGCCACGGCCGGTCGGCGGCCAGGCTCACCCCGACCCGCGGTCCACTGGAAACGATTGCGGTTTCGGCGATTTCGGGGCCGAGTTCGAGGCGGACGGGCGCGGACGGTTCGAACAGCCGAGTTCCGTAGTCGGCCAGGGTGATTCCCAGCGCGCTGCCGACATTGCCGGGTCCGCGCGCGAGGTCGGCGTCGGTTTTGGCGGCGGGACGGCGGGTGCGGGCGAGGTCGAGGCCCGCGGTGATCTCCCCGGCCCGGATGAGCACGGCGCTCGCCAGGCCGTCGGGACCGCTGGTGACGTTCACGCAGGTGTGCATGCCGTAGCTGAAGTACACGTACAGCACGCCGGGCGGCCCGAACATGACGCCGTTGCGCGGGGTGCGGCCGCGATGGGAGTGGGCGGCCGGGTCGGGCCAGGGTCCGGCCGGATCGCCGCCGTAGGCCTCGACCTCCACGATGCGCAGGCCGACCGGGCCGGATCGGAGGGTGCCGCCGAGCAGTCGCCGGGCGGCGCGCAGCGGTTCCACGGCAAGTTCTTCGGCGCCCACGGCGGTCCATTGTTCCCGAACACCCTCCCGGCGGCATCGGCGGGAGGGCGCCTCGGCTCACGAACACAGCCGGGGTCGGGTCCGGGGCGGAGCTATCGGGGCCCGATTCAGCGGCCTATTCGGCAACCGCCTGAATTCCGGCGACCTTGTCGGGATTGACCTGGAAGCGCACGTTCTCGATGTACCCGTCGCGAATGTCGTAGGTGAACGCCCCCACCCGGTAATCACCGATGATGGCGACCACGCTGAGTTCACCGTTGACATAAGCGGATTCGAGGCGGATACCCGCGCTGATCGGCTTCGCCATGACGCCCAGCAGCCAGCGCGCCACGTGATCGGGCCCGTGCAGCGGGCGGCGCGCGGCGGTGACCTTGCCGCCACCGTCGTTCCACAGCGTCACCTCGGGCGCGAGCAATTCCATGAGCGCGTTGACATCTCCGCCCTGGGCGGCGGCCATGAACTTCTCGGTGATCTCCGAGCGGGTGGCCGGATCGGTGTCGAAACGCGGCCGCCGCGCCTGCACGTGCGAGCGGGCGCGATGCGAGATCTGGCGGACGGTCGCCTCGGGGCGGTCCAGGAATCCGGCGATCTCGGCGTGCGAGTAGCCGAAGACCTCGCGCAGCACGAAGACCGCGCGTTCGATCGGGGTCAGGGTTTCCAGGACGACCAGCATGGCGGTCGACACGGTGTCGGCCATCTCGGTCTCCTCGGCGGCGCCGGTCGCGGTGGTGAGCAGGGGTTCGGGCAGCCACGGCCCGACGTAGGTCTCGCGGGTGGCGCGCGCGGAGGCGAGGCGGTTGAGCGCCAGGTTGGTCACGGTGCGGACCAGGTACGCCTTGGGGTGGGTGACCGAATCCCGGTCCACCTCATGCCATTTGATCCAGGCGTCCTGCAGGATGTCCTCGGCGTCGGTGACGGTGCCGAGCATCTGGTACGCGGTGCCGAAGAGCAAGCGGCGGTGCGCGACGAAGGGGTCGATCGAATCCTGCACGGACTCATACCTACCGGTTGTTTCGGTTCGGTTCCAATGGAACACCGGGATACCCGTTCGGTGTCCCGGTATCCGATGCGCACATCATGCGGTCTCGCGGGTGGCGCGGCCGCCGTTCGACAGCTGCGCCTGCACGGTCATGTGTTTGCTCATCTTGAAGCTCGGGACCGGGCTGCCGCTCACCATGGCCTTGTAGGCGACCGCGGCCTTGCCCTTCAGGTACCAGCGGTTCGGGGTGTCGTCGGCCTTGGTGAACTGGATGACGGCATCCTGGCGGCCCAGGCTGACCGGCTGGTGGAAGTAGCCGAAGCGGAAGGGCCGCAGGGTCTTTCCGCGCAGCACCCGGGCCAGGGTGTCGGCGGTGTAGGTGCCGGTGGGGATGCCGCTCTGGCAGGTGCCGTGGATCTGGCCCCAGGCCATGCGGACCGCGGCGGCGTCGCCGATGGCGTGGATCTCCGGGTGCGAGACCGAGCGCAGGGTGGGGTCGGTGACGATGAGCCCGCGCGCGTCCACCGCGATTCCGGCCTCGGCGGCCAGCGGCGAGACCTTCACGCCGGTGGTCCACAGGGTCAGGTCCGAGGCGACGAATTCGCCGGTGTCCAGGCGCACCGCGTCGGGCAGCACCTTGGTGACCTTCACGCCGATCTTGCGGACGATGCCCAGCCGGTCGAGGGCGCGCTCCAGGTGAGCGCGGGCCCGCTCGCCCATCATGTCGCCGGGCTGCCGCGCGCTGACCAGGGTGACGGTCAGCTCCGGGTGCGCTTCGGCGATCTCGGTGGCCGCCTCGATGCCGGTCAAGCCGCCGCCGACCACCGTCACAGTGCCCGCGGCCGCGGCGATCTCGGTGAGCCGCCGCGAGAATCGGCGGGCCAGGCGGGGGTCGTTGAGGGTCCAGGCGTGCTGGTCGGCGCCGGGGACGAGCGAGGTGTCGGTGCTGCTGCCCAGCGCGTAGATCAGGTTGTCGTAGTGCAGTTCGGTGGCGTCGTCGAGGGTGACGATGCGGCCCGCGGTGTCGATGGCGAGAGCGGCGGCGCGGTGGAAGACCACGCCCGAGCCGTCGAGGATGGCGGGGATGCGGTGGTCGGCCAGTTCCTGTCCGGCGGCGATCTGGTGCACGCGCAGCCGCTCGGTGAAGCGGTCCGAGGGGTTCACCAGGGTGATGCGGACGTTCATCTTGCGGGTGCGGCGGGCCAGCCGGACGGCGGCGATCATGCCCGTGTAGCCCGCGCCGAGGACGACGATCTCGTGGACGGTGGCGTTGGCGTTCATCTTTGGCTCCGAAGGTGTGTTCCTTGGTGGGTCGGGCATGGGACAGGACAGCCCGCCGGAACGTGACAATCGGCGATTGTGACCTGCACCACAGCGGAACATTCGGGCCCGGTTACCGGTTGGCATCAGGGTGGCCGGGCCCCCGGCCTGCGGAAACAGCGTCGGAGTGAGGTGTGATGGCCGTACAGGTCGAGATCTGGACCGATATCAATTGCCCGTTCTGCTATTTGGGCAAGCGGCGTTTCGAGGAGGCGCTCACGGACTTCGCGCATCGCGACGCCGTGACGGTGGTGCACCGGTCCTTCGAGCTGGCCCCGACGCTGCCGCACGATCACAGTGACGCGGTGGTGCCGCACATCGCCGAGAAGTACGGGATCAGCGAGGCGCAGGCCGCCGCCAATGAGCGCGGCATCGGTGCACAGGCCGAGGCGATGGGGCTGCCGTATCTGACCCAGGGTCGCGACTTCGGCAACAGTTTCGACATGCACCGGCTGCTGCATTTCGCGCTGGCGCAGGGCAAGCAGGAGCAGCTGCTGGACGCCTTGTACGCGGCCAACTTCGCGCAGGAGCAGCCGCTGTTCGGTGATGTCGACCGGTTGGTTCAGGTGGCGGTGGCGGCCGGATTCGACGCGGCCGCCGTGCGCGAGGTGCTCGACGATCCGGACGCCTACGCCGACGCGGTGCGCGCCGACGAGGCCGAGGCCGCGCGGCTGGGCGCGCGGGGCGTGCCGTTCTTCGTGCTGGATCGCAAGTACGGGGTGTCGGGCGCGCAGCCGCCGGAGGTGTTCGCGCAGGCGCTGGAACGGACCTGGAGCGATCACGCGCCGGAGCTGGAGTTCGTCGCGGACGCGGACGCCGAGGCGTGCGGTCCCGACGGATGCGCGCTGCCGCAACGGAATTGACAAACGAACCCGCCGCCCGCCGTTCGTGGCGGCGGGAATTCGGTTCTATTGCTGCTGATTCCGGGTCATCAACCGTCCGACCGCCGAGATTTCCGGGCGCACGTAAGCGCTGTCCTCACCGGCGCGGATGGACATCAGGTCGTCGGCGATGACGAAACCGTAGGCGACCAGGATCAGCACGCCGAGCTGTCCCCATGCCACCCAGGCGAATCCGATGGGTGTCGTAGCCAGCACGCAGACCGCGGCCAGCAGCCGCCACCACGGCCGCGG
Organism: Nocardia seriolae NBRC 15557; assembly: GCF_007990715.1. Lineage (GTDB taxonomy): Bacteria > Actinomycetota > Actinomycetes > Mycobacteriales > Mycobacteriaceae > Nocardia > Nocardia seriolae. The sequence continues at coordinate 31,978 of NZ_BJWY01000060.1, read as the reverse complement.
CAGGCGCAGCGTCAGCCGGAATGCGCACTGCCCGAGGAAGAACAGGGCCACGCCGCCCGAAAGGGCCAGTGCCGCCGCCTTGCTCGCGGGCTGGTTGCCGTGCGCGATGGTCATGGCGATGCCCGCGGCGGTCAGGATGATGCCGATCAGCACGATGTACAGCGAATACCCGTACGCCAGCACGGCGGGCCGGGTCCGCACCGCGGCGGGCAGCGCGTGCAGGGCGTGTTCGCCACGCTCGTCGTCGAAGCCGAAGTAGGCCCACCACAGCACATATCCGAGGGTGAGGCCGAGCGCGACGCTGGCGATCAAGCCGACCGTCAGATCCTGATCGCCCAGGTTCGCGCCGATGGCCACCACGGATTCGCCCAGCGCGACAATGACGACCAGGCCATGGCGTTCGCAGAAATGGCTGGGGCGGATCACGAACCCCTCGACGCGGACCACGTACGGGGTGACGATCTGCAACACGATCGCCAGCGTCCACAGCACGCCGCGCAGCCGGCCGTCGGCAATGCCACCCGCCAGCACCAAGCCCGCCGACACGGCGTTCAGCGGCGCGAGGCGCAGCATGGCAGAGCTGGCCCCCGCGCCGCCCGCGGTCGCGAACATGAGGGTGTGCACCGTGTTCACCACGATGTATCCGAGGCCGAACACCAGCCCGGTGCCGCCGAACGCGTGCGGGATCGAGATGGCGATGACGAAGAAGCCGAACATGCCCAGCAGCAGGAACGTTCGCCGGGACGAGGTGCTGGGCGCGACCTCGTTGGTGAGGAACACGTAGCCGCTGTACATCCACCAGATGATGGCGAACATGAGCGCCACCTGTCCCAGCTCCTGCCAGCCCGGGTGGTGGGTGAACACGTGGGTCAACTGCGTGATGGTGAAGACGAACACGAGGTCGAAGAACAGTTCCAGGGTCGAGGCCCGGACCTGCCCGCCCTGCGCCTCTAGCTCCGCCGCACCGGACATATCGCTGGTCACGTGCAGAGCGTAGAGGCGGCAGGCGGCGATCGCCGCACCCGCCGCGCGAAATCCCGCCACCACACCCGCACTCGGCCGCGAATTCGGGCTGCGGTGCGCTGCGCCGTGGGCCGTGCCGGATCACCGCCGACGTCAATGCCCGCGCACCAGCCAGGCGATGTCATGTCCTGCGACCGAGACGGCGGCGAGCACCCGCAGGCCCGCGGCGTCGGCCAGGGCGGGGGCGCGGTCGATTCCGATCCGGGCCCACGGCAGCGGGCCGATGTTCGGTGCACCGGCGCGCCGGACTCTCGAAGTGGTTCCGGCCGCCGCGAATTCGACGATGGCCACACCGTCCGGGGCCAGGAGTTCGCGGGCGCGGCGCAGCACCCGCACCGGGTCGCCGCCGATTCCCACGACACCGTCGGCGAGGATGGCGTAGGCCCAGCGGCCGGTGCCGGGGAGACGGTCGAACAGGTCGCGGTGGAGCGCGGGGACGCCGCGAGATCTGGTCACCGCCACCGCCACCGGGGACAGATCGACGCTCAACGCGACGACGCCCCGCCGCATCAGCCGGTCCGCGAGTCTGCCGGAGCCGCAGGCGAGATCGATGGTCGGACCGTCACAGCAGCAGGTCAGCACCCGATCGGCACGCTCGCGCGCGATGGCCCGCGACCGCGCCCGCGTGCGACCTGGGAATCGGGCGCGCAGCCGCCCCCAGCGGTGCGGCCGGGCCTGCGACCACGGTCCGGGGCCGGCCTCGCAATCGACCGGACCGCCACCACGCTCCGCCTGGACCACCGGGTGATCGGGGAGTCCGTCGGCGCGCGGCGATGTGGAACACCCGGCGGCGCACCGGTACGGATGACGCGGGTATTCGGGCGAATTCGGGCCGGGTTCGGATCCGCGGACACGGTGGCGGCCCATCGGTTCGGGCGTGCCGGGCGCAGGGTCCATGATTCGACGGTATGGCCGCCGGTGCCGTCGCAGGCGCGTGGCGGCGGTGACGAAACTGTGACGGCGGACAGGGAAATCGCCTGGACCTGGTGGTTCGGGTGGGCGGGCGGCCTAGGGTGGGGTATGCGGATTCTGGTGGCGGATGACGATCCGGTGGTGCGGGATGTGGTGCGACGGTATCTGGAGCGGGATGGGCTCGAGGTGGTCGAGACCGCGGACGGGCCCGCGACCGCCTCGGTGCTGGAGCGCAATGAGATCGACCTGGCCGTACTGGATGTGATGATGCCGCCGCCGGATGGGATCGATCTGACGCGGGCGGTGCGGGCGGGGGCGCATCCGGAGACGCCGATCATCCTGCTGACCGCGCTCGGGGAGGAGGACGACCGGGTGATCGGGTTGCAGGCGGGGGCCGATGATTACGTGACCAAGCCGTTCAGTCCGCGGGAGCTGGCGCTGCGGGTGGCGTCGGTGCTGCGGCGCACGCATCCGCACCCGGTGGTCGAGGAAGTGCTGCGGGTGGACGGGGTGGAGTTGAATCGGGCCGCGCGGACGGTGGTGGCGGCCGGGATCCCGGTGGAGCTGACCGCGCGCGAATTCGATCTGCTGGCATTCCTGCTGGCGCATCCGCGGCGGGTGTTCAGCCGCCAGGAACTGCTGGCCGAGGTGTGGGGCTGGAATTTCGGTGACCTGTCGACGGTCACCGTGCACGTCAAGCGGTTGCGCGCCAAGCTGGGTGCCGGGCATCGGATCGAGACGGTGTGGGGCCGCGGATACGCCTGGGGCCGCGTGGATTCGGAGGAGGCGCCCGGTGCCGACTGATACGCCCGGACTGATCGGGTACGCGCTGGCGGGCACGCTGCCGGTGGTGGCGATCGGGGCGCTGGGGCTGCGCTACACCCGCAATCGCGCCATGACCACCAGCATGGCCGTGCTGGTGCTGATTCCGACGGTGGCCACCCTGTGCGGTGTGGTGGCGGTGAGCGGGATGATGTTCGGGGACGCGTTCGAGCGCACGGCGGTGGTGCTGGCGGTGGTCACCGCGGTGACCGTGCCCGCGGCGATTCTGCTGGGCCGCGAGCAGGCGCGGGCCACGGTGTGGGAGCGCGAGATGCTCGAGCAGGAGCGCGCGGCCGAGCGGTCGCGGCGCGAGCTGGTGGCCTGGGTGAGTCATGATCTGCGCACGCCGCTGGCGGGCATCCGGGCCATGGGCGAGGCGCTGCTTGACGGGGTGGTGGCCGAGCCGGGCGATGTGCAGCGGTACGCGGAACAGATTGTGCGCGAGACGAATCGGCTCTCGGCCATGGTGGACGACCTGTTCGAGATGTCGAAGATCAATTCGGGGGCGCTGCGGCTGGAGCTGGAGCCGGTGGATCTGCGCGAGCTCATCGACGAGGTGCTGGCCGCCAACCGGCCCACCGCCGAGCGGGCCCGGATCACCCTGGCCGCAACGCAACCCGAGGACAAGATCGTGGTGGCGGGCAGCGATCGGGCGCTGGGGCGGGTGCTGACCAATCTGGTCGCCAACGCCATCGCCCATACTCCGCCGGGTGGCCGCATCGATATCTCGGCGGGCGCGGACGACGGCCAGGCCTGGACCCGGGTCGACGACACCGGGCCCGGCATCTCCGACACCGATCTGCCGCGCATCTTCGAAGTCGCCTATCGCGGCAGTTCCGCCCGCTCCCCCGGCGCGGGCGAACTCGGCAGTTCCAGCGGCATGGGGCTGGCCATCGCGGCGGGCCTGGTGGCCGCGCACCACGGCGATATCAGTGCCCGGCATCGGCCCGAGGGTGCGCGTTTCGAGATTCGGCTGCCGCTGCTGGAGACCGCCGGGCGGGGTTGAGCAGCAGGTAGGCGGCGACACCGGCCCACACCACGGCCAGCGAGATCAGCAGGCCCACGGTGTAATCGCGGTCCAGGATGGAGTGGTTGCCGGGCACCGCGCCCTCGCGCCCGAGCACCGGGACGGCGATGAGAATCAGGGCGAGGCTGGTGAACGCGCCGACGGCGTAGGCGGGCCACCAGCGGGCCGGGAGCACGTAGTGGCCCAGGACCCCGACCAGCGCGGCGGCGGGACCGAAGATCAGATTCTCGGCGAGGATCGCGCCGATGAACCACACGGCCACCGATCCCAGGTCGGTGGTGCTCATCTTCAGCAGCAGTTCGACGCCGTAGTAGGCGAGGCCGATGCCCAACGCGCCCAACAGGATCCGGAAGATCGTCATGACAGTTCCTCGATCGACTTCAGCCATTTGGTCTGTAGCACGCCCGGGCGGTTCGGCGCGATCAGGCGGCAGGGGTAGCCGTGATCGAGGGCCAGCTCCTCGCCGTTGAGGCGCAGGGCGATGAGGGTGGAGTCGTCCACGACGTGGGTGTGCGGGAGCACCGACGAGCCGTAGATGCCGGTCGTCTCCAGGGAGACGAAACGCACGTCGCCGCCGTGATATTCGCCCACCTGGGCCAGCAGGTCGCGCAGGCGGACACCGGACCAGTGGCCGGTCGCGCTCCAGCCCTCGACACACGCGACGGGCAGGACGCGGTCGGTCTGCGGCAGCGCCTCGAGGTCGGCCCGCGAGAAACCGCGTTCCCGGCCATCGACTTTCACGGCGAGGGCGTACCGCGGCGAACGGGCCGTCTCGGTGACCGCCGCGGCGGCGGCCGTCCGGTTGATCGGAACACCCTGCGGGCCATGGCCGCTGCGCGGGGCCAGCAGGGAAACCCAGCGCAGGAAGGGAATCGACTGCCCGGCGACGGCCAGGCCCGCGACCACGGTCCCGAGCCCGGCAGCGGTCAGCACGGCCCGCCGCGAAACGCCGGTCCTCGACGGTCCGGGCTCCCCCGCCTCGGCGCCCGGCTCGGTGACCGGTCGCGAAAGCGCCTGTCGCACAACCGGAAGCTTCACCGCGAGGTGAACGACCACCGCACCGAACGCCACATACGCCATGGCGTGATGGGTGGTGGTGAAGAAGAACTTCCACGGATAGAACTGCGCCGTATTGAACAGCCCGGTCACGATCTGGAACAGCACCGCGCCGATGAGCACCGCCACCGACGCCCGCTCCAGCGCCTCCGGAAGCGCCCGCCGCACCGAGGGTTTCAGGAAGAACCGCGGATACACCGACCACAGCTTCACCAGCAGCAGCGGAATCATCATGACCCCGACCGTCACGTGCGTCCCCTGGGTCACCCGATACAGCCACACCGGATTCGCGGGCCACCAGAACCAGTCCGGCGGATGCTGAATCAGATGACTGATCTCCCCGGTCACGAACAGGATGGCGATTCCCACCCCCAGCGCGATCCCGACCCGCGCGGCCACCGCGGTGGACCGGGCCGGGGACAGCCGCCCGGCCAGCACCGGCGGCAGCAGGGTCGCCCCCGTCGTTCCGGTATGCGACGCCGACCCGGCCGGACCGCCCGCCGCCGGGTTGGGTGCGGCGGCGGGTCCGGGAGTGGCGGTGGGGCGGTTGGACGCGGGGTCGGAGTCGTCGGTGTGCACCGCGGGCTCCTTTCGGTAGCGAATGTCAGAGTGGAACAGGCGTTTTCGCGGTCACCAGGTCGGTGACGGTGCGGGCGAAGCGGCCTCGGGAGATGGCAGCCACCGAGATGGCGTCGGAGTAGGTGTCGACGTCGGTGAGGGTGGGCAGGGCGTGGACGCGGAAACCGCTGTGGCGCAGGGCGGTTTCGGTGAGTTCGCCGGTGCGGGCGGTGGACATGGGGATGTCTGCCAGCAGGCGGGCGGGGCGGGGTTCGGGGACGCCGAGGGCCCACCAGCCGCCGTCGGTGGCGGGGCCGAGGACGGCGTCGCCGGTGGCGACCAGGCGGGCGGCGGAGCGGGTGAGCAGGTCGGCGTCGGCCTGCGGGGTGTCCATGCCGATCTGCAGGACGGGGACGCCGAACTCGGCGGCGTCGAGGTGGGCATGGGCGAGGCGTTCGCCGAAGGTGTCGCCGCGCTGCGGGATCACCGTGACATCGCGCAGGGCGGCGGCCAGTTCGATGGAGCGTTCGGCCCGGTCGAGGTCGCCGGTCCAGGCGACCACGCGGTGGCGGATCCCGCTCTCGCGCACCGCGTCCAGGGTGTCGAGCAGTGCGCAGGCCGCCAGGTACGCGGCGTCGACCGGTGAGAAGGGCGGGGTGAGACGGGTTTTCGCGAAACCCGCGATGGGTGATTTGGCCACCACCAGCAGGGTGGCGGGTACCGCGTCGGAGGCGCCGAGCGGACCGTCGGCGCCCGGACGCGGGAACAGGATCTCGGTGGGTTCGCCGATGTTCATCGCACGCTCCAGAAGTCGCGGGCGGCACGCAGGGTGCCGAGCCAGGAACCGGAGACCTTGGACTCGCCGTGAGTCCGCGGCCGATAGGTGATGTCGCGTTCGAGCACCAGCCAGCCCGCGCGGGCCGCGCCGGTGAGCAGGGCGAGCGGATATCCGGAACGGGCGTGCAGGTGACCGAGCGCCTGCAACCGGTCGCGGCGAGCCACCCGCATGGCGGCGATATCGTGCACCGGCAGCCCGTAGCGGCGACGCAGCCGGAATGCGAAGGCCCAGTTGCCGATTCGGGCATGTAGCGGTTGCGCGCCGGGGACGGCCCGGCGGCGGCCGACCACCATGTCGACGCCGGGCCCGAATTCGGCCACCAGCCGGGGTAGCTCGGCGGGGTCCAGGGAGCCGTCGCCGTCGAGCACGGCGACCAGTTCGGTGCGGGCGGCATCGACGCCGGCGTGCACGGCGCTGCCGTAGCCGGGGGTCGTCTCGGTCACCACGGTCGCCCCGGCAGCGCGCGCCACCGCGGCGGTACCGTCGGTGGAACCGTTGTCCACCACGATCACCCGGTAGCCCACGGGGATTGCTGACAGTACGCCCGGCAAGGCTTCGGCCTCGTCCCGGCAGGGGATCACCACCGTGACCCCGGGTGCGGAGTCCAACTCGGTCATGGCCTCGACCGTACGGCCTACCGGGGCCTTCCGACCCCGGGACACGCATGACGAAAGTATGACAAGAGCAGGCACAATCGCGATCCGGACAGTTCCGGCGCGGTTCGGGGCCTAGGGTTTCCACCATGGCGAACGCTTCGGCGACCCGGGTCGCGCGCTACGTCTCCACCCGCGTCGACGGCTACTGCGCGCTGGCGGCTTTTCTCCTCGTCCTCGCCGCCTTCCTGATTCCGCGAATCGAGGGCAAACCTTGGCGGGACCGGCTCTATGCCGGGGCGGCACCGATATTCGGGGGCTGGCTGCCGCACATCGGCTGGGGCACGATTCCCGCCGTCGCGATCGCGGCGGCGGTGGTGCGGTTCGGGCCGGATCTGGCGCGGCGGCTGTCGTGGGGCCGGTTGCTGTTCGCCACCTGGGCGGCCGCGGCCGCCTGGGCCCTCGCCCTGGCCATGGTGGACGGGTGGCGGCGCGGCTTCGCGAATCGGCTCACCACCCGCGACGAGTACCTCCACGAGGTCGGCGGCGTGCACGACATCGGGGCCGTGCTGCGCGGATTCTCCGGGCGCATCCTGGATTTCCAGCCGGATTCGTGGACCACGCACGTGTCCGGGCATCCGCCGGGGGCGCTGCTGGTGTTCGTGCTGCTGGATCGGATCGGGCTGGGCGGGGGCGCGTGGGCGGGGGTGCTGTGCCTGCTGGTGGGCACCAGTGCCGCGGCGGCGGTGCCGTTCGCCATCCGGGCGCTGGGGTCCGAGCATCGGGCCCGGGCCGCAACGCCTTTCCTCGCGTTGATGCCCGCGGCCATCTGGATCGCGGTGTCGGCGGACGGGCTGTTCGCGGGTGTGGGCGCGTGGGCCGTCGCGCTGCTGGCCGTGGCCACGCGTCTGGGGCGGGGCTGGATCGTCGCCGCGTTCGCGTCCGGCCTGCTGTTCGGATTCGCCCTCGTCCTCAGTTACGGCCTTGTGCTGCTGGCCGTTGCGGCCGCCGCGGTGCTCCTCGCCCGCTCCTTCCGGCCCGCGCTGCCCGCGCTGGCGGGCGCGCTCGCCGTGGTGGCCGCCTTCGCGGCGGCCGGATTCTGGTGGCTCACCGGCTATCACCTGGTGGTGGAGCGGTACTACCAGGGCATCGCGAGTGAGCGCCCGTACTCGTACTGGGTGTGGGGCAATCTCGCGGCGACGGTGTGCGCGGTCGGGCTGGCCACCGCCGCCGCGAGCTGCCGGATGCTGGTCGAACTGGAGATACAGCCGCTGCGCCCGCTCCGAGACTGGTTGCCCCGCTGGCGATCCCACGTCGATCCGGCCGCGCTGGTCGCGGCGGCGGGCGTCGCCGCCATCCTGATCGCGGATATCAGCGGGTTGAGCAAGGCCGAGACCGAGCGCATCTGGCTGCCGTTCGATGTCTGGGCACTCGCCGCCACCGCCCTGCTCCCCCGCCACAGCACGCGCTTCTGGCTCGGCGTGCAGGCGGCGGGGGCACTGCTGATCAATCACTTGATTCTGACGAACTGGTAACCGCCACCGGCGAATTCACCGCCAGGTGGGAGCTCCGGCACCGGCGGCGGCACGCAGCGGGGCGGTGGCGAATTCGGTGAGTCCGTTGCCGGGTGTGGTCTCGGCGATGAAACCCAGTGTGCGGCGGGCGCGTTCGGGGCTGGCCACGATGTGGCGGACATCGCCGGAGCGATAGTCGCCGGTGACCACCGGTTGCTTCCCGCCGCACGCCTTGGCCAGGATCGAGGCCACCTCGCCGATGGCGATGGGGTTGCCCGAGGCGATATTGAGGGGCGTGAACGCGCCGAGGGGATGTTCGAGCGCGGCCACATTGGCGGCGGCGATATCGCGGACATGGATGAAATCGCGGGCCTGGGTGCCGTCCTCGAACACGCGCGGGGCCTCGCCCGCCTCGAGGGTCGAACGGAAGATGGCCGCCACTCCGGAATACGGTGTGTCCCTGGGCATATCGGGTCCGTAGACATTGTGGTAGCGCAGCGCGGTGACGGTGCCGCCGGTGGCCGCGGCCCAGGCCAGCGCGTAATGCTCCTGCGCCGCTTTGGATGCCGCGTACAGGCTGCGCGGCCGCAGCGGCGCGTCCTCGTCGATGGGGGCCCACGTCAAGGGGCGGCCGTCGGGACCGCGGTGGTCGAAGCGGCCGTTGTCGAGATCGGTGCGGGTGCGCGGGGCCGGATCCACGGGCACCCCGGCGGAATCCACGTACCGCCCTTCGCCGTAGACCACCATCGACGAGGCCAGTACCAGGTGCCGGCAGTGCGCCCGCTCCATGGCCGCGAGCAGGACCGCGGTGCCCAGGTCATTGTGGCTGGCGTAGGCGGGCGCGTCCTGGGCGCTGACGCCCGCGCCGACCACGGCCGCCTGATGGCACACCACGTCGATGCCGCGCAGCAGTTCGTCGAGCCGCTCCGGGTCGCGCACGTCGGCGCGGGCGATGCCGGGCGGCGGGACAGCGGCCGAGCCGTGGGCGGCGGCGAGCATGAAGTCGACCGCGACGACCTCGTGCCCGGCGGCGCGGGCGGCGCGGTGGATGTGCGAGCCGATGAATCCGGCCGCGCCGGTCAGGAGTACACGCATGAGGCCGATTCTGGGCGGCCGGACCGCGGAATGCGCCCGGACCGGCCGAGCTCGCGTGTTTCGTCACGATTTGGTCAGATCGCGTGAGTCGCCCGGGACACGCGGCCGCCCCGGAACCGGGGTCGGCCCGGACACGCGGCCGCCGACACGCGCCGGGTCTTGCGCCGAGCGTCCCGCAGGCTCACAATTCATCACGTAGTGAATTCAACACTCGATGAATTGAGGGTGACCGTGACGGCGCCAGCGACAACAACCGATGCCATCGCCATCGAGCACCTCGAGGTACGCCGCGGCGGACACCAGGTTCTGCAGGACATCACGCTGACCGTGCCCCGCGGCAGCATCACCGGGCTACTGGGCCCCTCGGGCTGCGGGAAGACGACGCTCATGCGCAGCATCGTCGGCACCCAGATCATCGAATCCGGGACGGTCAGCGTGCTCGGCGAGGCGGCCGGGTCGCGCGGGCTGCGGCGGCGGGTCGGGTACGTGACCCAGGATCCGAGCATCTACAACGATCTGACCGTGGCCGACAATGTCGCGTATTTCGGTGCGCTGTACGGGGCTTCGCACGATGCCGTCGAAACCGCGCTGGCCGCGGTGGGTCTCACCAGTCATATGGAGCATCGCGGCAGCGAGCTGTCCGGCGGGCAGCGCACCCGGGTCTCGCTGGCCTGCGCGCTGGTGGCCGATCCGGAGCTGCTGGTGCTGGACGAGCCGACGGTCGGCCTCGACCCGGTCCTGCGGGCCGATCTCTGGGAGCAGTTCCAGGCGCTCGCGAAACAGGGCCGCACCCTGCTGGTTTCGAGCCACGTCATGGACGAGGCCGAACACTGCGAACAGCTGCTGCTCATGCGCGAGGGCCGGTTGCTCGCCCAGCTCTCCCCCGCCGAACTACGTTCCGACACCGGCGAATCCAGTCTGGAGAACGCCTTCCTCAAGCTCATCCGGATGGGAGAAGAGCTGTGACCGCGACCTTTTCGACACGGCAGCGCCCGGCGGGCCCGCGTCCGCTGGGCTGCTACACCGCCACCACCGTGCGCATTCTCAAGCAGTTGCGCGCCGACCGGCGCACCGTCGCCATGATCGTCCTGGTGCCCGCGCTGCTCATGACGCTGCTGTACTTCGTGTACAAGAACTATCCGACCATGCCGCACGCGCCGCGGCTGTTCGACCGGATCGGCATCACCATGCTCGGCATCCTGCCGTTCGTGGTCATGTTCCTCATCACCGCCATCGCCATGCAGCGCGAACGGGTTTCGGGCACCCTCGAACGGCTCATGACCACCCCGCTGTCCAAGCTGGACCTGCTGGCCGGGTACGGCACCGCCTTCTCGGTCGCCGCCGCGGTGCAGGCGGGGGTCGCGTGCCTGGTGGCGTTCTGGCTGCTGGGCCTGAATTCGGCGGGCAGCCCGGGGCTGGTCGTACTGATAGCGGTGGTCGACGCGATACTGGGTGTCGCCCTGGGCCTGCTGGCGAGTGCGTTCGCCCGCACCGAGTTCCAGGCCGTGCAGTTCATGCCGGTGCTCGTGCTGCCGCAATTCTTCCTGTGCGGCCTGCTGGTTCCGCGCGGGCAGCTGCCCGGCTGGCTGGAGGCGATCAGCAATGTGATGCCGCTGAGCTACGCCGTCGACGCCCTGCAGCAGGTCTCCACCCACACCGGTGTCACCGGCCAGATGTGGCGCGACATCCTGATCGTGGCCGTATTCGCCGCCGTCGCACTGGGTCTGGGCGCGGCCACGCTACGCCGGCGCACCGCGTGAGAGGTGGCAACGGCACCCGCAGCGGACGACGTCCGGGCAATTCCGGCACCCGGGAGGCGATCCTCGACGCCGCCCGGGTGCGGTTCGCCGAAGTCGGCTTCGACAAGGCCTCCATCCGCTCCATCGCCACCGCCGCGGGCGTGGATCCGGCCCTGGTGCACCACTATTTCGGCACCAAACACGAATTGTTCGGCGCCGCACTGCGATTGCCGCTCGACCCGCGGGAGATCCTGGACCGCTTCATCGACGTGCCGGTGACGGAACTGGGCGAGCACATCATCCGCACGGTGCTGCCCATCTGGGACTCCCCCATCGGCATGCCCGCGGTGGCATCCTTCCGCAGCCTGCTGGCCAGCGAGGACCCGGCCCTGGCCCGCACCTTCCTGCTCGACGTCGTCCTCAAAGAGATTCGCCCCCTGGTCGATTCGCCCCCGGGCACCGGCGCCAAACGCGCCGCCCTGGCGGCCTCCCAACTCACGGGCCTGCTGGTGACCCGCAAAATCCTGCGCCTGGAACCGATCGCCACCATGTCCGTCGAGGAACTGGCCGCCACCGTCGGCCCCACCATCCAGCGCTACTTCACCGGCGATCTGCCACTGGAGGATTGACCACCGCCACAACCGGATCCGTCACGGTCGCGGCTACTGCCCCGGCGTCGGCGGCGGCGTCCACTCCTGTCGCACGGTCTCGCCCTGCGCCTGGTGCGGCGACGAATCCGGCGCGGGCTGCGGCGAACCCGGCCAGGACCGTCACCAGCAGGGCGAGGACGGTGGCCGCGAACAGCAGCCAAGCGCCGAGGCCGAAGGTGCCGAATCCGACATCGCCGGGCAAGGTCTGATCCAGGGTGTCCGTCGAGAGGAGCAGACCGGCCGCGAAGAGCGCGGTGGCGCTGACCGCCCCCGCGATCCGGCCGCGTCCGGTGAACGACAGCACCGCGGTGATCAGTGCCGCGACCGCTCCGAGGACGAGGGGTACGCCCAGGAGCTGGGTCTTGTCGTTTCACGCGCGCCACAGCGTCATGTACCCGACCTGATGAAAGAACGTGGCGGCCACCATCAAACCCGCCAGCGAGATCAGCAGCAGGCCCACTCCGATGTCAAGCCCGGCCGCGCGGCGCGACAGCGGGCGTCCGTAGCCGTCCACCGGCGGGGCCGTGCGGGTTGCGTTGCCGCCGAACAGGACACCGGCCAGCGCCGCCGCGGCCGTGATCGCCGCCAGGACGAAGACCCAGAATCCCGCGCCCAGGGTCGTGGTGACCGTGTCGTCGTCGGTCAGCAGCGTCGAGCCGACGTCGATCACCACGGCCACCATCCCGAACCCGCCGCCCCTGCCCGGCACCAGCGGGAACCGGTGTCGGTCCGGCGGGAAACGCGAAGGGGTTGTGCGAGAAGTCGTCTGGGCCGTGCGGATGCTGATTTGGGCCGGGTCCCCCGAAATTGCTCACCCGGGGAGCCTAGTGCAGTTCCGGGTGGGCGGCCGGGTGCTCGGATCCCGGGGCGAGGTGCGTCAGCCCTGGGTGAGGAAGAAGGTGTGTTCGTCGTCGGAGACGTCGCGGGCCTCGTCGACGAGCAGCACCGGGATGCCGTTGTCGACGGGGTAGGCGCGGTGCAGGCGGGGGTTGTAGAGGACGGTGTCGCCGGTGGCGGTGTGCGCGAGTTGCAGCGGGCCCTTGTCCTGGGGGCAGGCGAGCAGGCTCAGCAGGGTGGCGTCCAGGGTTTCCTCCGACATGTCCGACAACCTACCGGGCCGCGTCCGCGGGCGGGGAATCGGTGGTGCGGCGGAAGCTGATGTGGCGGTGGCCGAAGAAGGTGGTCACCGCGACCAGGCCCATGACGATGACCGCGGCGGGTTTGGCGGGGGCATGCAGCAGGGACACGGCAAGTTGCAGCAGGACCATGTTCAGCACCATGCCGACCGCGTTGACGCCGACGAAGGCGATGAAGTCGCGCACCATGTGCCCGCGCACCCGGAAGACCAGGGTGCGGTGCAGCACGAAGGCGATCACCATGCCGACCGCGTAGGCCAGCGCCACCGACAGCGCGGCGGCCACGTCCTTGGACACCGCACTGCCCAGGACGGTGAGCCAGAAGATGGTCAGCGCCATCCCCATCAGCGTGTTGAAGCCGCCGACCAGCGCGAAGGCGACCTCCTGCCGCCGCACCAGCCGTAGGAGCGGCCCCGCGGGCGCGTTCTCGGGAGACACGGGCGGGACCTCGGTGAGCGGGCGGTGCGCGTCGGTCACTTCGCCGAACCCACCAGTCCGCGATCGGGATCGTCGATCCGCTCGACGGCGGGAGCCCCCTGCTCGCGTCGCCGCGAGCGCAGGTAGAGCCACTCGAGCACCCCGATGCCCACGAGTCCGGCTCCGGCGCTGCCGATTCCGATCTTCCAGCCCGGCGGACGCCAGCTCAGCTCCAGCTCGGCGTTCTCGGTCCCGGCCGGAATGTCCACCGCCACGAACACTTTCGACACGGTGCGGAAGGGGATGGTCTTGCCGTCGAGGGTGACGCGGTAGCCGGGCCAGGCCAGGCGCGCGAAGGTGAGGCGGCCGCCGGTCTCGGAGGAGACGCGCACGCGGCTGGTGCTGTCGGTCTCCCCGAGGGAGGTGGCGGTGACATCGTGGGCGTCGCTGATGCGCCCGTTGACGGTCGAGATCGGCCCGCCGTCACGCTCGAGGACCGAGATGTACTTCTCGTGCCCGGGCACGTCCACGCTGGGTACATTCACGAAGTGCCAACCCTCCGGGGCGGGTTGGTTCTCCGCGTCGGGGAACATGGCCTTCTGCAACACGACCCGGTCGATGAGCATCAGGTCGGCCAGTGTGCGCCCGGTGGTCGGTTCGGGGGCGAACAGTCGCCGGTAGGAGTCGGGACAGACGCTGGAATCCCATGCCATGCACAGCATTTGCATGAAGTAGAAGTAGCCGTTGGGCGTGTACCCGTTGACGTAGCCGTCCTGCTCCAGGTGCTTGGCGTAATTGCCCCACACCAGCGACCCGTACGCGCCCTGCAGGCTCTTGTCGGCAGGTTGCAGCAGTCCGCGATCGGCGAGCTGAAGGGTGGTGCCGCCCTGGAACTTCGGGAACACGGCCATGGCCTCGTCGCGGTCGGCGGGCAGGTTCCACGACATCGGGGTGGGCTGCACCCACCACACCTGGAACCAGGCGATGGGCACCATGGCCGCGATCACCAGCGCCGTGGCGGCGGAGACGCCGCGGGTGCGGCCCAGCCATACCACGCCCAGCCCGAGCGCGATCACCACCGCCGCGGAACCCAGATGCCAGGCGACGTCGTGCGGGTCGGCGGAGAAGGTCCGCACCCACAGTGCGAGCACCAGCACCAGGGCGGCGATGATCCGCTTGTTGCGATCGCGCAGGGTGGCGAAGCGGCCCAGCAGCACGCACACCAGCACCAGCAGTCCCAGCGCCAGCATCGGCAGCACCCGGGCGGGCCAGCGCAGCGGGCCGACGGTGCCGGGACCGGCCGTCCACATCAGCGCCATCAGCGCGAACAGCGCGATGGCGACGAGCTGCTTCCAGTGTTTCTGCGCCGCTTTCCAATCCACGAACGCCAGCGCCGGAATCAGGAACCAGGCGATGTAGGTCATGGGCAGGGGCTGGACGTAGCCCCACCACGAGGTGAAGGCGGGCAGGGTGGTGGGAAGACTGGGGTTCAGCGATTCCGACCACGGCACCGTCAGGAACTGATCGTTGTTGATCTGCGAGTTGCCGCGCGCGGTCACCTGCGCCGACAGCATCGAGGGCAGGAACGTGAGCAGACCGGCGAGGCCCGCGCACACCGCCGCGGCCATCAGGCGCAGCAGCGGCGCGAGAGCCGCGCGCGGCCGCGTCCGCAGGGCGCCGCCCTGGCACACCAGATACCCGACGGCGACCGCGAGCAGCATGAGCACGGCCTCGACCGACGGGAACACGTACTGCACCGAGATCGCCAGATACAGGTAGACGAAGACCGGGATCGGCCCGCCCTGCCCGCGCAGGTAGCGCTCCGAGGACGCCCACGCGTGGATCATCCAGGCGGTGCCGGCCATGGCGGTGAACCAGCTGGCCTCGTCGAAGAACAGGAAGAATCCGGTGAACGGCATGGCCACCCCGGCCACCGCGGCCCACTGCGGGCGTGCGCCGTAGACCAGGCAGACCCGGTACACGCCGAGCCCGGTGATGATCGCGTAGATCAGCTTGACGATGGTGGCGTACACCGCGATGTTCGGCACCGACGGCGCGATCAGATCGATCAGCAGCTGCGGCGGATTGAACAGTCCCGCTTCCTCATTGGTGTAGTTGCCGGTCATCCACTGCTCGGGAATCAGCAGCGGGAAATGGCCGTCGCGGAAGGCGCGGCCGAAGAACACCCACAGTCCGGTGTACTGGGATTCGGTGTCGTCGGTGAAGAAGTGGCGGGGATTGGCGAGGATGACCGCCAGGTAGCCCAGCGTGACCCCGAGCGCGGTAATGCCGCCCCAGCGGTATACCTCGCGCCGGGTGGTGTTTTCCGGACGATCCACCTCGCGTCGGGTCGCGCGCGACGGCGTTTGCGCCGCGTTCGCGTCCGGCCCGGATTCGGCGGCCCCGACCACCTTGGAAACTGAGCTCTCCACCACGAGTTCCAGACCCTACAGGGCGCGGCTGTCGATGGCACTTACGCCGGTCCGTCGCATCGGGTGGCGATAGGGAATGATGGTTCGGGTGTCAACACTTCACACCGAATGCCGCACCGAGCAGCGTGTTAGAGTTCAGCGCGGCTCCGGCTCAGTTTCATGGCGTGGAGTTCCGGCGCACACCGTCATCGAAAGTACATTCAGCTGATGCCGATTCCGTCCGCACGCACCCACGCGAGCGACCCGAACGTGACCTCCGGCAGCGAGCGCCCGGCGCGGGTGCACGCCGTCTCCGTCGTGGTGCCCGTGTATCGGGGCGAGGAGACGATCGCCGCGCTGGTCAGCGAGCTGGACAAGCTCGGTGAGCCGGTCACCACCCCACGCGGGGCGACCTTCCGGGTCGAGGAGATCGTGCTGGTGCACGACCACGGACCCGACCGTTCGGACGTGGTGTTGCAGGAACTCGCCGCGACCTACCCGCAGGTGCGGGTGGTGTGGCTGAGCCGTAACTACGGTCAGGACGCCGCGACCATCGCGGGCATGGCCGCCGCCCAGGGCGACTGGACGGTCACCATGGACGAGGACGGCCAGCACGATCCGGCCTTCATCGCCGACTTCCTGGACGCCGCCCTGAGCACGCGCGCCGATCTGGTCTACTCCAAGCCGGTCAACACCCGCCCGCACGGCTTCCTGCGCAACATCACCTCGCGGGGCGCGAAGCTGGTGCTGGCGACCCTGTTCGCCTTCCCCGACTCCACCCGGTTCGAGAGCTACCGGCTCATCCGCGGCGATATCGCGCGGCAGCTGGCGCGGGTCGCTTCCAACGGCGTGTACCTGGATGTGGCGCTCACCTGGGTGGTGGGCGAGGTGGCGCAGGTGCCGGTGCAATTGCGCGCCGAGGGCCGCGAGGAGTCCGGCTACAACTATCGCCGGTTGTTCTCGCTGTTCTGGAAGATGGTGCTGTGCAGCGGAACTCGCGGCCTGCGGCTGGTGAGCATGCTCGGGCTGACGCTGGCGCTGGGCGGGCTGGGCATGGCCGGATGGGTCGTGTACCACGCGCTCACCGACAACGACGGCGATCCCGCGGGCTGGGCCTCGCTCATGACGGTGCTGCTGTTGTGCTCGGGCGCGGTGCTGTTCTCGCTGGGGCTGATCGCCGAATACCTCGGTGTCGCGCTGCATGTGCTGGTCGGCAAGCCGCTGTATCTGACGGTGGAGACGCCGACGCCGCGGCCCGGGCAGCCGCTCAGCATTGATGACGATTCTCGATTCGAACCGGCAGGCAAGGGGTTTCACGCGCGTGAGCAGTGACCGCATCATCTTCAGCCGCCCCTTCCGCGCCTCGCGTGAGCTGCCGAATGTGGAGGCGGTGCTGTCCTCGGACCACAGCCACGGTGACGGTCCCTTCACCGCCAGTGCCACCGCGAAGCTGCGCGACATCACCGCCGCGCCGTACGCGCTGCTGACCACCTCGTGCACGCACGCGCTCGAAATGGCCGGGCTGCTGCTGGAACTCGGGCCCGACGACGAGGTCATCGTGCCGAGCTTCGCGTTCACCTCCAGCGCCACGGCCATGGCGCTGCGCGGCGCGACGGTCGTGTTCGCCGATATCGACACCGAGACCGGCAATCTGGATCCCGAATCGGTGGCGCGGGTGATCACCCCGCGCACCAAGGCCGTCATGGTCATCCACTACGGCGGCGTGGCCGCCGATATGGAAGGGCTGCAGCGGCTGGCGGATTCGCACGGGTTCGCCATCATCGAGGACAACGCGCACGGGCTGGGCGGGTTCTACCGGGGTCGCCCGCTGGGCACCATCGGCACCGTGGGCGCGCTGTCGTTCCACGACACCAAGAACGTGCACTGCGGTGAGGGCGGCGCGGTGCTGCTCACCGACGAAATCCTCATGGCGCGTGCGGAGATCATCCGCGAGAAGGGCACCGACCGGGCGCGGTTCCTGCGCGGCGCGGTGGACAAGTACTCCTGGCAGGACATCGGATCTTCCTACCTGCCCAGCGAATTGAACGCGGCGGTGCTGGACGCGCAGCTCGCCGAGTTCGACCACATCCAGGCCAACCGGCACCGGGTGTGGAACACCTACGCCGCGGAACTGCCGGAGTGGGCCGCGCGCAACGATGTCCGGCTCATGTCGGTGCCCGCCGATCGCGAGCACACCGCGCACCTGTACTACCTGCGCGTGCCCACCGAGCACCGGCGCGACGATCTGATCGCGCACCTGTCCGGGCTCGGGATCGTGGCCCCGTTCCACTATGTGCCGCTGGACTCCTCGCCCGCCGGTTTGAAGCTGGGCCGCACGCCGTACCCGTGCGTGCGCAGCGCCGAGTTCTCCTCGACGCTGGTGCGGCTGCCGCTGTGGCCGGGGCTGACCGAGTCGCAGCTGGCCCGTGTCGTCGACGGGGTCACCAGCTTCACCGTTTAGCTTTCCGGGGGCGAAAGTCCGGTCGGCGGCCGGACCTTCGCCATGTGTGATCAGGCTCGGGCGCGCCGCTTCCAGCCGAACAGGCCCGCGTAGGCGAGTGCGCCGATAGCGCCGCCGAGCAGCGGGAACACTATGAAGGCCTACAGCTGGCCCCAGGCGTCCTCCTGGAAGGGGGCCGAGGCGAGACTGCGCGCGGGGTTGATGGAGGCATTGTCGACCGGGATGGCGACCAGGTTCGTCAGGGCCAGGGTGATGCCGATGGCGACGCCCGCCAGCGCGGTGTCGGCCACCTTGTCGGTGACGGCCAGCACCACCAGGACCAGCAGCGCGGTCAGCACGACCTCGACCACGATGGCCGAGCCGAGTCCGTAGCCCTCCTTGCCCGGCTCGTGCGGCCCGTACTCGCCCCAGCCGTTGGCGGCCAGGCCGTCGAGATCGCGGTGGTAGTCCGGCAGTCCGTTGGCTACCGCGAAGACCAGCAGGCCGCCGAGCAGCGCGCCGACCGCCTGGGCGGCCACATACATCGCGGCCGTCACCGCCTGGATCCGGCCCAGGAGCAGATGTCCCAGTGTCACAGCGGGATTGATGTGACATCCCGAGATCCGGCCCAGCGTGTAGGCCAGGCACAACAGGATGAATCCGAAGGCCAGGGAGACGCCCAGCGCCCCCACCCGGCTCCCGGCCAGGACCGCGGTACCGACCCCGCCGAACACCAGCAGGAAGGTACCCACCCCCTCGGCCGCCACCTTCCGAATCAGCGAAACTTCGCCCCGATCAACATCTTCCGCAACCACTCCGCCAGCAGCACGAGCCATGACCACCCACCCCTTCGAGGTAAGCAGCATCGAAATACGATGTTGTATAAGGTTTTCCGACCACCGACGCCATCGTCACCCCGGACGCTACGCCGATCCCATACCCATCACAACGCCCCGACACCGCATCCGGTTCAACGGATCCCGGCCCCAATTCGCCGCCGTCCACCCGTGACCGGGACACCGTGGCGCGACCGTTCGAAACGCATGCGCGCCCGGCCGGGTCCGCCGGACCGGCCCTCATTCGTGGCACCCCGGCCACCTCGCCGCGGCGGCTGCGCCCTTTTGTCGGACCGAGCAGTCACACTCTCTCCATGGAGATCACATCGGCGGTCGCTGCGGTGCTGGGCGCGTTCGGCCTGTCGGGCGCGGCCGGGCTCAATGCCTGGCTGCCGCTGCTGGTGGTGGGCGTCGCGGATCGCGCCGGGTGGATCGACCTGGGCAGCTCCTACGGGTGGCTCTCCTCGACCCCCGCGCTCCTCGTCATCGCCGCGCTGTTCCTCGTCGACCTCGTCGGGGACAAGATTCCGGTGGTGGATTCGGTCCTGCACGGCATCGGCACTCTGGTGGCACCGGCCTCCGGCGCGATCCTCTTCGCCGCCGAGTCCAGCCTGTCCGCCCACCTGCCGCCCGCCGTCACCGCCATCCTGGGCGCCGCCACCGCGGGCAGCGTCCACATCGGCCGATCGGTGGCCAGACCGGTTATCACGGGAACGACCGCGGGCGTGGGCAATCCGGTGATCTCGACCGCCGAGGACGGCACCTCTCTCCTCCTGACCATCCTCGCCCTGGCGGTCCCGATCGTGGCCTTCCTCGCGATCCTGCTCGTCCTGGCCGGACTGGGCTGGCTCAGCTTCCGGGCGGTTCGCCGACTACGTGAACGAAAAAGGTTGCGCCGCAGCCCCGGCACAGCGTGAACCGGCCCGCCGGCGGTGAGTCGCGACCGCCGGTCACCGTTGACGCATGGACCCTCGCGGGGAGCCTTTCGGCTCTGCCGGGCATCGGGCTCGCGCAGCAGGTTGTAGCCGTGATCATGACTCTTGCGGGCGTGGAGCCGATTCGGGCGAGCGAGCCCGGCATGTTCGACCGGACGGTGGCGCGGCTGTGCGCGGAATTCGGCGGCGCCGTATCCCGGTGGCAGGTGGAATCGGTGCTGCGCGGGTGCCTGTCCGACCTGGCCGGCAGTCCCGCGGGCGCGATGGCCGAACTCGGCGAGCGGCTGACCCGGCAGCGACTGCTGGACAGCGCCGACGCGCTGTCGTTGCGCATCGCATGAGCGGCGGCCGGGATCGAAGCCGGTGCGGGCGACGCGGTTTCGCGGTCCGATTCAGCTCTGCGCGGTGGGCTCGGGCCGGTCGTCGAGGCGGGCATGCAGACGATCCCGGATCTGGTCCGGGGTGTAGGCGCGACGTTTGCGTTCGGAGCGCACGATCACCACTCCGGTCGCCGCGACTCCCGCGGCCCCTGCCAAGCCGAGCACCTTCCACCAACGCATGCGCCTAGGCTAGTCGCCGTGCAACGGGAAGCGATCTCGAGTATCGGTTTGGACGACGCGGTGGAGCTCACGAGGACCGGGGACCTGTGGCTG
This sequence comes from Nocardia seriolae NBRC 15557, assembly GCF_007990715.1. GTDB lineage: Bacteria > Actinomycetota > Actinomycetes > Mycobacteriales > Mycobacteriaceae > Nocardia > Nocardia seriolae. The sequence continues at coordinate 11,323 of NZ_BJWY01000060.1, read as the reverse complement.
TTCCGCGGCCACACCGGAGCCGATCGGGCGATCCGGGGGCTGACCAACAGCCCGGTCAACCATGTCGGCATGGCGGTGGTCATCGACGATCTACCGGCACTGATCTGGCATGCCGAGCTCGGCCGCGCACTGCCGGATGTCTGGTCCGGCAGCCACCATCGCGGCGCCCAGCTCCACGACCTGCGGGCAGCGGTCCTGCGCTGGTCCAACGAATACGATCAGCAGGCGTGGATCCGCCAGCTGGACCGGCCCGTCACCCGCGAGATGGAGGACGCCGCCCTGCGCACGATCGCACGCCTGGACGGCATGCCCTTCCCATCGACCAGCGCCCTGGCGGGCCGCTGGATGCGCGGCCGCATCCCACTGCCGAAACGCTCGAAAACCCCGGAACCCGAAGCGGGCCTGGAAAACGCCTACTGCGCCGAAATCGTCGCCATGACCTACCAGGCCATGGGCCTGCTCCCCGCCAAACGCCCGAACTGGTACGACCCGGGCCGATTCTGGAGCGGCGACAACCTCCGCCTCGCCGACGGCTACCACCTCGGCGGCGAAATCACGGTAAAGGTCCCCACACCCTGACACCCACACGCCGGAGGCCACACCGAACAGACCCCGCCGGAGCGGCGCCGAAGCGCGCCACAGCCAGCTCGCCCGCGTTGGTTCACCGCCTGTCAAACCCCGCCCTCGACATCGAATGGAACTGTCGCTGAGCGGGTTTCCGCGCCGGAGGCACCGCGCATATATGCGGGCGGCGTGGTGAGGGCGTCGTCATCGCCCTGGTTCCGAGCAGAGGTACACCACGAGGTCGCGGGGTAGACCGTGGGTGGCGTGGAGGAACCGGTAGTCGTCCTCGGTCAGAGAGTGGGTGAAACGGTGGTGGGACAGGATCTTTCGGCCGCGTTGGAGCAGTTGGTCGAATTTGTGTTGCTCGTCGAGTAAGACGGTGCGGATGTCGTGCGGGTCACTCGTTTGGTGGAAGTGGTCGAGGGTGTGGTCGATGAGTTCGGTGGGGAGGTCGGACAGGGTGCGGGTGGGGTCGTCGCGCCACAGGGTGGTGAGGGTGCGGCGGAGGAGTCGGCGCAGGACGTAGCCGCGGCCGTTCGGGGAGGGGGTGATGCCGTCGCCGACAACCACGATGCTGGAACGGAGGTGGTCGGTCAGCAGGCGCAGGGACGGTTCGTCGAGGGGGTTCCAGAGCCCGGGCAGGGTGGTGCGCCAGGGTTGGAGGATGTCGATCTCGTGGACGGAGGGGCGGCTCTGGAGGACCCGCAGCAGGCGTTCAAGTCCCAGGCCGGTGTCGATATTGGGGCGGGGCAGTGGGTCGAGGCTGCCGTCGGGGTGGCGGAAGTAGCGCATCATGACGTGGTTCCAGACTTCCACCCAGCGGTTGTCGGTTGTGGGTGTGCCGCTGGGGGTTTCGGATCCGGTCCAGACGAAGATCTCCGAGTCGGGGCCGCAGAGGCCGGTGGACCACCAGTTCTCGTCGGTGGTCGGTTCGACCGGTAATCCCAACTCGCCCCAGGTTTCCCACGACTCGCGGTCGGGGCCGACCTGCTCGTCGCCGCCGAACACGGTGACGTACATGTGTCCCGGGTCGCTGCCGAAGCCGTCGCGCAGGAGCTCGAAACCCCAACGCAGACTGCGCGATCCGCCGTAGTCGCCGAGGGACCAGGAGCCGAGCATCTCGAACACGGTCAGGTGGGTGTCGTCGCCGACCTCGTCGAGATCGGTGGTGCGCAGGCAGCGTTGCAGGCCGGTCAGCCTGCCGCCCAGCGGATGTGGACGCCCCAGCAGGTACGGGGTCAGCGGATGCATTCCGGAGGTGGTGAACAACACCGGATCCCCGGGCGGGGATACGAGTGACTCCCCCGGCGTGAGTTCGTGCCCGCGCTTGCGGAAGAAGTCGAGAAATATTCGGACGGTCTGATCCGTGGTGAACATGGCGGTTGCTCCATCGAGGTGATTTCGACCGGAAGCGACCGCGCCTGGCCGGCCCCGCGGGAGGGCGGGCACCCGTCGACGGACCGTTTCCGGTCGCCGACAAGGGAATCGAGGTCAGGCGACAGCGACCGGCGAGCTGTGAGCTCGCGCGGCAGCGGTGCGTGAATTGACCTGCATGGCTCCGACGGTAGCAACCGGACCCCCGGAGCACGACCGATTATGTGCGGTGGCAGGGTGGGGTGGAGCAGGGGGCGAGCGAGGAGGAGCAGCGTATGAGCGAGCGTGTCCCCAGCCAGTGGGAGGAAATCACCGCCGGCAACCCCGCCCATTCGACGTGGTACGTGGAGCGATTCCGGACGATGGCGGCAGAGGGGCGCGACATCGTCGGCGAGGCGCGGATGATCGACGCCATGCTCGAGCGGGGCGCGCGGGTGCTGGACGCGGGATGCGGGCCGGGGCGCGTGGGCGGGTATCTGCACGCGGCCGGGCACGTCGTGGTGGGGGTCGACGTGGATCCGGTGTTGATCGCGGCGGCAGAGGAGGACTACCCGGGGCCGACCTGGCTGGTGGGCGATCTCGCCGAGCTGGACCTGCCGAGCCGTGGCGTCGCCGCCGACTTCGACGTCATCGTGTGCGCGGGCAACGTGGTGACGTTCCTCGCGCCGTCCACCCGGGAGACCGTGCTGGCGGGGTTCGCGCGCCACCTCGCACCGACCGGTCGGCTGGTGGTGGGGTTCGGAGCCGATCGTGGTTACGAGTTCCCGGAGTTTCTCGCACATGCCGAAAAAGCCGGACTCTCAGTGGATTTGCGTCTTTCGACCTGGGACCTGCGTCCCTTCACCGATGAGTCCGACTTTCTGGTGGCGGTGTTCTCCCGAGCGGAATAACCGCCCGGGAGCAGTCGTCAGGCGAAGAGGCGGGCGGCCAGTTCCGTCGTGAGCACCTCGTAGGCCTCGGTGGTGCGGTTGTACCACCAGGTGCGGTCGTCGGGTTCGGAGCGGCCCGCCGCCTGGACCGCCCGGGTTGAGGGGCGGAAGGTCGAGCTGCGGGGGATGTCCTCGACGACGTAGACGATGTCGGGGCGCTGGTCGGGGGTGAGGGCACGGACCGCCTCGGTGACGTCCTTCGGGGCCAGGGTGAAGCCCGCGCGGACGCTGACGGCGGCCACCGCGAGGATGCGGTCACCGGCCGGGAGACCGAAGGCGACCTCCATGTCCACGGCCTGGATGTCGTTGAGCACATCCACGATCGGCTGGGTGTAGACCGGGCCGCGGGGTGTCGGGATCACCGTGTCGCGGCGGTCCATGAGCCAGTAGTCGCCGTCGCTGTCGCGGCGGAAGAGGTTCTCCGTCGGCATCCAGGCGTCGCCGGGGGTGAAGACGCCGCGCAAACCACCGGCCGAGAGATCGACGGTGTCGGAGACGGTGCCGATGAGCAGCCCCACCTCGTTGTCGGCGCAGCGGCGCGCGAAACCGGTGTCCTCGACCTGGATTTCATCGGTCAGCGGGTCGTATCCGATGAGCTCGACCTTGGCCGTGCCCGGCACCGGACGCCCCTTGGACCCGACCTTCACGCCGGAGACGTTGGCCAGCACCACGTCTCCCTCGATGGAGGCGTAGAACTCCAGCACCTTGGCGGGCTCGAAACGCTCCTGCGTGCGCCGCCACAGCCCGCGCGGCATACCGGAACCGATGAACAGGCGGATCGGATGCGGGTGCCCGTTGGGGAAGGTGTCGGCGTCGAGGATGTCGCGAAGCATGGTCCAGGTGTAGGTGACCACGGTGACGCCGTAGCGGTGCACCTCCTCGGCGAAGCGCGCCGGATCCAGCGAGCGTGCCAGCGCGATCCGGCTGCCACCGGCCACCGCACCGCCCAGGCTGACCAGCAGCCCGGACGAATGATGCAGCGGCGCAAGGCAGTACACGGTGTCGTGGCGGCCCAGGTCGGCGGCCGAGGCGGTGCCGAAGGCCGACAGCGCCCACCGGTGGTTGGTGACGTACTTGACGTCGAACTTGTCGCCGGTGCCCGTCACCAGGATGAACGCCAGCTCCCGCGCCAGCCCCGGATTCGGCCGGTACCAGGCGGGCAGCGTCACCGCCGCCGGATCGATCTTCTCCATGTCGACCACGTCGGTGCCCTCGGGAACGGCGAGGCCGCGCGCCTCACCACCGCCGAGCACCAGCACCCGATGCCCGGTGGCCGCCGCGCTGGCGAGGTTCTCCGGATCGGTGATCAGCAGCCGGGTCCCGGTCAGCTCCACCACCTTCGACAGTTCACTGTTCGGCGCGAGCAGCACCGCCACCGCGCCCAGACGCGAGAGCGCCGCGATGGCGACCAGCGCCGAGGGCCGGGTCTCCATCACCACGCCGACCCGGGTGGCCGGCCGCACCCCGACCGAGATCAGCCCGCGCACCACATTGTCGATGCGCTGATTGACCGCCTGCGCGGTGTGCACCCGATCGTCGAACAGGAACAGCTCCCGCTGCGGCCCGCGCCGCGCCTGCTCTTCCAGCAAGCGCCCCAGCGAGATCCGGGTGTGCGGCTGGATCATGCCCAGCCGGGTCAGGCGCGGCAGCGCCCGCGCCGCCTCGCCGGTGAGCTCGACGGTGCCGCGCAGCGTCTGCCCGGCCACGCCCTCGATGGTCTTGCCCAGGCTGGTCCCGGCCTCGGCCAGGCTGCCGATGGCGTGCACCGCGCGGGTGAGCCCGGTGCGCGGGCCGTTGCGAACCACCTCGGTGCTCATGCGCTCGACCTGCTCGGGCAGTTCACCGCGACCGCTGAGATGGTTGACCCAGTCGCGCACCACGGGCCAGGTGTGCTTGGTGGCGCTGGAACCCGACACCAGCCCGAAATGCCCGGCCACAATGCTGGTCTCGTACACCTCGGCATTCGGCGCGGCACGCACGATGCCGCGCACCGCGGCCGGCTGGCCGATGTCGTCGACCTCGCCGACGAAGGCCAGGATCGGGCACTTGATCTCCGCCAGCGAGATGAGCTGATCACGGATCACGAACCCGCCCAGCATCATTCGATTGTGCTTGACGAACTGCTGGAGCAGATCGGTGAGCGCGGGCCCCGGGTAGCCGATGAAACCGTCGACCTCCAGGAACCGGCGCTGCCGCTCCTTGGGCAGCAGCGCCTCACGATTGTGCAGCTGACGCAGGAAGTCGATGCGGGCCCGCACGGTCTTGACCGGGTCCAGGGCCTGGAAGCCCAGTCGCACCATGGAATCGGTGATCGGCAACCGGTTCAGCACGTGATCGGTGAGAAAGTCCGCGGCGTCGGAGACCAGCCCGTGCGGCAGGCCGAAGGGCATGCCCGCGACGGCGTCGACCGGGCTGCCGAAGGTGACGATGGACTCCACGCCCTTGCCGTAGCGGTAGGCCGCGGTCTGGTAGGCGAACATGCCGCCCTGGGAGTACCCCATGAGATGCACGGCGCGGCCGGTGATTTCGGTGACGGCGTCGATGGCGCTCGAGACCGCCAGCACGTGGTCGGCCAGATCCCGGTCCCAGCCGCCCTCTTCGGTGGCGGGTGAGCCGAAATCGACCACCCAGCAATCGATTCCGCCCTGGTGCAGAATGCCGACCGCCCCGTCGGCGGCATTCACGTCCCAGATCTCGGCGGTCACCATGATGGGCGGCACCAGCACCACCACCGGACGGTCCGCCCCGGTGTCGTCGGGGAAGTAGTGCCGCAGGCGGTACATCCGCTTGCGCTCGACCACCTCGTACGGCGACGACTCGATCTCGTGAACCAGTCCCCCGAACCGGATCACCTCGAGCCCGTTCTGCGCGGTCGCGACGAGTCGCTCGATCGGACCGACAACGGACCTGCTATTGAATTTCACGGCTTCTCTCCCAGACTTTTCCTGGCCCTGACCAGCGTCACCCGCCCCGACGCGTCCCGATGAGCTTGCCATAGCACCACCCTACTGCGCTGGCGCTGTGACCAGCACCATGCGGGCTAACGGCGGCTAACCAAACCGGCCGTTTCTGTTCTACGCGATACAGCAACATTCCAGGCATCATGTTTTGGCATTTCGATCCGCCACCGGGGCTCGAGACCTACCATCGGTAGCGCTGGAACGCACTGTCGCGCTTGTCAATTCACCCACTTGACTAATTCCCGCAGACCCATTCGGGCCGCCTTTTCGCCGTGGACTCCACCGCCTGTCTCCGCGGTATCCCTTCGAGGTGAGGACCACAGCATGACCATTGAAATGCCACTTCAGACCGAGAACGGCCAGCGCAAGTCCCTCAGTACCGCGGCCGCCCACCAACTGGCCCACACCACCAAATCCGAACCGCAGATGCAGGGCATCAGCTCCCGCTGGCTGACCCGCTCGCTGCCGTGGACCCAGGTGAAGGGCGGTATCTACCGCGTCAACCGCCGTCTGACCCACACCGTCGGCTATGGCGAGGTGGAGTACATCATCAACGGCCCGTCCGCCCGGGTCATCCCGCTCGAACTGCAGGAACTGCCGGAGCTGCGCGGCTTCGAGGACGAGGAGATCCTGGCCACCGTGGCCGGGCGTTTCGAACAGCGGGACCTGCCACCCGGCACCGTGGTCGCCGAATTCGGCAACCCCATGGACCAGGTGCTGCTGATCGTGCACGGCAAGCTCTCCAAGATCGGCACCGGCGAGTACGGCGAGACCACCAAGGTCGGCATGCTCGGCGGCGGCGACTTCTTCGGCGACGAGACCCTCACCGATCCCGACGCCATCTGGCCGGTCACCGTCAAGACGGTCACCCCCACCACCATGCTGGTGCTCTCGCGCGCCACCGTGAACCAGCTCACCGAGAACATTCCGGCGCTGGCCGAACATCTTTCCGCCGTCGCGCACGCCCCGGCGCTGCCGCAGAACAAGTACGGCGAGGCCGAGATCGTCATCTCCTCCGGCCATTCCGGGGAACCGATGCTCGACGGCACCTATGTCGACTACGACTCCCAGCCCCGCGAATACGAACTCAGCCTGGCCCAGTCGGTGCTGCGCGTGCACACCCGCGTCGCCGACCTGTTCAACGACCCGATGGATCAGATCGAGCAGCAGCTGCGCCTGACCATCGAGTCCCTCTACGAGCGCCGCGAATACGACCTGGTCAACAACCCGGACTTCGGCCTGCTCCACAACTGTGATCTCAAGCAGCGCATCTACACCGAGGCCGGCGCGCCCACGCCCGACGATATGGACGAGCTGCTGTCCATGCGCCGCTCCACCAAGCTGTTCCTGGCCCACCCCAAGGCGATCGCCGCGTTCGGCCGCGAATGTTCCAAGCGCGGAATCTATCCCGACCCGGTGGAGGTGGACGGCCACCGCGTGTTCGCCTGGCGCGGGGTGCCGATCTTCCCGTGCGGCAAGATCCCGGTCAGCGACACCCAGACCACCTCGATCCTGGCCATGCGCACCGGCGAGAAGGATCAGGGCGTGATCGGCTTGCACCAGACCGGGATTCCGGACGAGTACGAGCCCAGCCTGAACGTCCGTTTCAAGGGGATCGACGACCAGTCGATCATCTCCTACCTGGTCAGCTGCTACTACTCGGCCGCCGTCCTGGTCCCCGACGCGCTCGGCATTCTCGACAATGTGCTGGTCGCCCGTCAGTCCGACTGAGCGAGGTGTGCCGTCATGTCGGTGCTCTCCCGCGCCGCGGCCCCGCCTGCCACCTCCGAGGTGGCAGCGGCCGTCGCCGCCCTGCTGACCAACCTCGGCACCACCGCCCCGCAAACCCTGCTCGCGGCAACCGAAGCCGTTGCCGCCCCGGAGTCTTCGCTCGGCACGGATGATCCCCGCCTCGGCGTGTCCGACGCCGCCGAGACCCACTCCCCCCGACGGCTGCTCGGCCCCTCCGGCCTCGGGGCCCCGAGCCTCGTGATCAACCTACCCACCCCCCCCAGGTGATCACGGAGCTCGCGGGACAGGCATCGCGCCCGCCATCGCCTGCTGGCGGCGCGATGCCGACGCCCCACCCGCCCACCTCCCCTGTCCCCCAGCCGCTTCGGCAGATCCCCCGCTCACTGGGCGCTGTCCGGCTCCCCGCCCCACCCGCCGAAACCGATGCCGCCGAGCGCGGCGCGGCGACCATCGCCACGGACGTGACCGCCGCACCAGCGGGCATCAGCCCCGCCGACGCGGTGACAATCCTGCCCGACCCGAAGGGCGCCGCCGGTGCCGTCAGTGGTGCGGCACAACCGGTTCCGGCCTCGTCGGCGGGTTCGGTCGGGCCGCGACGGATATCCCACGGTCCCAGCGGGATCGGGACCGCGTCTGTGCGGCGCACCCGGGGCTCCGCGATTCCGGCGCTCTACTGTCCGCCGCCGGTGCGCGACGATCCGCTGCTGGCGGAGGCGGTCAATGCCGGGATCATCGCCTGGGCCGAGGAGATCGGCCTGTACGAAGGACGGCTGGACGATCTGCGCAAGGCCGACTTCGGGCGATTGATCATGCTGGCGCATCCGGACTGCGACGATGCGGATCGGCTGTTGGCGGCGGCCAAGTGCGCGGTGTCGGAGTGGTCGGTGGACGACTACTACTGCGAGGAGGACGCCAGCGACATCGCGCCGGACGGCTCCAAGTCCAGCGCGGAGGCGGAATTGGGGCCGCGACTGGAATTGGCCGCCGCCGCAATGGATCCGGTGCATCTGCCGCTGCGCTACCAGGTCAAGGTGGAGGCGGCCATGCGGGACGATCCGATCCTGCGGGCCTTCCGGACCTCGTTCGAGCACCTGTCGCGTTTCGCCACCCCGACCCAGGTGGCGCGGCTGCGCACCGAGATCGCGGGCTGGTTCATCGCACTCGGCGCGGAGGCGGGCTGGCGGGCGGCGGGGCGGATGCCACCGGTGTGGGAGTACCTGCTCAACCGGCAACCGCACAGTTTCCATGCCGTGCATGGCCCCGCTCGACGCGGTGGGCGGCTACGAACTGCCGGCCGCGGAGTACGCCGATCCGCGGGTGCGGCGGGTGGTCACCACCGCCGCGCTGGCCAGCCAGATGGTCAACGACCTCTACTCGATGGCGCGCGAAGACCTCTCCGGCGGAAGGGAATTCAACCTCCCCACGGTGCTCGCCGCCGAGGAGAACTGCTCGCGTCGCGAGGCCGTGCAGCGCACCGCCGAGGTCCACGACGAACTCGTGCACCGCTTCGAGGCCGAGGCGGGACTGCTCGCGGCCACCGCATCCCCGGAGCTGCGCCGCTTCCTCACCGGCCTGTGGGCCTGGATGGGCGGCAATCGGGCCTGGCACGCGGACAGCCGCCGCTACAAGGAAAGTCCCTGAAACACAGCACTTCCCCGGAAATCCGCAGATTCCGCGCGCAGTACTTCCAGCGTCATATCACCCATTCGAGAGGATGACCTGTCATGACCGCGCTCCACCCCCAGCCGGACGCCGTGCTGAAGACCGAATACCAGAAGTCGGTCGCGTCCTACTGGAACAACAACCCCAATGACGACCGGGTCAACACCAAGCTCGGTGAGGTGGACGGGCTCTACCACCACCACTACGGCGTCGGCGAGCCCGACCTGACGGTGCTGGAGGGCCCCGAGGAGACCCGACAGGAACGCATCGTCAAGGAACTGCACCGGCTCGAGACCGCCCAGGCCGACGGCCTGCTCGATCAGCTCGGCGACGTCCGCCCCGGCGGCTACCTGATGGACGGCGGATCCGGCCGCGGCGGCACCGGTTTCATGGCCAATCAGCGCTTCGGCTGCCAGGTCGACGGTGTCACCATCTCCGAATACCAGGTGGGCTTCGCCAATGAGCAGGCCCGCGAGCGCGGCGTCGCCGACAAGGTGCGCTTCCACTTCAAGAACATGCTCGACACCGGTTTCGAGGCGGGCTCCAAGCGCGGCATCTGGACCAACGAAACCACCATGTACGTCGACCTTTTCGAGCTGTTCGCCGAGTTCTCCCGGCTGCTCGAGCCAGGCGGGCGCTACGTCTGCATCACCGGCTGCTCCAATGACGTCTTCGGCGCCCGCTCGGCCTCGGTGAGCTGGATCGACGCCCACTACGGCTGCAATATCCACCCGCGCAGCCAGTACTTCCAGGCGCTGGCGGCCAACAACCTGGTGCCCATCGCCGTCACCGATCTCACCCCGGCGACCATCCCGTACTGGGAACTGCGCACCCACTCCGAGCTCGCGACCGGTGTCGAGCAGCCGTTCCTGGCCTCCTACCAGGAGGGCAGCTTCCAGTACCTGATGATCACCGCCGATAAGGTGGGAGGGTGACCGGCTCCCTCGAAACCTCCGACCCGACCCCGGCGGACCCCGCCGACGGGACGGCCGTCGACCGTGAGACCCTGCTCGTCGAGCTCGTGGACGAGCGGGGCCACGCGCGGGGATCGCTGTCGGTCGCGGCGGCCCACACCGCCCCCGGCCGCCTGCACCGGGCGTTCTCGGTGCTGCTGTTCGACGCCGACGGACGGGTGCTGCTCCAGCAGCGGGCCGGGGTCAAGACGCGGTTCCCGCTGCTGTGGACCAACACCTGCTGCGGGCATCCCGAGCCGGGCCAAGCCGTCGTGGAGGCGGCCGCCAAGCGGCTGCACGAGGAGCTCGGCATCAGCGCCGAACTCAGCGAGGTCGGCGTCTTCACCTACCAGGCCACCGACCCGAACACCGGGCGCGTCGAATTCGAATACGACCACGTCCTGATCGGCCTGCTGGAAGACACCGCGCCGCAACCGAATCCGGACGAGGTCGCCGATATCGCCTGGATCCGCCCCGACACCCTCGCCGACCACGTGGCCACCACCCCCCAGCGCTACACCCCCTGGCTGGCCGGCGTCCTGACCACCATCGCCGCCGCCCGCCCCTAGCCACCCGAGATCGGGGGCGTTGCGTTGCGCCCGGCGACGTCGCCGGGCGCTTAGGGTCGGGTGATGACCGCCTATGTCGTGGACTTCGTGAATGTGTCGACCGCGGGGCTGGAGTCGTCACCGGTCGCGGACGCGCTCGCGGGTTTGCGGGCGAACGAGGCTCGCTACTTCAAGAACAAATACGACCACGTCTTCACGGTGATCCCTGCGGGCCAGGGCAAGGCGACGCTGGCCTGGATCAACCGCATCCTCGAAGAAGAACGCCGGATCGTCATCGCCTCGCCTGCGCTGGAAACCAGCGAATTCGAGGTCGAGGGGATTCGCATGGCCTACGTCTTCTACGAGAGCGGCCTGTCCATCAATGTCATGTACACCCTCGATGACGCCGGGAAGCGGGCGGTCGGGTTCAAGCTCTCCGACGGGATGGAGATCCCGGAGGAACTCGCGTCGAAGTTCGAGTTCGCGCGGCAGAAGTCGAAACTGGCCGGGACCATTCGCGGTTCCTACTTCACGATCAAGAACGAATACTGAACCCGCTCGCCCGCCCCGCGGCTAGTACT
>NZ_BJWY01000059.1 GCF_007990715.1 Nocardia seriolae NBRC 15557 | reverse complement strand
GGACACTAGCACGACACCCTCCTGCCGACCCGCAACGCACCGCCGTCGGCGTTGACTACCCCATCGGCGATTCGGACCTTACTGGCTATTAAGGAAACGAGTCCAGCCACGGAGTGTCTGAGTCGGAGATCTCGGTCACAGTGACCGGGCTCGATGTTCCTCTGACTCGATGGGACCACGAGAATGGCGGGGACCACATCCATATCGTGCCTCGTGCGGGTTGTGTTGGGGGTCATGTGCGTCGTTCGGCGGTGCGCGTTGACTGGGGTAACCTTCGTCTGGCTTGCGGGTTCAACATGCCTGAAGGTCCGTCGGGGGCAATAATCTGTGGACGATTAGGTTCACCTGGCGATATTCGGAGATGGACGTGGCGGAAGACAGGATCCCGGGGCAGGACGTGACCCGGCCGGGACCTCGTGCCGTGGAACGCAGTTCGGATGTGGAGAAGCGGCAGATCAGCAATGAGGCCCGCCTGATCCGAGGGGCATTCCGGGCGGCTGGGCTGGCGGTCGGCACCGCGGTGCGCGGGACCGAGTGGGCGGTCGGCACCAGCTTCGAGATCACCAAACAGCTGACCCAGGCCGCGCTGGACGGCGAATCCTCGGCCGATATCGCCGAGCGCACGGGGGCGGCGCTGCGATCCATCGCGCGCAGCGCGCTGGGCGTCACCGAGGGGTCGGTGCGCGAGATCGTCAGCTACGTACCGACTCCCATGGGGCAGCCGCAGCAGGCCATCGCCACCGGGCTGATGCGCTCGGCCACCAATGACGAGCTGCGCCGTCGCGGCGACGCGCTGCTGGCGCGCTCGGCCGACGTCTACTTCACCGAGGACGTGCACCCGGCCTACGACCGCATCCTCGATCAGCTCGCACCGGACGAGGCGCGCATCCTGCGGTTCATGGCCCTGCAGGGGCCGCAGCCGTCGGTGGACGTGCGCACCAACCGGCCCCTGGGCATCGGCTCGGAGCTGGTCGCGGGCGACCTCACCTCGGTGCCCGAGCAGTCCGGCGTCCGCTACCCGGACCGGGCCCGGCACTACCTGATCAACCTGAACCGCCTGGGCCTGACCATGACCTCCGAGGATCCGGTCATCCTGTCGCGCTACATGGTGCTCGAGGTGCAGCCGGTGGTCGAGGAGGCGCTCAAGAAGGCGGGGCGGGTGCCCAAGATCGTGCGAAAGAGTCTGCGACTGACCGAGTTCGGCGAGGATTTCTGCAACACCTGCTTCACCATCAACGGATAGCCCGGGAACTTTCGGGGGGCCGGTGCTCCCGTGCCTCCGTCCCTGTGTACCGGGCTGATAGCGATCCGGTACAAATCTGTGCCGATCCCTGAAGGTTTCGTATACCTGATGGGATTGTGGACGGTATGGATTCCGATGCCGTCGCCGCGATCAGCCGGCTGAAGTTCCGCTACCTACGCGCGTTGGACACCAAGGCGTGGGACGAGTTCGCCGACACCATGATTCCGGAGGCCACCGCCACCTACAGCGAGTACCTCCAGTTCGAATCGCGCGACGCCTTCCTGGCCTTCATGCGCAACACCCTGGGTCCGCACGTCATCACCGAACACCGTTGCGACCATCCGGAAATCGACGTGGACGGCGACGAGGCGACCGGGACCTGGTACCTGGCCGACAAGGTGCTGATCCCGGGCCACAATATGCTGCTGCGGGGGGCCGCTTTCTACAGCGACCGCTACGTGCGATGCGATGACGGGCAATGGCGAATCGCTCATACCGGATACGAGCGCACCTACGAGGTCGTGCTCTCGCTCTCGGATCTGCCGAGTCTGCGCCTGACCTCGAGCCGCTGGGGGCTGATCGCCCGCGATCCGGCGGACTCGCCGCGCATCGAACCCAGCTCGGACGGCTCCGGCACGCTCGGGTGAGCGTGAATTCGCGCTGAAATTTCTTGCGCGTCAGTGCAATTGATTCTGCGCGGTCTCCAGACCCACGCGCAGCAGCAGTTCGACCGCGTCCGCGGCCTGTTCCACGATCACCGGAACCTCTTTGCGCTCCGGCGCGGCGAAGGGCTTCAGCACGAAATCCGCCGGATCCTGCCGCCCCGGCGGCCGTCCGATCCCGAAGCGGACGCGCAGATAGTCCTTGGTGGTGAGGGCCTGCGAGATCGACCGCAGCCCGTTGTGCCCGCCCTCGCCGCCGCCGCGCTTGAGCCGGACGGCTCCGAACGGGAGGTCGAGTTCGTCGTGGACGACGATCACCTCGGTGGCGGGGACGGAGAAGAATTTGGCCAGCGCCGCGACGGGCCGCCCGGACAGGTTCATGTAGGTGCGCGGCTTGGCCAACAGCACCTTGCGCCCGTCCAGGCGGGCCTCGAGCAGATCCGCGCCGGACTTCTTGTGCACGGTGAAACGGCCGCCGACGCGCTCCGCGAGCACATCGGCGACCATGAAACCGACATTGTGCCGGGTGCGCTCGTATTCGGATCCGGGATTACCCAGACCGACCACGAGCGTGGGCCCGGCGGTTGCCTCGGTCATTGAAAACCGTTAGGGGAGTAGAGAATTACTCGGCGGCAGCTTCTTCGGAAGCGGCTTCCTCGGCGGCGGCGGCCGGGGCGGCGATGATGTTGACGATCAGGGCCTCGGCGTCGCCGGCCAGGGTGGCGCCCTTCGGCAGCGCGATGGCGCCCGCGAGGATCTGAGTGCCGGCCTCGGCGCCCTCGATGGAGATCTCGATCGACTCGGGGATGTGCAGGGCCTCGACCTCGATGGAGAGGGTGGTGGCCTCCTGGGTGACCAGGGTGCCCGAGGCGGCGTCGCCGACCAGGGTGACGTGCACGTCGGCGGTGATCTTCTCGCCACGACGCACGATCAGCAGGTCGGCGTGCTCGATGTAGCGGCGGATCGGGTGGACGACGACCGACTTGGTCAGCGCCAGCTGCTTCTTGCCCGCGATGTCCAGGTTGAGGACGGCGTTGGTGCCGTGCTCACGCAGGATGGCGGCGAAGGCCTGGGCGTTCACGGACAGGTGCTGCGGCTCCTCGTTGTGGCCGTACAGCACGGCGGGAACATTGCCGTCGCGGCGGGTGCGGCGGGCAGCGCCCTTGCCGAACTCGGTGCGAACGGTGGCTTCGAGAAGGCTGGCGTCGGACATGATTGTCTACTCCTACGGCTCGTCCGGGCTGTAATGTCAGCGGGTCGCCAGGCGACGGGGCCGCCCTGGCTGAGGTTGGTCTGCTCGTCGGCGACAACCGAACATGGACGGCCGAATGGGCCGAGCCGCGTCGATCACGGTGGGCAGTTTGGGTGCCGCACCCTCGCCGAGACAACCTGAAGACTCTAACATGCGGCCGGAACGGCTTTGCGCCACCCCCTGTCGAGGGTCACCCCCGGTCAGAACAATGCGCGCGATTACCTGATCTTTTTCCGGACAATCTGACATACTTCCGTTTCGGATGCTGCCCGGGGTTCAGGGAATGGCTTGCATCCTAAGGAATTACGCTCCAAGTTAGGAACAGATTCATGACGAACCTCCGCAGGGTGAGCTTGGGCGCCGCGGGCATTGCCGCGATCTCCGCCACCGTCGCCGTCGCCGCCCCGTTCGCCGCCGCGGACACCACCGCCAATGGTCTGACCGTTTCGGGCAGTAACTACGCGGTCGGCACGACCTACACCATCACCGTCGTCACCGGGTCGCCCGGCGTCACCGCGGCCGTGTTCGACACCACCGGTTCCAACACGGTGGGGCTGGGCACCGCCACCCCGTCGGGCACCAGCACCTCGGCCGCCATCTACTGGACCCCGTCGGCCGCGGGCACCCACCGCATCTCGGTCACCCTCAGCAGCGGCGGCCAGGCCGTCGGCCCGGTGGACGTCACCGTCACCGCGGCCTCGACCAGCACCGGCAGCGCGGAGTCGTTGATTCCGTTGATCTCCGGCGCGTTCGGTGGGGCGAGCGCGTACTCGCGGGTCAGCTGAATCGAAATCAGGCGGCCGGTTCCCGAGGGAACCGCCGTTTTTCGTTTACGCGGCCTGCTGCTTGAAAGTGGCCGCGTAGCAATCGACATAGGGGCGGCCCGAGCGGCGGACGAGATCGGCCATGAGTTCATCGGTGGCGCGACGCACGGCCTGCTGATCGGCGGGCTGGAAATAGCGCGGGCGGCCGAAGGCGATGTGGAATTCGCGACCGCGCGGCCGGAAATGTTCACCCTCATGTTCCGCCACGATCTGCTCGAGGGCGCGGGGGAGAACCGGCGGGTGACCACGACGCTGCCGATGTTCGCGCGCTGGCGCGAACTCGTCGCGGAGTGCGTGCCGGATCCGTCCGGTGAACGCGCGCTGAGCCTGTGGACGCAGGTGCACGGCATCGCCGTGGTGGTCGCCAATCGCAGCATCGAGGCGATCGCGCCGGGTGCTGATGTCGAAGGGCTGGTCGCGGCGGCTGTGGCCCGGCATATCGAGGGCTCGTAGGGCTTGTTTCCCTAATTCTGAAGCATTATCGTTTCGCATCAATTCTTCCGAGTTAGGAACAGTTGTATGAAGAACATTCGTCGGGCCGGAATGGGTGCCGCGGGTATCGCCGCCATCTCCACCGCCATCGCCCTCGCCGCCCCCTCCGCCGTCGCCACCACCGGCAACGACTGCCCGCCGACCACCACGCCGCCCACCACCACGACGACCTCCCCGTCGACCATCGGGACCGGTAGCGCGAGCTCGATGGGCTCGCTGCTCAACAATCTGCTGAAGGGCCTCGGCTCCGGCCTGCCGGGCGCGAGCTCCAGCGGTGCGGGCGCGGCCGTCAGCTGATTCCCGGCTCGCCGGTTGTCCGGATCCCCGGTGTATTCGGACAACCGGCCGTTCTGGCTCACGGGCTGGTCGCGTACCCTGGGGCGGTTGCCTCGTCCGCACAAAAGGAGTCCCCCGTGAGTTCCCCGACTGCCAGCGCGACCTCAGCTACCGCCGGGCGGCTGGCCGACGAGGCGGCGCGGCGGCGCACCTTCGCGGTGATCTCCCATCCGGACGCCGGTAAATCCACGCTCACCGAGGCCCTGGCGCTGCACGCGAAGGTGATCTCCAAGGCGGGCGCCATTCACGGCAAGGCCGGACGCAAGTCGACCGTGTCCGACTGGATGGAAATGGAGAAGGCGCGCGGTATCTCGGTCAGCTCCACCGCGCTGCAGTTCGAATATGGGGACTGCGTCATCAATCTGGTGGACACCCCGGGCCACTCCGACTTCTCCGAGGACACCTACCGCGTGCTGACCGCGGTCGACGCGGCGGTCATGCTCATCGACGCCGCCAAGGGCCTGGAACCGCAGACGCTCAAGCTCTTCCAGGTCGCGCGCGATCGCGGGATTCCGGTCATCACCGTCATCAACAAGTGGGACCGGCCGGGCCAGGCCCCGCTCGAACTGCTGGACGAGATCGTCGAGCGCATCGGGCTGACTCCGACCCCGCTGTTCCTGCCGGTCGGTATCGCCGGTGACTTCCGCGGCCTGCTGCGCCGCGGCGAAGAGGGCGCGGCCACCGAATACATCCACTTCACCCGCACCGCGGGCGGCGCGACCATCGCCCCCGAGGAGCACTACTCCCCCGAGCAGGGCGCCGAGCGCGAGGGCGAGGCGTGGACCACTGCCGCCGAGGAGAGCGAACTGCTCTCGGCCGCCGGGCAGGACCACGATCAGGAACTGTTCCTGGCCGGGCACACCTCGCCGGTCATCTACGCCTCGGCCATGCTGAATTTCGGTGTGCGCCAGATCCTCGAGACGCTCGTCGAGCTCGCGCCGCCGCCGCGGCCCCGCAAGGACAACAACGGCAATCCGCGCGAGATCACCGCGCCGTTCAGCGCCGTCATCTTCAAGGTGCAGGCCGGGATGGACACCGCGCACCGCGACCGGCTGGCGTTCATGCGCATCGTGTCCGGTGAGTTCGAGCGCGGCATGGTGGTGACCCACGCGCAGACCGGGCGGCCCTTCGCCACCAAGTACGCGCTGACCGTGTTCGGCCGCGAGCGGACGACCGTGGATACGGCGTATCCGGGCGATGTGGTCGGTCTGGTCAACGCGACCGCGCTGGCTCCGGGGCACACGCTGTTCGTGGACAAGAAGGTCGAGTTCCCGCCGATTCCGTCCTTCGCACCGGAGCATTTCGCGTCCCTGCGCGCCAAGACCGCGGACAAGTACAAGCAGTTCCGCAAGGCCATGGATCAGCTCGATTCCGAGGGCGTGGTGCAGGTGCTGCGCAATGACGCCCGCGGCGATCAGTCGCCGGTGCTGGCCGCGGTCGGCCCCATGCAGTTCGAAGTCGTCACGGCCCGAATGCAATCCGAGTTCAATGTCGAGACCCAGCTCGACTTCCTGCCGTTCCAGCTGGCGCGGCGCACCGACGCGGAATCGGCCGAGGAGCTCAGCCGTCAGCGTGGTGTGGAGGTGTTCACCCGCACCGACGGCGCGATCCTGGCGCTGTTCAGCGACAAGTGGCGGTTGCAGTACATCGCCAAGGAAATGCCGAAGCTGACCCTCGAAGTACTGGTCGCCGGAACGGAATAGCGCTACGGCAGCTGGGTCGCCGTGGCCGAGCGGCGCAGCTTGCCCGAGGAGGTCTTGGGCAGCGCGCCCGGGCCCAGCACGGTGACGCTGCGCGGGCGGACGCCCACCTCGCTGAACACGGCGTGCACGATGTCGTGCTCGATGCGGTGGACCTCGTCCGGATTCTGGTGATCGTTGGATTCGACCACCACGGCGAAGCTTTCGCGTTTCTGGCCCGCGTCCAGCCGCACGGCCACCGCATTGCCGGGGCGAACGCCCTTGACGCGCAGGGCCGCTCGTTCGATATCGGTCGGGTAGATATTGCGGCCCGCCATGATGATGACGTCCTTGATGCGGCCGCAGACGACCACCAGGCCATCGTCGGTGAAGTAGCCGATGTCGCCGGTGTCGAGCCAGCCGTCACGGTCCTGGGCCGGGCGGAAGCCGTCGACGGTGACATAGCCGGAAGTGACCGCCGGACCGCGCAATTCGATGACACCGACGCTGCGGACGGGGAGCGGCTGATGCTCGGCGTCGACCACCCGGCCCTCCAGATTGTCGACCAGGTAGCCCAGCGTGGGCAGGCGGCGCACACCGCCGTGATGATGCTCGGGATGGCGGACCGGGACGGCCTTGCCGAGTGCCTCGAGCAGGTCGGCGTCGACGATATCGAGGATCTGGCCCAGGCCCGGATCCGGAATGGACACGGCGAGCGTGGTTTCGGCCATGCCGTAGACCGGGGTGAGCGACATGGGGTTGAGGCCGAAGCGTTTTCCCGCCTCCGCCAGGGTATCCATGGTGTCGGCGTCCACGGGCTCCGCGCCGTTCCACATGTAGCGGACACTGCTCAGATCGACCGCGCCGTCCTCGGCATTGCGCAGGCGGCGGGCCAGCAGCGAGTAGGCGAAATTCGGTGCGGCGGTGACGGTTCCGCGGTATTTCGAGATGAGCTCGGCCCACAGGATCGGGCGGGTCAGGAAGTCCAGTGGCGTCACGCACACCACTTCCGCGCCGAATTGCATTGGGACGGATAAAAATCCGACCATGCCCATATCGTGGAACAGTGGCAGCCAGCTGATCATCACATCGTCGTCGAGCTGGAACTTCACCCGGTCGAACATGGCGTAGGCATTGACGAAGAAGTTGCCGTGCGTGATCCGCACCGCCTTGGGCGAGCCGGTGGAGCCGGAGGTCAACTGCTGCAGGGCGATATCGTCCTCGCCGGTCGGCACCGGATCGATGGGGGAGCCGGCGCGCATGGCGTCGATGGTGATGACCGCGATACCGCGTTCGCGCAGCAGCGGTTCCGCGATCTCGAAGGGTGCGCCCAGGATCACCGCGCGCGCCTCGATCATGTCCAGCACGGTCTCGGTGTCGTGGGTCCACACCGCCAGATCGGTGCGCGGGGTGGGCTGGTGCAGCATGGTGATCGAGGCCCCGCGCATCCACACCGCCTGGCAGGCGGGCGCGATATCGACCGGCATGCCGGCCAGCACCCCCACCGCGTCGCCCGGGCCGATGCCCGCCGCGGCCAGACCGCCCGCCATGGCGCGGGCTACCTCGTGGATCTCACCCCATTCGTGCCGCACCGGCGCGTCCGGTTCCCCGGTCACCAGCCCCCGGCGAGAGACGCGGGCGGTGGCATACATTTCGTCGGTGAAGCGGCTCACGATGGACTCCTCGAGCGCAGAACCAGCACCACAAATATCCCGCGAGTGGTGAAGGCTGTTAACCGTTTCGGACCAATGCGGCCGGTTATGCGAGGGTTGCGACCTTCCCGATGAAGCGATCGAGGTCCTCGAAGCTGACGAAGCAGTGCGGGGAGGCGCGCACCACCGAGTTCAGTTCGCGCGCGGACATGTCCAGCAGGGTCGAGCCGCGGAAGCTGACCGTGACGGTGATGTTCTCGGCCGCCAGCCGGTCGCGAACCCGGACCGGTTCCAGGCCGTCCACGGTGAAGGACACGATGCCCGCGTGCTGAGTGCCGCGGTCGCGCACGTCCACGCCCGGAATCTCCTGCAGCGCCTTGCGCAGGTACTCGGCGCGCTCGGCCACGGCCGCGTAGACCTGTGCCGGGCCGAGGTCGAGCAGGTAGCGCACGGCCGTGCCCAGGCCGAGGCGGGCGGCCACGCTGTGCTCCCAGAATTCGAAGCGGGTGGCGTCGGGGGCCAGCACGTAGTCGTCGGGGGCGGTCCACTCGGCGCTGTGCAGGTCCAGACGGGTGGGTTCCAGGCTCAGGGCCAGCTCGGGGCGGACGTAGAGGAAGCCGGTGCCGCGTGGGCCGCGCAGCCATTTGCGGCCGGTCGCGGACATGGCGTCCACTTCGAGCTCGGCGACATCGAGGGGCAGTTGCCCGGCCGACTGGCAGGCGTCCAGCAGCACCACCGCGCCCACCCGATGGGCCAGGCGGGCGGCCTCGGCGACCGGGTTCACCAGGCCGCCATTGGTCGGAACATGAACCAGCGACACCAGTTTCACGCGCTCGTCCAGCATGGCTTCGAGCGCGTCGAGATCGAGCTGGCCGCTGGAGTCGCTGGGGATTGCCTCGACGGTTGCGCCGGTCGCGCGGGCGCGCTGCAGGGCGGCGATGGCATTGCTGCCGTAATCCGCGCCGGAGATCAGGATGCGGTCGCCGGGCGCGAGCGGGATCGAGTAGAAGAAATCGCTCCACGAACGGCTGGCGCTGTCGCTGAGGGCGAGGGCGGCCGGGTCGGCGTTGATCAATTCGGCGATGGCCGTGCGGACGGCGTGCAGGTCGTCGATGCGCTCGTTCGCGGCCCGATAGCCACCGATCTCGGCCTCGCGGCGCAGGTGAGCGATGGTGGTGTCGACGACGATGCGCGGGGGCAAGGAGGAGCCCGCACTGTCGAGAAATACCTGATTTTCACAACCGGGCGTATCGGCCCGTAGCCCCGCGATTTCCAGCATGGCGGTTTTTCTTTGCACGATGCGACGATAACGGTTGGTGTGTTCTCCATTTCGTCAGATTTGTTGTCATAGGTGGTCGCTACTCTGGTTTGGGTCGCCGTCATGATCCTCAGCGGCGATCGCATCAGACGGAGGTTGGCAATGGCTGTCACAGCGTCACCCGCCGATGTGCTGCGCAGTGGCCTGGCCGAATCGGAGCCGGGCGGCGAGTTCTCCTCACGCGCCGCCGCCGAGGCTTATATCGGCAAAGTTTGCTTCAAACAGGGCCCACCGCTGCTCATCGGTGCCGAACTGGAGTGGCTCACCGCGCAAGGTGAACTTTCGGCATCCAACTCGCGTCCGGATCTCACGGTCCTCGCGGACGCCCTCGGGCCGTATGCGCCACGGTCCATTTCCCCCGATTCCCCGGCCGTTCCGTTGCCGGGAGGCAGCCGGGTCACCCTCGAACCCGGCGGTCAGATCGAACTGTCCAGTGCCCCGTTCGGCTCCGCCGCCGAATTGTGCGAGCGCTTGCGGGCAGACGCGATCCTGCTGCGGGAGCTGCTCGAATCCCGCGCCATCCGAACCTTTTCCGCCGCGGCCGACGCCACCCGGCGGCCGCTGCGCGTGCTGCAACTGCCGCGGTACCGGGCCATGGAGCGATCCTTCGCCGGTATCGGGCCCTTCGGCGCGCTGATGATGTGCAATACCGCGGCCACGCAGGTCAGCGTCGACGCGGGGGCGAATCCCGCCGAGGTCGCGGCCCGCTGGCGGGTGCTGTACGCCATCGGCCCGGCACTGCTGGCCGCGTTCGCCTGTTCGCCCGGCCTGCACACCGCCCCGCCGGGGGATTGGGCGTCGCAGCGCATGCGGGCCTGGCAGCGGCTCGACCAGCTACGTACCCGGCCGCCCGTGCACGACTGGGCCGATCCCATTGCCGGGTACGCGCGCTGGGCGCTGGACGTGCCGCTGCTGTGCATCCGTTCCGAGGCGGCCGATTGGTCGGCTCCGCCGGGGGCCACCTTCGCCGACTGGCTGTGCGGGGCACTGGACGAGGAGATCGGCCGCCGTCCCGACCGGGCCGATCTGGACTACCACCTCACCACGTTGTTCCCGCCGGTCCGCGCGGCCGGCCACCTCGAGGTGCGGTACCTCGACGCACAGCCGGGAGACGGGTGGTCGGTGCCGGTGCACGCCTTCGAAGCGCTGCTGTCCAGCCCCGGAACCATCACGGAGGCAATGGAGTCGGCGGCATCGACCGCGCATCTGTGGTCGGAGGCCGCGCGCCTGGGGCTGGCCGATCCGGAGCTGCGGTCCGCCGCGGTGGCCTTGCTCGATCTGGCCACCGCGAACGCTGCCACCCCCGAGGCCGCCAAGGAGCTGGCCGCCGCCACCGATCGATGTCGCAGCGGATGCCCGCCCGTCGCGGGTGAATCCGGAGGCGGCGCATGACATTCCACCTCGGCCGTATCGCCCGCGTAGGCGGGATGCACCGGCCGGGGCAGCACCCGCTGCGCTTGTCGAACTTCGGCGCCCCGGGTGCGGTCTCGGCGCGCCTTCTCCACGAATCGGGAGTTCTCTCATGACTATTCAGCATTCGCCGGGATCGGATCTGACGGAGACCGAGCGGCTGCGCGAGCGCATCGCCGACACGCTCGAGCGGGCCCGGCGGCGGACCATCGGGCTGACCGAATGCCTCGACGAGGCGGAACTGGTCGCCCAGCACTCGCGGATCATGAGTCCGCTGGTCTGGGACCTCGCGCACATCGGGAACCAGGAAGAACTGTGGCTGGTGCGCGATGTCGGCGGGCGGGAGCCCGTGCGGCAGGACATCGATCACCTCTACGACGCCTTCAAGCACGCGCGCGCCGATCGGCCCGCACTGCCGCTGCTGGATCCCACGCAGGCGCGTGCGTACGTCGGCACGGTGCGCGAAAAGGTGCTGGATGTGCTGGACCACAGCCCATTACGCGGCGGTGATCTCGTTCGGGACGGCTTCGCCTTCGGCATGATCGCCCAGCACGAGCAGCAGCACGACGAGACCATGCTGGCCACCCACCAGCTGCGCTCCGGCGAGGCGGTGCTGTCCGCGCCGCCCACCCCGCCCGCGCGGGTGGCGGTCACCGGCGAAGTCGTCATTCCCGCAGGCGAATTCATCATGGGCACCGACGCCGACCCCTGGGCGCTGGACAATGAGCGCCCCGCGCATCCCGTCCACGTCGACGCCTTCGCCATCGACGCCGCGCCCATCACCAACGAGCAGTACCTCGCCTTCCTCGACGACGGCGGCTACGAGCGCCCCGAACTGTGGTCCCAACGCGGCTGGGCGCATCGCGTCGAAGCCGGGCTGACCGCGCCACAGTTCTGGGAGCAGGACGGCGGAGGCCGTTGGTGGCGACGGGTTTTCGGCACCATGCAGCCGCTGCGCGCCCACCAGCCGGTGGTCCATGTCTGCTTCTTCGAAGCCGAGGCGTACGCGACCTGGGCGGGCAAACGCCTCCCCACCGAGGCCGAATGGGAGAAGGCGGCCCGCTTCGACCCCGCCACCGGCCGCTCCCGCCGATACCCTTGGGGCGATGCCGATCCCACCGATTCGCTCGCGAATCTCGGCCAGCACCACCTGGAACCGGCCGACGTCGGTGCCTATCCGGCGGGCGCGTCCCCGGCGGGCGTCCACCAGCTGATCGGCGACGTCTGGGAGTGGACCTCCTCCGGCTTCGAGGCCTACCCCGGCTTCCGAGCCTTCCCCTACCGCGAATACTCCGAAGTCTTCTTCGGCGGCGACTACCGAGTCCTGCGCGGCGGCTCCTTCGGCGCCGACCAGGTCGCCTCCCGAGGCACCTTCCGCAACTGGGACCACCCCATCCGCCGACAGATCTTCTCCGGCTTCCGCCTGGCCGGAGACCTCACCCCGGACGCACGCTGATGTGCCGCCACCTGGCCTACCTCGGCCCGCCGACCCCGGTAGGAAGCTTGCTGACCCGGGGCCCGCACTCGCTGCGAACCCAATCCTGGGCTCCCAGCGAAATGCGAGGCGGCGGCACCATCAATGCCGACGGCTTCGGCGTCGCCTGGTGGCACCACCCCGACGCCGCCACCCCCGACCACGGCCCGGGCGTCATCTGGCACGGCGGCGCACCCCGAGACTCCGCGGAAACCCCCACTCCCATCGCAGAACTCGTGGTCAGCCGCTACCGCAACGCCGCCCCGATCTGGACGGATCCGGCGGTGGACGAAGTACTCCCGCAGATTCACTCCACGGCGGTGCTGGCCGCGATCCGTTCGGCGACGGTCGGAATGCCGGTGGAGCGAGCGGCCTGCGCGCCGTTCACCCACGGCCGCTGGGCTTTCAGCCACAACGGCGCGATCCCCGACTGGCGGCGTGTGCTGAGTGAGGTTGCGGCCGAATTCGATTCGCCCCCGCTGCTCGAGGCCGAGTCCCTCACCGACTCCGCCGCGCTCTGGGTGATCCTGCGGGGGCTGCTCGAAGGCAATGTCGCGGAACCGCCGCACGGGTTCTCCACCACGGTCACGTTCGGGTCGGCGGTTCACGTGAGCTCGACTTCCGGTGCGCCGCCGGAGGTTCGGGCCTGGGGGTGGGCGGCCGGAGACGTCACCGGGGCGGCCGGCGCGACCGGATCCAGCTCTGAGGGCCGGGATTCGGAGTCGCCTTCGGGCATGGATCCGGGGGAGGCGCTGCGGCTGGTGATGGCGGCGGTGTTGAAGCGGTCGCCGAAGGCTCGGCTGAACTTGTTGCTGGGGGATGGGGTTGGGGTTTGGGGGACGACCTGGCATCACTCTTTGTCGGTTTCGGAGGCCGACGGGTTCGTAGTGGTGGCCTCGGAACCGTTCGATGACGATCCGCGGTGGCGGCCGGTTGCTGATCGGCGGTTGGTGCGGGTGCGGGGCGGGCGGGTTTCGGTGGGGCCGCTGGATATCGAGATCGGAAGGGCTGGTTCATGAGTACGGTTACGGTGGAGATTCACCTCACGGATGCGGATTTGACCGAGGCGTTGCGGGAGGACGTGCGGCGCGGGCTGACGGCGGAGCCGAAGTGGTTGCCGCCCAAGTGGTTCTACGACGCTCGGGGGAGCGAGCTGTTCGAGAAGATCACCGAGCTGCCGGAGTACTACCCGACTCGGACCGAGCGGGCGCTGCTGGAGCGGGTGGTGGGCGAGATCGCCGGGATCGCGCGGGCCGCGGTGCTCGTGGAGCTGGGGGCGGGGTCGGCGACCAAGACCCGGCTGCTGTTGAATGCCCTGACGGCCGATGGATTGTTGAAGACCTATGTGCCGCAGGATGTTTCCGTTTCCGCGCTGCGCATGGCGGCCGACGAGGTGGCGTCGGAGTTTCCGGGGCTGACCGTGCACGGCGTGGTCAGCGATTTCACGGCCACGCTGGACAATCTGCCCGGTGGTGGCCGGCGCATGGTCGCGTTCCTGGGCGGCACCATCGGCAACCTGGTTCCGGCCGAGCGAGCCGAATTCCTCGGCGGCATCCGGGATGTGCTGGAGCCGGGTGAGCAACTGCTGCTCGGCGCGGGCCTGGTCATCGATCCGGCGGTGCTGGTGCCCGCCTACGACGATGCCGCCGGTGTCACCGCCGAGTTCAATCGCAATGTGCTGCACGTGCTCAATGCCCGGCTGGGCGCGAACTTCGATCCGGAGAAGTTCGCGCACGTCGCCATCTGGGACGGCGAGCACGAGTGGATCGAGATGCGACTGGAGGCCACCGAGGCCATGACGGTCCGCATCGCCGAGCTCGACCTGACCGTCGAGTTCGCCGCCGGTGAGCAACTGCGCACCGAGATCTCGGCCAAGTTCCGGCGCGAGGTACTCGAAAGCGAGCTGGACGCGGCCGGTTTCACCACCGAGCGGGTCTGGACCGACCCCGACCACCGCTTCGCCCTGGTGCTCGCCGAACGGCGTTGAGCCGGGCTACTTCTGGTCGGTCACCGCGGCCAGCCACTCGATGAGCGGCCGCATCTGCTCCCACGCCGCCCGGATCTCCCGGGCGGCGCGGGGCGTGCTCAGCCACTTGGGCGCACCGAAATCCTTTCCGGCCGTGAGGGATTTGTGCCGGAGCAGGTCGATGCGCGGATGCTCGAGGTCGTAGCCCTTGGGCTTGGTGGCCAGCTTGTCCCCGCCGATGGCATACCCGTTCGACTCGAGCTCCGCGATGAGCCCTTCCAGCTCGGCCCCGCGCACCTCGTCGTCGATGGCCGCCCGCAGCGCGGTCAGCTGGGCGGGCGAGGCGGCGTACATGCCGCCCGCCACCCGCAGCCCGGCCGCCCCGATCTGCACGTACCAGCCGGAATACTGCGCGGAGTACACCACCGCGCCCTGATGGTTCTTATAGGGCGACTTGTCCTTGGCGAAGCGCACGTCCCGGTACGGCCGGAAGATCTTGGCCGCCCCGAAGTCCGGTTCCAGCTCGGCGACAAGGGCTTTCATCGGATCCCGCACCGAGGACTCCCACACCTGCTTGTGGGCGTTCCAGAAGGCCTTGGAGTTGTCGGCTTCCAGGTCCTCGTAGAAGTCGAGTCCGGCGAGTGGGAATCCGGTGAATGCGGTCATGGTCAATCAGTGTTCGGCATGGCCCCGGTGTGGTGAACGGCGACCCCGGGCTAGTCGCCCGGTTCGTCCACGATATCCATGGCCGCGACCTCGGCGGGCCGGTCGTCCTCGGAGCCGTACTCCTCGCGTCGCCGCCGCCGCGTCCACTCCTGATCCAGCTCGGCCCCGATGCCCAGGCGGCCGGTGTCGTCGTTCTCGCGATTGCGGATGACGAGGTCCTCGGGCGGATCGCTGATGAACCGCTCGTACTCGCGGATCTCGTCTTCCTGGTCGTCGTCGCCGAGGTCGTAGTCGAGGTTGTCGACATCGCCGTCGAAGACCTGATCGGTGTCGAAGACCTCGTCCATCAGCCGGGCGTCGTCCTCGTCGGGCCGGTCGGCCATTCGGCACCACCTCTCCGCGCTATCAGCGCACCAGTAGCAAACCCAGCGTCCGGGTCCAACGCTACCGCCTGGCCAGCAAAACGGACATCCATTGTCGCCCATTCATGACGAAAGCCCCTGCCGCGGTGCGGCGGGGGCCTTCGGGAGCTATTTTCGAGCCGGTTACGCGTTCCCGTTGAAAAGCCCGGTGACGGAACCGTTTTCGAACACCTCGCGGATGGTCTGGGCCAGCAGCGGGGCGATCGAGAGCACGGTCAGCGTCGGGAACTTCTTGGACTCGTCGATCGGCAGGGTGTTGGTCACCACGCCCTCCTTGGCCCCGCAGCTCGCGAGCCGCTCGGCGGCCGGAGCCGACAGGATGCCGTGGGTGGCGGCGATGACCACGTCGCCCGCGCCAGCCTCCTTGAGCACCTTGACCGCGCCGGCGATGGTGCCGCCGGTGTCGATCATGTCGTCGATCAGGATGCAGGTGCGGCCCTCGACCTCACCGACCACGCGGTTGGACACGGTCTGGTTGGGGACCAGCGGGTCGCGGGTCTTGTGGATGAAGGCCATCGGCGCGTCCGCCAGCGAGTTGGCCCACTTCTCGGCGACCTTCACGCGGCCGGCGTCGGGGGAGACGACCGTGATGTTGTGCAGGTCGTAGTTGTTGCGGATGTGCTCGGCCAGCTGCACCTGCGCGTGCATGTGATCGACCGGGCCGTCGAAGAAGCCCTGGATCTGATCGGTGTGCAGGTCGATGGTGATGATCCGGTCCGCGCCCGCGGTCTTGAGCAGGTCGGCGATCAGGCGAGCCGAGATGGGCTCGCGGCCGCGGTGCTTCTTGTCCTGGCGGGCGTAGGGGTAGAACGGCAGCACCGAGGTGATGCGCTTGGCCGAACCGCGCTTGAGCGCGTCGATCATGATCAGGTGCTCCATGACCCACTGGTTCAGCGGGGCCGGGAAGCTCTGCAGCACGAAGGCGTCGGAGCCGCGGACCGATTCCTCGAACCGGACGAAGGTCTCACCGTTCGCGAAGTCGCGGGCGGTCTGGGGAGTGACGTGGACGTTGAGTTCCTTGGCCACCGCCTCGGCGAGCTCTGGATGAGCGCGCCCCGAGAACAGCATCAGATTCTTCTGGTTATCGGTAGAGAACGCGGTCACTGACGTTCGCCATCCTTTTGCTCGTTGGATATCTCGGTGGTTCCCGGCAGATCCGGGATTGCCGCGAGGGCCGCTTCGGCCGCGCGGGCAGCATCGGTGCCGGGGCGATTGCGCTGCACCCAGCCTTCAAGGTTGCGCTGTGCTCCACCCGACACCGCGAGCGCTCCCGGTGGAACATTTCTGCGCAGTACAGTACCCGCTCCGGAGTACGCGCCGTCACCCACGGTGACCGGGGCGACGAACATATTGTCGCTGCCGGTGCGCACGTGCGAGCCAACGATGGTGTGGTGCTTCTTGACTCCGTCGTAATTGACGAAAACGCTGGACGCGCCGATATTGCTGTACTCGCCGATGGTGGCGTCGCCCACGTAGGTGAGGTGCGGGACCTTGGAGCCGGTGCCGATGGTGGCGTTCTTGGTCTCGACGAAGGTGCCGATCTTGCCCTTCTCGCCCAGCGAGGTGCCCGGCCGCAGGTAGGCGAAGGGGCCGACATTCGCGCCCGGGCCGATGCTCGACTTCTCACCGTGGGTGCGGATCACCTTCGCGCCGTCGCCGACGGTGACGTCGGTGAGCGTGCAGTCCGGTCCGATCTCGGCGTCCTCGCCGATCACGGTGTCGCCCAACAGCTGTACGCCCGGGCGGATGATCGCGTCGCGGCCGATCACCACATTGCCGTCGATCCAGGTGGTGCCCGGATCGATGATGGTGACCCCGGCGCGCATGTGCCGTTCCAGGATGTAGCGGTTGAGGGTGTGGGCCGCCCCGGCCAGCTGCACCCGGTCGTTCACGCCGGTGACCTTGGCGTGGTCGACCAGCCGCGCGCCGTGCACCGGATGCCCGGCCTCGCGGGCCAGCTTGAGCACATCGGTGAGGTAGAGCTCATGGCGGGCGTTGGCGGTATCGATGCGGGAGATCATGATTCGCAGCACGGACGCGTCGAAGACGTAGACGCCGGAGTTGACCTCGGTGATGGCGGCCTGCTCCGGGGTGGCGTCGGCGTGCTCGACGATCTCCATCATGCGACCGTCGGCGTCGCGGACGATGCGGCCGTAGCCGTTGGGGTCCTCGGGCTCGACAGTCAGTACGGTGACGGCGGATCCGTCGGAATAGCTGTTGTGCTCGTCGAGCAGCGCGTTGAGGGTGTGCCCGTCCAGCAGCGGCACATCGGCGTAGGTGACCAGGACGTTGCCCGCGAAATCGTCGGGGAGTGAGCTGAGCGCGCACTGTACGGCGTGACCGGTGCCGCGCTGTTCCTCCTGCACCGCCAGGGTGATCTGGCGCCCCAGTTCCGCGCCCACCTTGCCGACCGCGTCGCCCACCGCTTCGCGGTCGTGGCCGATCACGGTGATGAGCGACGTCGGGTCGATCTCGTGCGCGGCATGCAACGCGTGCGCGAGCATGCTCCGACCGGCGAGCGGGTGCAACACCTTGGGTGTCTTGGACCGCATTCGGGTTCCGGCTCCGGCGGCGAGAACGACGACGGCGGTCTGCTGTGGCATGGATCTCCCTCGGCTGCCGGTCATCGTGTGCTGGAAAGCAATATGCGGGGCCAACGATACGGCCCTGCTCGCGAGCTCCGCCGCCAGGACTCGAACCTGGACAAACTGAACCAAAATCAGTTGTGCTGCCATTACACCACGGCGGATTGCAGCGTCATGCGGGTCTGATCCTCGCATGAAGTACCCCCCAACGTCGAACCGCTTACACAGATTCGAACGTGTCTGTCGATAGGCTACCTACGAAAGCGCGGCGGCAGACTGCCCCGCACCCCCTGCGAAGACGCTCGGGGGAGGGCGAAAGGGCAGGTGGGCAATGACCGGTGGCGAGGGGCCGAGGCCGGCGCGGGCGCGCATGACCGGTACCCAGCGCCGTCAGCAGCTCATCGAGATCGGGCGGGCGCTGTTCGCGGAGCGCGGGTACGACGCCACCTCGATAGAGGAGATCGCGGCGCGGGCGCAGGTGTCGAAACCGGTGGTGTACGAACACTTCGGCGGCAAGGAAGGGCTGTACGCGGTTGTCGTCGATCGCGAGATGTCCACTTTGCTGGAGATGATCACCGCCTCGCTCAGCCAGAACCGGTCGCGGGTGCGGCTCGAACAGGTGGCGCTGGCGTTGCTCACCTATATGGAGGAGCGCACCGACGGGTTCCGGATCCTGATGCGGGATCAGCCGGTGTCCGCGGCCGAGGGCACGTATTCGAGCCTGCTGAACGAGGCCGTGAATCAGGTGGCCCACATTCTGGCCGGGGATTTCGAGCGCCGCGGGCTGGATCCGAATCTGGCGACGCTGTACGGGCAGGCGCTGGTGGGAATGGTTGCGACGGCGGCGACCTGGTGGCTGGACGAGCGCCAGCCGTCCAAGGAAGTGGTGGCCGCGCACCTGGTGAATCTGTGCTGGAACGGCCTCACGCATCTGGAGGCGGACCCCGTGCTGGCGTCGGAATGGCCGAGCGGCAAGGGGTTATAGAACCCCGCGGTCTGAATTTTGGTCTGGTATGTCTGTCCTAGCGGGGCAGAACTGGACAGTTAACCAGCGAATTGCGAAGGAGGACGGGCCGAATGCTCGAATCGGCTGGCGGTGCGCAGCCGGGTGGTACGGTTCACCCATCCTTCGAGTGCTGTTCGAACTGTGATGTCGGTCAACTTCGGGATATCGGTCTACTTCAGGATGGCTGGTTTGATGACAGGCGGCTCTGATGGCTAGGCAAGCGCGTGCGGAGATCACTCGCGATTCCGTGCTCGCGGGTGCGGCGGATGTCTTTCTGCGACTGGGTTACGCGAACGCGTCCCTGTCCGAGATCATCGCGCAGTCGAATGTGACCAAGGGCGCCTTGTACTTTCACTTCGGCTCCAAGGAGGAACTGGCCCGCGCCGTCGTCGATCAGGGCAACGAGCGACTGATCAGCGCCTGCCAGGGCTTCTTCGATCCGCGGGTGCCCGCGCTGGAGGCGTGCATCGGGATCACCTACGTGGTGGCGGATCTGACGATGAACGATCCGATGGTCGGCGCGATGCTGAAGCTGACCCATCAGATCGGCGACTACCGCGGCGCGACCGGCGACAATATCGCCAAGACGTGGGGCGAGACGCACCGTTTGCTCGCCGAACGCGCCATTGCCCAGGGCGATCTGAAGGCCGACCTGGATCCCGACACCATCGGCCTGCTGCTGCAGGAGATGACCACCGGCGTCCACATCGTCGCGGTCAGCACCGAATCCATCGATCAGATGGCGACCCGGATGGAACGGGCCTGGTACTTCCTGCTGCCGAGCATCGTGCCGGATGAGAAGGTGGCGTACTTCCGCGAATTCGCCGCCCGCCGCCTGCGGCGCTACGTGCAGTGACATTGGCCCTCCGCTTCGCTCCGGGCGGGTTCGCGGCCCTGCAAGCTCGGTCTTCCCTCCTCCGCTCCTCCGCTTCGCTCCCCCGCTCCGTCAGTCCAGACCGAGCCGGGCCGCGAACTTGGAGCGGTTGTTCAGGGATGTGGGGGTGCGCGGGTTGTCGTCGGGCGGCACTAGACTCGAACGGCCGTCTGAAACGCTGATCCGCGCCGAGGAGTCTGCCCCATGACCACCCATCGTCCACCTCTGGCTGGCCTGGCTGCGGTGGCCGGTGCCGACGCTGCTCTCGAGCAGGTCAGGAGCCTGGTCGGGCGGAAGTCGGCCATGCTGGTCGCGCCCTCGGCGGTGCGGCCGTTCGTGGCCTCGACCATCGCCGGACAGCGGCCGCTGCTGGTGGTGACGGCGACCGGGCGCGAGGCCGACGATCTGACCGTGGAGCTGACCGAGATCCTCGGCGACACCGTCGCGCTGTTCCCGTCCTGGGAGACGCTGCCGCACGAGCGGCTCTCGCCGGGCGCGGACACCGTGGGCCGCCGGTTGCAGGTGCTGCGACGGCTCGCGCATCCCGACGACCCGGGCTCCACCGGACCGCTGCGCGTCGTGGTCACCACGGTGCGTTCGCTCATGCAGCCGATGGCGGCCGGGCTGGGCGATATCGAGCCCGTCGTGCTGCGCCCCGGCGCGGAATTCGACTTCGACGAATTGCTCACGCGGCTGGTGGAATTCGCCTACGAGCGGGTCGACATGGTCGGCAAGCGCGGGGAGTTCGCGGTGCGCGGCGGCATTCTGGACCTGTTCCCGCCGACCGCGGATCATCCGGTGCGCGTGGAGTTCTGGGGCGACGAGGTCTCCGAGCTGCGCGCCTTCTCGGTGCAGGATCAGCGCTCGATCCACGAGGTGCCGATCGATCTGGTGGTCGCGCCGCCGTGCCGGGAACTGTTGCTCACCACCGCGCTTCGCGAGCGCGCCGCGCAGGTGGCCGCCGAGAACGCGGCCGATGCCGCCCTGGTGGAAATGCTGGAGAAGATCTCCGAGGGCATTCCCGTGGAGGGCATGGAAGCTCTGCTGCCCGTGCTGCAACCGGGCGAACTTCAGCTGCTCGTCGACGTGCTGCCCGCGGAAACCCATGTGCTGCTGTGCGATCCGGAGAAGGTCCGCACCCGCGCCGCCGACCTGGTGCGCACCGGGGAAGAGTTCCTGGAGGCGTCGTGGACGGCGGCGTCCTTCGGTGGGGCCGCGCCGCTGGGCGCGCACGGACTCGACCTGGCCGCCTCCGGCTACCGCGGTCTGGACGTCGTGCACGCCGACGCCGAACGCCGCGGCCTGCCCTGGTGGACGCTGAGCCCGCTGGCTGCCGACCATCCGGACGAGATCGCGCTGCCCGTGCTGGCCGCCGCCTCCGCGCGCGGCTCCGAGGAACTGGTCGCCACCATCTTCGCCTCGCTGCGCGCGCACGTCGCCACCGGCGGCCGGGCGGCCATCGTGGTGGCCGGTCACGGTACGGCGCAACGCATTCTGGAGCGGCTCGCCGATGCCGAGGTGCCCGCGACGGCACTCGAGGCCGGGGCCGAGCCGCAGCCGGGCGTCGTCGCCGTGTTGTGCGGTTCGCTGCACGACGGCGTCGTCTTCGATGAATCCAAGCTCGTGGTGATCGCCGAATCCGATCTCACCGGCAACCGGGTCACCGCGCCCGGCGAGGGCAAGAAGCTGCCCGCCAAGCGGCGCAACCAGGTCGATCCGCTCGCGCTCACCGCCGGGGACATGGTGGTGCACGATCAGCACGGCATCGGGCGCTTCGTGGAGATGATCGAGCGCACCATCGCCGGGGCGCGGCGCGAGTACCTGGTCATCGAGTACGCGCCGGGCAAGCGCGGCCAGCCCGGGGACCGGCTGTTCGTGCCGATGGACTCCCTCGATCAGCTCTCCCGCTACGTCGGCGGCGAGATGCCGTCGCTGTCCAAGCTGGGCGGTTCCGACTGGGCCAATACGAAGCGCAAGGCGCGCAAGGCGGTTCGCGAGATCGCCACCGAGCTGGTGCAGCTCTACGCCGCCCGCCAGGCCGCGCCCGGCCACGCCTTCGCCCCGGACACCCCGTGGCAGCAGGAGATGGAGGACGCCTTCGCGTTCACCGAGACCGTCGACCAGCTCTCGGCCATCGCCGAGGTGAAATCCGATATGGAGAAGGCGGTCCCGATGGACCGCGTCATCTGCGGCGACGTCGGCTACGGCAAGACCGAGATCGCGGTGCGGGCCGCGTTCAAGGCGGTGCAGGACGGCAAGCAGGTGGCGGTGCTGGTGCCGACCACGCTGCTGGCGCAACAGCATCTGCAGACCTTCACCGAGCGCATGGCCGGATTCCCGGTGGTGGTGAAGGGCCTGTCCCGCTTCACCGATCCGGCCGAATCGCGGGAGATCCTGGAGGGCATGACGTCCAAGGACGTCGACATCGTGGTCGGCACCCACCGGCTGCTGCAGACCGGGGTCCGCTGGAAGGATCTGGGCCTGGTCATCATCGACGAGGAGCAGCGCTTCGGCGTCGAGCACAAGGAACATATCAAGGCGCTGCGCACGCACGTGGACGTGCTGACCATGTCCGCCACGCCGATTCCGCGCACCCTGGAAATGTCGCTGGCCGGTATCCGCGAGATGTCGACCATCCTCACCCCGCCCGAGGAACGGCATCCGGTGCTCACCTACGTGGGCGCGTACAACGACAAGCAGGTCGCCGCCGCCGTCCGCCGTGAGCTGCTGCGCGACGGCCAGGTGTTCTACGTGCACAATCGGGTGGCCTCGATCGACAAGGCGGCCAAGCGGATTCGCGACCTGGTGCCGGAGGCGCGAGTGGTGGTCGCGCACGGTCAGATGAACGAGGACATGCTCGAGAAGACCGTGCAGGGCTTCTGGGAGCGGGAATTCGACGTGCTGGTGTGTACCACCATCATCGAAACCGGCCTCGATATCTCGAACGCGAACACCCTCATCGTGGAACGCGCCGACTCCCTGGGGCTTTCGCAGCTGCACCAGCTGCGCGGCCGCGTCGGCCGGTCCCGCGAGCGCGGCTACGCCTACTTCCTGTACCCGCCGGAGAAGCCGCTCACCGAGACCGCCTACGACCGCCTCGCCACCATCTCGCAGAACTCCGATCTGGGCGCGGGTATGGCGGTCGCCATGAAGGACTTGGAGATTCGCGGCGCGGGTAACGTGCTCGGCGCGGAACAGTCCGGCCACGTCGCCGGTGTCGGCTTCGACCTCTACGTCCGTCTGGTCGGCGAGGCGGTGGAGGCCTACCGGGCCGCCGCCGACGGCCGGCCGATCACCGTGGACGAAGAGGTCAAGGAGGTCCGCATCGACCTCCCCGTCGACGCCCACATCCCGCCCGACTACATCGCCTCCGACCGCCTACGCCTGGAGGGCTACCGCAAACTGGCCGCCGCCCAGGACGATTCGGCCCTCTCGGCCGTGGTCGAGGAATTGGTGGACCGCTACGGCCCGCTCCCGGTCGAGGTCGGCCGCCTGGTCTCGGTCGCCAAACTCCGCCTCCTGGCCCGCGAATACGCCATCGCCGAAATCGGCGTCACCGGAACCACTCTGAAGGTCTCGCCCCTGCAACTCCCGGACTCGAAGCAGATGCGCCTCAAGCGCCTCTACCCCAACGCCACCTACCGCGCGGCGACCGGCATCGTGCAACTCCCGCTGCCGCGCGTGGAAGACAGTGTCGGCGCGGCCCGCGTCCGCGACGTCCAGGTCCTCCAGTTCGTCGCGGATCTGCTGCTCGCCCTGGACGGAAAGGCCCCGGGCGCAGTGGATGTGAAGGTCGCCGCGGAGGTCCTGGCCCCCCGATGAGCCCGGGCGAAGATCTCTCGACGGAAGCCGCGTCCGATACCGCGCGCATGACCGAGGCGCTCGGCGAGGCCGTCGACGTGATGGATCGGCTGTGGAACTTCGGCGGGTGGGAGGTCACGCAGTCGCACGATTCGCTGCGGCCCTACCTGCTCGAGGAGACCTACGAGCTGCTCGACGCCATTCAGGCCGAGGACGCGGAGACGATCAAGGAGGAGCTGGGGGATCTGCTGTTGCAGGTGCTGTTCCATTCCCGGATCGCCGAGGCCGCAGGGGAATTCACGGTGGCCGAGGTAGCGGCGGCGCTGGTGGCCAAGCTGGTGCACCGCAGTCCGCACCTGCACGCCGAACTCGGCGAATACGGCATCGATCCGGACGCCGCCGTGGCGGACAAGATCGCTGCCCAGGAAAAGGCTTGGGAGGAGCGGAAATCCGCCGAGAAGGCGCGGCGGTCCTGCCTGGACGGCATCGCCATGGCGCAGCCCGCGCTGGCCCTGGCCGAGAAGGTGCGCTCGCGCGGTATCAAGGCCGGTTTACCCGAGGACCTGGTTCCGGACGCGCTGCGGGTGGTGGAGCTGGGCGGGCCCGACAGTGCCGAAGAGCGGTTGCGCAAGGCCACTCTCGACTTCGCGGCCCGCATCCGCGCCGCCGAGGATGCCGCGGAAAGCGCCCGGGGTGAACGGCGCGCGCTGACCGCCGCGGACTGGCGAGCGTTCTGGTAACGGCGGTGTTGCCTCGGCCTCGTTTGGGCTAGCGTCTGAGGGGTGCATGCTTCGGGGCGCGAATCGATCACCGAGTACTACCCGTCGAGAACGGGTGCGGTCATCGCGCTGGTCTTCTTTCTGGTGATGACCGCGCTACCCGGTTTCGTGGTGTTCGACGGTAATGAGCAAGCGGTCATGCGGGTGCTGGGCGGATTGGCCATGGCGTTGTTCGGTTTCGGGGTGTACGCCATGGCCGATGATCTGATCCGCCCGCAGCCGACCCGGCTGATGACCGATCACGGCTTCACCTATCGCGGGTTCCCGCACGTGGCGTGGACCGAGGTGGACCGGGTGCGCCTCGGCATCGGCCGCCTGCGCAAGGGCGGCCGCGCGGAGCTGTTCGCCGAGGTGGTGCTGCGCGATCCCGCCGAATTCCGCGGCCGCGTCCAGGCTCTCGGCGATGTCGTCGCCCGCCGCCATGCCGACCGCCCGCTGTTCATCGTGGCCGAGCGACTACCGGTGCCGGTGCCCGAGGTCGTGGAATCCATGCGCGAGCACCACCCAGGCCTGATCGTGAGCACCGCCGACGACGCCCCCGCCGATCCGCCGCCCGCCGCCCCGCCGCGCTCGCCCGACCGCGACATGGTCGAAAGCGCCTTGGTCAGTGCCCTGACCGATATCCTGCCCGCCGACTGGGGTGCCGCCGTCCTCTGGTTCTCCCTGGTGGGCGATGACGGCCACGCCGGTGTCCAACTCGACTCACCCGACGCGGATCCCACCGAGCAGGAGCCCTCCGAGGAAATCCTCATGCTCCTCAACCGCCTCAAGGAAGTCTGCTACGACCAGATGACCGGAACCTGGCTCAGCGGCCAGCTGGTCCTGCGCGCCGACTCCACCAAGGCCCAATTCACCTTGTCGTTCAAGGAAATCCCCGACTGGCTGCCGCTCCCGGATCCGGCCGAGTGCCGCCGGGAACTGGCCACCTACCCCCGCGCGGGCGACGAAATCCCCACCTGGCTCCGCCAGCGCATCGGCTGAGGCTTACTCGGCGAGATACCGTTCCACGGTTTCGACCTTGGCGGTCATGGCATTCGTGACGCCGGGCCGGATGTCGGCCTTGAGAACGAGGCTGCACCGGGGAGCCACCGCCAGGATCGCATCGGTGGCCTGCTTGACCACCGCCATCACCTCGTCCCACTCACCTTCGACGGTGGTGAACATGGCATTGGTCTCATTGGGCAGCCCGCTGGCGCGCACCACACGAACCGCTTCGGCGACGGCGCGGCCGACATCCGCACCGGCGCCGAGCGGGGAGACCGAGAAGGCGACGATCAAACGTTCACGCCGTAATCGCGGGCGATACCGGCCAGGCCGGAGGCGTAGCCCTGCCCGATGGCGCGGAACTTCCATTCCGGACCGTGCCGGTAGAGCTCGCCGAAGACCATGGCGGTCTCGGTGGAGGCGTCCTCGGACAGGTCGAAGCGGGCCAGCTCGGAGCCGGTCGCGGCGTCGATCACGCGAATGTAGGCATTGCGGACCTGGCCGAAGGACTGGCGGCGGGTGTCGGCCTCGTGGATGGAGACGGGGAAGAAGATATTGGTGATGGTCGGCGGCATGGCGGCCAGGTCGACATTGATCACCTCGTCGTCGCCGTCGCCCGCGCCGGTGAGGTTGTCACCGGTGTGCTCGATGGTGCCCTCGGGGGAGCGCAGGTTGTTGTAGAAGATGAAGTGCGCGTCGGACAGCACGCGCTGGTTGGAGCCGCAGGCCAGGGCGCTGGCGTCCAGGTCGTAATCGGCTCCGGTGGTGGTGCGTACGTCCCAGCCGAGCGCCACCGAGACCTTCGTCAGGTTCGGGGCCTGTTTGGACAGTGAAACATTTCCGCCCTTGGCCAAGCTGACAGACACACGGTCTCCTTCGATACTCAGTTCCGGTCGGCCGCCATGGCTTTGAGCACCGCGACCCGTTGCTCCAGATAGCGTAGTTCGGAGTCGTCCAGGACGGTGCGTTGAATTCCCGTGGCCACCGCGAATGCCGACTGCCGGTGATCGTCGATCACCTCGACCTTCAGCTCCACCGCCACGTAATCGTCCGCGCCCGGCAGCGGGTCGGCCACCACCTCGGCGGTGCCGCGCGCGCACAGCGCCACATTGCCGCCGCCCAGGATCAGCAGCGCCACCGGGGGCCGCTCCCGCAGTCGCGCCAGCGAACCGCGATCGGACTTGAGGCTGAGCAGGATTCGCCGATCCCCGGCGCGCACCGGCCACGAGACCGGGATGGCGTGCGGTGCGGGATCGGTGGTCACCAGGACCGCGATGGTGTCGAGCGGCCAGTCGGGTAGGACGTCCAGTTCGGGGTGATCCTGCTCGCCTGCGGTGTTGCCGGTTACTGCCACTGTCGAGGGCTCCTGACGTTCCCGTGCTTCGGCCACCATCCGCGTCACCTCACCATCGGGTCGCGCACAGCGGGCTGGACTGTGCTGTGGCAAGTGTATGCCGTTGTCGCGCTGGCCCGCTGGCGTCCGCGGTGCGTCCCCATCCTGCGAGCCTTGTCCTGTTTGTCGGTTACGTCTGTGAAAACATAGCCGGACCTGCGGGGAAACGGATTGACGAGAAGCGATAACGGTTGCATCATTCGTTACAGTCCCTCGTCTGAACGAGGTCATGCGAGTAACCGGCCGATGACCGTCCGGTGAAGCTCGTCCGCCCACAGCGGCTTTTCCCCGAGCGCCGTGGTGTCGACGAACGCGAAGAGCTTTTCCGCCGGCGCGACAGGCGTCATGTGAACGAGTGAGGTGAGTGCGAATGGGATTCCGGCCGTATCAGCGACGACCGTGGAACACACCTCGCACCGCCCTGTCCGCTCCGTTCTTCTGACTGCGCAACAGTTTTCACGGCATGCGCCGGCCCCGGGTCCCCGCCCGGGCCGGCGCGGGGCCGTGTCGGCGCGGGGGAGCAGTGAGTGAAGTGCGAACAGAGCGGAGACGGTGATGGTGAACGAGTGGGTGGGTGGCGCGACCGTGGCGAATCTGGTGGTGTCGAATGCGGTGATCGACGATCTGCGCCATCTGCGTGGGGAATTGACCGCCGCCGAAGTCCCGTACCTGCTGGTGCGCGACGCATCCCACCGGCTGGTGCTGGCCGTGGACAGCGGTCATCGGGCCGCGCTCAGACGGGTGCTCGGGGCCGCCGTGGTCGCCGGGTTCTCGTGCAATGAGAAGCAGCACAATGTCTTCCGGCTCGGCCGCGACCTGGACACCGCCCATCACATCGAGATCGAGCTGTGGGAGTACCACGGCGACACCGTCGAGTGCCCGCGCCCGAATGCGTTGACCCGCATGGTCTTCGACGTCGCCGACGTCGAGCCGACCACCGTGCTGCTCTACGACGCCAGCTGGCCCACCCTGGCCGGCATGTTCACCCCGCACCCGACCGACGTCGGTTTCGATATCGACATCGTGTTCTCCTGGGTGGACGGCACCGACCCCGAATTCCGCGCCCGCCGTGCGGGAATGCTGGCCCAGGTGGTCGTCGGCGAGGGCGACGACGCGGATGCTCGCATCCGCCAGATCGACGAACTGCGCTACGCCCTGCGCTCGGTGCACAAGAACGCCCCGTGGATCCGCCGCATCTTCATCGCCACCGACTCCCGGGTGCCGGACTGGCTGGCCGAGGATCCGAAGGTCACCATTGTCCGTGCGGTGGACCATTTCTCGGACATCAGCGGGCTGCCGGTGTTCAATTCCCATGCGATCGAATGCCAATTGCAGCACATCGAGGGACTGTCGGAGCACTTCCTGTACTCCAACGACGACATGTTCTTCGCGCGCCCCGTGCGCCCGTCCATGTTCTTCACCCCCGCCGGCGTCAGCCGCTATATCGAGGCGGGCACCCGAATCGGCCCCGGCGCCAACAACGAACGCCGCAGCGGCTTCGAGAACGCGGCCCGCGTCAATCGCGCCCTGCTGACCCAGCGTTTCGGTCACGTCATCACCCGCCACCTCGAGCACACCCCGGTTCCCCTGCGCCGCAGCGTCCTCCACGAAATGGAACAGGTGTTCCCCGAGGATTTCGCCCGCACCCGCGCGAGCCGTTTCCGCGCCGCCACCGACATCTCGGTGACCAATTCGCTCTACCACTACTACGCCCTGCTCACCGGCCGCGCGGTGCCGCAGGAAGCCGCCAAGATGCGGTACGTGGACACCACCATGTACACCGGCCTGGCCCTGCTCGACGGCCTCGCCAAACGCCGCAATGTCGATTTCTTCTGCCTCAATGACGGCAGTTTCCCGGAGGTCCCGGAGGCCGAACGGGTGCGCGCCGTCAGTGAATTCCTGGATACGTACTTCCCGGAAGCGGCCCCCTGGGAGAAACCGGAAGCCGCGGTGAGCACGATGACGGCCTTCGAATCCGGCGCGGCCTGAGACTCGGACCGCCGACCATATGGGACGCTGGCCAGGAACGTCACTTTTCCGTCTGTACAGACCAGGAAGCGAGTGCGGGAATGGCCGAATACCCGGCTGTAGAGCCGACCCCGGAACCCATTGTCGGGCTGGATGTCTTCCCGCCCGAACAGCAGCGTCGCTGGACGGTCCTGCTCCGCGCGATCCTGGCCGTCCCGCACCTGCTGATCCTGATCGTCATCGGCCTGGCCTCGGCGGTGGTGGCCTTCCTCGGCTGGTTCGGTGCACTGTTCACCGGTGCGCTCCCGGCCTGGTGCGGCGATTTCCTGCGTGCCACCCTCGCCTACACCATCCGGGTGCTGGCCTACATGTACCTGCTGGTGGACGCGTATCCGCCGTTCAGCCTCGACGTCGACGCGAATTACCCGGTGCGCGTGCAGTTCCCCGCCCCCACCCGCCTGAACCGGTGGGCGGTGTTCTTCCGCTTCATCCTGGCGATCCCGATCCTCGCCTTCACCAGCTGGCTGTCGACGGGCTGGACGGTCATCGCCGTCATCATCTGGCTGATCATGCTCGTCACCGGCCGCATGCCCGCCGCGGTCTTCCAGGCCACCGCCGCCGTGCTGCGCTGCCAGGTCCGCACCGACGCCTACTGGCTGATGCTCACCCCGACCTACCTGACCCAGCCCTTCGGCGACGGCCCCGTCCCCGCACCGGGTGAGGTCCCGCCGCCCGGCTTCGTCCCCGCCTCGCCGACCCGTCCCCTGCTGGTCTCGCAGGCCGCGAAGGTCCTGCTCTGGGTCATCCTGATACTCGGCATCCTCTGGAGCATCTTCAACCCCGGCCCGGACTACAGCACCGACGACCAGCCCACCCCGACCCACATCGAATGGCCGCAGCCCACCCCCTGATCGCACCCGATCCCCAATTGCCCTGCGACCACCAATTGCCCTGCGACGTGCGCCGATAGTGTGCTGTTGGTATCCGATTGGTGCCCCCGCCCATCCTCGTGCCATGACCAAGAAGTTCCTGGCCGCCGCCCTCCTCGCCGCCGCCTCCACCGCCACCATCCTCGGCTCCGGCACCGCCTCCGCCGACGACAACCACATCTACTTCGCCTACGGCACCGACAACGGTCACGTGGACGGCCGCCTCATCGGCTTCAGCCACGACACCTGGAAACTCGACGCCCGCGGCGGCCAGGTCATGATCGTCGACGCCAACCCGAACTGGTCCGACGTGGTCGTCACGATCACGGGCCCCACCGGCACCCTCTCCTACCAGCGCCAGTGGTCCCGCGTCACCCTCCCGGTCACCGGCACCTACGAGTTGACGGTCACCTCTCCCCACCACAACACCATCGACTACGGCATGAACGTCAAAATCGACTGACCCCCAACAGAACACGAGCCGTGGAGCGCCTCCGGGGTGCGCTCCACGGCTTTTTTCATGCTCCCGTCGCCCGCATGGACTTGGTCACCCGCGACAGCCGGTTGATCTTCTCGAAATGGCCCTCGCCGCTCCGATTTCCGGATGTGAAGTCGGTCGACTCGAACCGCTCCCCATTGCATAGAGTGATTCGCCCGCTCGAGCCGACCGCTGTGATGACGCACCGGACATCGTCGCGTCCCGTCATCCGAAAGCGGACCGGCGCACCCACTTTCACCCAGTCCGGCAGCCTGATCACGGCCGCCTCCCCGCCCGCTCGTCGCGCAACCGCACGAGATGTCTTCGTAGCGCGCACCCAGCCCGTTCGCACGCCTCGCTGTGAGCCCGCAGCAGGGCCTCGATATCCCGATCGGAGAACACCGCGTCACGAGAGGGTCGGGCGTGCCAGGAGGGGTGATCGCGCAGCGACGCAGTGCGGTCCCGCCCGGGCGGATCGGCAGGTGCCACATAAGGATTGGTCATCATTGACTCCGATGTCAGAAGAGGTTGCGCGTCACCACGCGCGATGCCTGCCATGCCTGCGATGACGGTTCCGTAGCGGTATGCGCGGGAATCCACCCGCGACCTGCGCCGAATCCTCGGATGCGGACGAGGCGGCATCGGTGAAACCCCACCGAGCGATGGCCGTGAGGGTCGATCCAATGCCGGTAATCAGAAGTAAAAACCAAACGTCCCAAAGCATTACGTCAGCCCCTAGCTGAATACGCTTGTGGATACAGGATTTTGATCAATAGCGGCTTCGTGCCGTGTCTATGCAGTGAACCATACTCTGGTTTAGTAAACCTGGCAATGAATCTCTTGGGGTGTTCGAGACCTCTTGGGCTACGGTTGGGGCACCCCACTGCAGGGAAGAATCGAGGTCAGATGGCTCCGGTGTCTCCGACGGTTGCGCGCTGGGAACTGATGTTGCGCATCGGCTCTCGTGCCGAGGAGCGTGGCGAGAAGGGGCACATGCTCGCGCGGGCGGTCGATGTGACTCCGCAGTACTGGTCGAAGGTGGTGAAGGGGCGCGGCGTCCTGACCGAGGGGAAGCTGACGACGCTTATCAAGCTGCTCGAGTTCGAATCCGACGAACGGGATGAACTACTTGAGTTGCGTGAAGTCGCCAAGGGCAGTCATCCGTTCGCCGAATATTCCGCGCTGTTCAATGATCAGCTCATGCGCTTCTACGGCCTGGAGGCCGGCGCACAGAGTATCCGCAGCTTCGAGAACGTCGTGATACCAGGTCTTCTCCAGACCGAGGACTACATGCGCGTCCTCATGAAGTCCCGAGTGACAACCTATAGGCCGACCGAAGTCGAGCAACGGGTCAGTGCGCGATTACGTCGACAGCGGCGGCTGGAAGATCCCGACCCGCTCGAACTCTCGGTGGTGGTGGGGCAGGCGGCATTGATGTACAAGGTCGGCGGAGATGACATCCGCAGCAGGCAACTGCAGCATCTGATCTCCATGGCGGAACGGCATCCGGGCATCCTTGACCTCCGTGTCATTCCGTACGAGGCGGGCAGCGACATCGCAAGCCTCAATTCCGCTACCTTCCACCTCTTGGGCTTCGAAACCGCCCGCCTCCCCACG
Source organism: Nocardia seriolae NBRC 15557 (assembly GCF_007990715.1). Classification (GTDB taxonomy): domain Bacteria; phylum Actinomycetota; class Actinomycetes; order Mycobacteriales; family Mycobacteriaceae; genus Nocardia; species Nocardia seriolae. Next base: position 10,350 of record NZ_BJWY01000059.1, on the reverse strand, counting down.
CTGGGCTGGGCTGAATCTGCCGCCTACTTCGAGATTGTCGATGAGCCGAAGCGAGTCACCGCACTCGAGTACCACTTCAACCAGATCCAATCGATCGCGCTCGACCGCGAGCGGTCGCTCGGTCTGATCAAGGAGGTCGCAGGCCGGAACTAAGGTGAAAACGTGAGTACCGAGTTCTTCAAGTCCACGTTCAGCGGCGGTGAAGGAACCTGTGTCGAGATCGCCCATCGCACCGACCGTGTTGTCATCCGAGACAGCAAGTACGCGGGTCCACCTCACATTCAGCCGATTCTCGAAATTGTCGCCGCCCTCTGGCCCACCTTCCTGGACCTGGTGCTGAGCGGCGAATCCGGCCGAATCGGAGATCGCCTGTCCCTCAACCTCTCAGCCGACGGCAGCGCGACCATCGACGACGCCCAAGGCTTTACTCTCGACTTCGACCCCGCCGAGTGGACCGCCTTCACCAAGGGTGTAGTCAACGGCGAATTCACCTTCTGAACAGTGCTTTAGCAACTTCACTGGTCTTCCGGCCTGAACCGCTTCCGCTGCTGGATTCTGCCCGGCGGGAGTTGGATTCGGTTGCTGGAACACAAGATAACTGGGCGTACACCGCCTCCCTGGAGAAACTGGTCAGCCTCCTGACGGTTGGCTGAGAGGTCGGGCTGATCGAACCGGTTCGGCGGACTACTTGGAGCGGTGGGCGGCGGCCCACTCCTTGCTCCAGGTCAGGACGGCGGCGAGGACGGGTTCGAGCTTGGTGCCGATGGGGGTCAGGGTGTAGCGGATCTCCACCGGGCGGGCCACGGTTACCTGGCGTTCCACCACCTCGGCTTGTTCCAGTTCCGTGAGGCGTTGGGAGAGCATGGCGTCGGTGATGCGGGGGATGCGGTCGCGTAGTTCGTTGAAGCGGTGGGGGCCGGTGAGGAGGTGTTGGAGGATCACGCCGGTCCAGCGTTTGCCGATCAGTTCGATGGCGGAGTGGAAGTCGGGGGTGGGGTCGGGCATGGAGTCATCCTAGACATGCATAGTTGGTATGGTCTTGATAGTGCACTATAAAAAATATAGTGTGATGGCGTAGTCGAAAACGGACGCCTTGGGAGGGGTTGTCATGACCATCGATATTGGGATCGCTTCGTTGGCCGATATGCAGGCGGTCACCGTGGACGGGGCCGGGCGCACCGCCGCGGAGCGGATCGAGCAGATCGTGTCGCTGGGCGAGCTCGCGGATCGGTTGGGGCTGGGTCACTTCGGGGTTGGGGAGCATCACAATCTGGATTTCTCCGTGTCGTCGCCGGCGGTGGTGCTGGCTGCGATTGCGGCGCGGACGGAGCGGATTCGGCTGACGAGTTCGGTCACCACGCTCGGGGCGCTGGATCCGGTGCGGGTGTATCAGGATTTCGCGACCGTGGATCTGATCAGTGGGGGGCGGGCCGAAATCGCGGTTGGTCGCAGCGCTTACCCGGAACCGTTCACCCTGTTCGGTGTCGATATGAGCCGCTACGACGAGCTGTTCGCCGAGAAACTCGAACTCCTGCTGCGGATTCGGTCGGAGCCGGTGGTGACGTGGCGGGGCGAGTTCCGCGCCGCACTCGAGGATGCCGCCGTCACCCCGAGGGCGGTGCAGGATCCGCTGCCGGTGTGGCTGGGAGTGGGCGGCACCCCGTCCAGCGCGGTCCGCGCCGGAACCCTCGGCCTGCCAATGATTCTGGGTTACATCGGCGGACCGTACGAACGCCTGCTGCCCCTGGCCGAAATCTATCGGGAAGCAGGTGAACGAGCAGGCCACGCCGACAAACTCCGCCTCGGCGTCGCCCTGCACTACTTCGGTGCGCCGACCATGGAAGCGGCCGCCGCGACCTATCCGTACTACTACGACTTCCTGCGGCCCAAGCACACCGGCGGCGGTGGGTTCATCGTGACGCCCCAGCAATTCCAGCGCGGACTGCAACCGGGGCAGCACCTGATGATCGGAACCAGCGAGTACGTCACGGCCAAACTCGCCGAGCTCCACGATGTGATCCGTTTCGATCGCGTTCAGGCGCTCGTCGACTGGGGTGGTCTGCCAAGACAATTGGTGGAGGAATCGATGCACCGCCTCGGTGCGGAAATCGCGCCTTCGCTGCGCCGCCTCGCCGATGCGACGCGGTCCGTCGCGGCCGGTTGAGGTCCGCCGCCGCGGCATTCCGACCGCGCGGCTTGTAAATACGTTGTGCTGCAAGGAAATTGGGGACTTGCGGCTCTGGCGGGTCATGTTGTGGGTCGAGACAATGGATGGGCGGCGCCCGCCCGCGGCTCGGGGAGCGGGTGATGTAGTGGCGATGCGCATTCGATAGCCACTGTGGAAGGCACGGAGATGACCACCCAGAATCGAATCAAGCCATCTTCTTCACCGCTCGTCAGTACGCGGGTGAACCGTACGTGTACAGCATCGACGACGGTGTAGTCGAAGTCCCCGGGCAGCTCAACGACAAGTTCCTGTCGGTCAAGGTCGGTGCGAACGCGAAGGTGATGGCTTGGCAGCACTACGGATTCGGTGGTGCCTACGCCGAGTGGGACACCGACCAGCCCGACATCAGCGGCATACACGGGCTGTCGGTGTTCACCGTCACCTACCGCAGCACGCAGTTCATAATGGCGCGCTTCGTGAATGCCACCCAGACCGACCGGACGCTCGCGATGAAGGTCAACACCGCCGGCGCGGATCCCGGGATCAGTGAGCGGTGGCTCGCGCAGGACGACCCGCACTTCTCTCCGATCGCCCTGGCGTTCGAGGACGGCAGACAGGTGACCACGGCGCTGTATGTCCGCGACGAGAACACCTACATCTTCAATCCCACCGGATCCTGCTACTTCCGGTGGAACAGGACCACGGATGCGGTCGAGTTGGATCCGGGCGTGAACTTCCCGCAGGGCATGAGCCACAAGCAGGCCAGCGCCAACGAATTCATCTTCGAACTCTGACAACCACATTCGACCGATACGAGAACTCGGGGCACCAGAAGGAGTGCCCGCAGTTGTCGCGGCTTGTCGGTTTCGGTGGCCTCTTGAACGATCATGGGGACTTTTTACAACGCACGAAAGCCGTTGAGTGCCAATGATCTACCAACCGGAGAACCCCGAAACCGACTCTGCCGGACCGATGCTGTCGGTCGTCATCCCGGTACTGAACGAGGCGCGGTGCATCCGGCGCACCCTCGACCGGCTCTCGGCGCAGGACGCCGTCCACGAGATCGTCGTGGTGGACAATGGGAGCACCGACGGGACACGCGAAATCCTCGGTGAGTACGCGCGTGTCAATCCGAAGGTGGAGGTGATCGACGAGTCCGAGCGGGGTGTGGCCCGGGCCCGGAACACCGGATTCGACAAGGCGCGTGGTGAATTCATCGCCCGCACCGATGCCGATACCGTCGTCGATGCCGACTGGGCAGCGGTGATCCGGGATCAGTTCGTTGCGCATCCCGGCATTGCCGCGCTCACCGGAATCACCACCTACTTCGATTCGCCCGTCGGTTTCTTTCTGGAGTTCGGTTACTGGCTCCAGGCCAGGCGCGGCAAGCTGGGTGGCCGGGTCGGCAATATGCACGGCCCGAACATGGCCATCCGGGCCACGGCGTGGGAGCGGCGGGTTCGCGAGGACACCGTCACCCGGCCCGATGTGATCGACGACCTGGACTTGGCCTTGTGCCTGACCAAGGTCGGACTGCACATCGAGCAATCGACGACCATGCGCGCGCAGACCTCGGCCCGCCGCCGCCGAACCAGCCCGGCCGGATGGTGGCGGTTCCAATTGAGCGGGCTGCGCACGATCACGAACCAGGGCTATGCGGTGCTGCCCTACCATCGGCTGATCATTATGGGCGCGTGGGCAACTCACACCGTCCAATGGCCGATCTACCGGTTCTGGGATTTCGAGCGCCGCCGATTCTCCTTGCGCCCGGGGCAGGAACGCGAGTTTCCGCTGATCGCCTCGCGGTGAACGTCAGCGCGTGAACCATGATCGATTTCGGATGCGGCGGAAGCGGATTCGGCTCCAGTCGCAGTACTCGCGGCCTCCGTCCGAGGACTGTCTCGCCGTCGGATTCGGGGGCCTCGGTCCGGCGGCGGAGGACGTGTGGGATTCGGGCCGCCGGGGGGATGACGATGCCGGCGTCGGCGAGTTTATTGGCGGCCTGCTCGGGATCCGAGGGGTTGCCGACGGTGGGGCCGTGGCCGATGGGGACCACGGAATGCACGATGGTGTCGGGGTAGACGTGGACGTAGTTGAAGGCTTGGGCCCCGTCGCGGCCGCGCTGGCCGCCGTCGGCGGCGGCCATGTCCTGGCTGTAGCAGGTGGCGGAGGCGACCGAGACCGGGATGCCCGCGAACAGGGCGGTGCTCGAAAGGTGCAGGTGCCCGGCCAGAATGGCGCGGACGTCGGTGCCGTCGAGAACGTCGGCCAGGCGGCGCTGGTCGCGGAGTTCGACCAGGACGGCCAGGTCCTGCACGCAGGGGATGGGCGGGTGGTGCATGGCCAGGATGGTGCCGAAGGGGGCTGGTTCGGCGAGTACGTCACGTAGCCAAGCCAATTGGGCGTCGGTGATCTCACCCCCGTGGTGGCCGGGGACGGTGGTGTCGAGGGCGACGATGCGTAGGCCGTCGAACATGTGGACGGTGTCGTACGGTGCGACGGAACGCTTTTCGTCGAGTAGGTGCTCGCGGAGTTCGGCGCGGCTGTCGTGGTTGCCCGCGACCCACACCACGGGCGCGCCGATGCGCTCGGCCCACGGCTCGACCAGATCCCGCAGCTTGCGGTATGCGCCCGGTTCGCCCTGGTCGGTGAGATCGCCGGTGAACACGATGGCGGTCGGCGCGATGCCGCTGGCCTCGGCCTGCCCCAGCAGCGTGGACAGCCGCGCCTCGGCGTCGACGGCACCGTAGAGCTCGGTGTCGGCGGCGATCAGGTGGGGGTCGCTGAAGTGGAAAAGCACATGGTCTGGCTTCGGATACTCGGCGACTCGCGTGATGTACACGGACATCCTCCCCGGCGTCGTTGATGGTGTGCGCCCTTGGCTCTGCCGATTCTGACGAGATTTGCGCTTGCCGATATCGTCGCCAGAATAGCGAAAGCCGTTTCTTTCAGCTTGCCTGCGGCCAGTGACGACATGCTTGCGGGAAGGTGAGATTTGGGTGTCGGGCTAATGCCCGAGGCTACCGGCCAGCACCCGCGGATGTTCCTGCTCACGCACATGCAGCAGGGTGAAGAAGCGGCGCAGCATAAGGGCAGCGGTGGTCGCGAGACCGGCGGTGAGACCCCACCACACGCCCGCCGCACCCAGGTTCGCGGGGAAAGCGAGCAGCAGCGCAGTGGGCAATCCCACAACCCAGTAGCCCACGAGGGACAGCCGGAAGCCCGCCCTGGTGTCCTTGAGCCCGCGCAGCAGCCCGACGCCGATGTTCTGGGCAGCGTCGAAGAATTGCAGCACGACGGCGATCAACAGCAGTGTGTGCGTCAGCGCCACGGTCGCGGAATCGCTGTCGGCCAGGAACGGCCGCAGCACCCAATCCGGCGCCAGCGCATAGGCGATTCCGGTGACCCCCGCGACCAGCCCCGCGCAGCGCAGCGCCAGCCACGCCACCGACCGCGCGTGCGCGAACTCCTCCCGCGCCACCGCCTTGCTGACCAGGATCGACGCCCCGTGCGAGAGCCCGATCGCCACCTGGAACACGATGTAGACGATCTGGTAGACGACATTGTGGGCGGCCAGCGCCGCGGCCCCGATGCCGCCCATCACCAGCGCCAGCACCGAGAACATCCCCGCCTCGGACCCGTAGGTGAGCGCGATCGGCGTGCCCAGGCGCAGCTCCTCACGCACCGTCGCCGCGTGCACCGGCCACATCCGAAGCGGCAGGGTCGCAACGAGTTTCGGATCCCGGCGCACCATGGTCCAGAACACCCCGAAGGTGATCATGAAGACCAGCGAGGTGGCCACGCCGACACCGGTCAGCCCGAGCTCCGGCAGACCCGCCCAGCCCTGGATGAAGGCCAGCGCCAGCACCAGATTCAATGCCACCGACCCCAGTGTCACCAGCAGCAGCGCCTGCGGCCGCTGCATCCCGACCGTGTACTGCCGCAACACCTGGAACCACAGGCACGGCACCAGACCCGGGGCCAGCGCCACCATCATCGGCCGCGCCTGCGCCAGCACCGCGGCGTCCTGCCCGAGCCAGCGCAGCGCCCAGCCGAGCCCGATCAGCAGTGCGCCGCCGAGCAATCCGGCCAGCGTCGCGATCAGGAAGCTGGACCGCACCACCTCCCGGACCTGGTCCTCGGCCCGCCGCCCCTGCTTCTCGGCCCGGCTCACCACCGTCGCCACCTGATTGCCGGTGCCGGTGATCAATCCGACGCACATGGTCCGAATCTGGTTGAACAGCACCAATGCCAGCCCGCCCGCGGCCACCTCCCGCACGCCGAGCGTGCCCATCAACGCGATATTGGTGGTGGACACCGCGACCTGGGCGCGCTGAGTCAAAGCGATCGGCGTGGCCAGCGAAGTCAGCTGTCGCCCATCGGATTGCCGGAGCGCTCCGGTCATTTCGCGGCAGCCCCATCCAGATCCATTGCCGGATCCGGCATCAGGATGGTGTGCGTGTTCTCGGCGCTCCGCATGCTCGCCAGCACCTGCGCGACCTGGGTGGCCTGATCGGTGAGCCGCTGCCGGTGCTTCTCCAGCGCCAGATAGACGTGATCGTCGTTCCCGGCGGCCAGCAGTTCGGCGATCTCGTGCACCGGCATGTCGACCAGGTGCAGCAGGTGAGTCAGCTTGGCCTGCGGCACCTGCCGATCGGCGTAATCCTCGAGCGTCGCCCCGGCCAGCCCGTTCTCGATGGCGAAGGTGTCGGGCAGCGCGTAATGCAGATGCCGCAGCACCTCGATCTCCCGCGGATCCGGGCGATGCCGCGGCCGGTACCGCTCGAGCAGCCCGGCGACCTCCGCCTCGCGCACCTTGTCGATCAGATCCCGGTCACTCATCCACTCGTCGTCGAAGACGGTGTCCAGGTATTTCTCCCCGTCGTCATTGATCACCACGACCACGGTCGAATGGTCCGGGAACTCATCGAGCCTGGTGAGCGCGGCATAGACCGAGCTGCCCGAGGACCCCCCGATCATCAGCCCGAGCCGCGCCGCCAGCGCCCGCGTGGTCGCGAAGGCGTCCACATCGGACACCTTGATCCGGTCCCGCTCGTCGATCCGACGCAGATCCTGATCCACGTGCACCCCCGGCACCGCGCCCTCGGGCGTCCCGGTCCCGGATTGCCAATAGTCGTGCGCCGGCCCGCCGAACGCGATGGACCCCTCCGGCTCGACCCCGATCAGCCGCGCATCGCAGCCCCGATCGCGCAGTCCTTGCGCGGTGCCGAACAGCGATCCACCGGTCCCCACGGCCCCGAGGAGAATGTCGATTTTGTCCAGATCTTCGAGCAGTTCCTCCGCCAGCGAGAAATAACCGACGCCATTGGCCAGATTCTCGTGCTGTGCCGGAAAGAAAGCGTCCGGACCCTCCAGGTCCGCCATCTCGGCCGCCCGTTCCTCGCGGACCGACGTCGAGAGCCCGTCCCCTTCGTCGGAAACGAATTCCAGCTCGGCCCCCATGGCCTGCATGGCGTTCAGTTTCGCGCTACAGGCGTGATGGTCGACCACCGCGGTGAATCGATATCCGCGCTCCCGCGCCACCACGGCCAGCCCCAATCCGGTGTTGCCCGAGGTCGATTCGATAATGTGCCCGCCCGGCCGCAGCAGCCCCCGCCGCTCGGCGTCCAGCACCATGGACCGCGCCATCCGGATCTTGGCGGCCCCGGTCGGGTTCATGGTCTCCAGCTTGAGAAATAGCCGGGTTCCGGTTTTATCGTCGACCGCCAACTCGAAGAGTGGGGTTTGTCCGATCAGCTCCGAGACGCGCCTGGCGACGACGGGCATTTTAAGGCTTCTCCTTCAGGAATTTGTGGCGATCGGACATGGCGGCGATCAGACACGCAACGTTAGTCCAACGGGCCGGGGTCTTCCAGTTCCCAATCGAAACTTCGCGAACCGTCCGAACTTCGTTTCAGCAGTACCTTGGGTGGAATTGGTAGCTGATGGAATGCGGATTCGTTCGAATCCATCTGATATCCGGCCGTATTGGGATAAATGAGCAGATCGTCCGTTTGTGCCGCGCGGGGGAGCGGGATGCGCCGCCACGACAGCATGTCGTCCTCCAGGCAGGAGGAACCGCCGACGCAGGTCGGGGTCACCGCGCCCGGATATTGCGGCCACAATGCCGGGTCCGGCAGGTATTCGCTGTCGAACCACTGCTCGGACAGGCTCAGGCTGGTGCCGTCCACGGTCAGGATGACATAGGGAATCTCATGTGCCAGACGGACTTTGACGCCCTGGACGCGGAAGACCGTGCAGCCCGCGCGATCCAGGAGGGCGCGGCCGGGTTCGATCGCCAGCCGGATGCCGGAGGTTCGCAGGCGGCGGCCGAGTTGATCGTGGTCGAGCACCGCGGCGAGCATGGCGGGGCCGGGGACCGGGCAGTGGTAGGGGTAGTAGGAGCCGGGTTGGGGGGCGCGGTCGCCGTGGAACCAGTGCGGATTCACACCGTCGAGGAAGGCGTGCCAGGCCTCGGCCGGGACGTAGTCGACACCGAAACCGCCGCCGATGGAGATGGTTCCGACGTACTCGTGGCCCAGGGTGCGGGCCTTGTGGCAGAGCTCGATGAGCTCGGCGGCCAGGCGGGCGCGCGGTGGGATCTCGTAGCCCTGGAGATGAAAACTGAAGCCCTCCAAGCGAATCGCGGAGGGATCGGTCAGGGTCAGGGCCAGGTCGAGTTCGACCTGGGTCATGCCGAAACGGCTGGGTGAATCCGGCGGGAGCACTCGCAACACCACGCGGGTCGGAATGCCGAGATCGGTCAGGCGGGCCAGCTCGTCCAGATCGTCGATGGCCACCAGCGCGCCGTAGGTCGCCGACATCCGCAGCAGCTCATCGGATTTCGCCGGACCGGTGACCATCAGGTCGATGCCGCGAATGCCGCCGCGCAGGGCGGCACGGAATTCCTGCGGACTGGAGACGTCCACGCCGACGCCGGTTTTCGCGCAGGCGCGGACCACGCTGGGGGATTTGTTGGCCTTCTTGCCGTAGTAGATGTCACCCATGACGCCCGTCTGCCGGAAGACCTGCTGGAAGGCGTCGATATTGTGGACGACCCGGGCCGGATACATGATGTGGAACGGTCGGTCGATCCGTCTCGACAGGGTGCGCAACAGATCCGGATCATCCAGCAGTTGCTGTTCCCAGCTGTCGCGATGCGCGGGCATCGGAGTGGCGGTGATATCGGAGATGCCGGGCGGCACGGTGAGCGGCTTCACGGTGTCGGTCAGCGTGCTCTCCCTTCGCCGGGGAATCGCCTGCGCCTCAGTCCCATAGCGACACCTCCGTGCCCCGGCCCTCGGCGATGGCGCGATTGGCCAGGGCGTGCGCGACGGCGATGTCGGTGAGGACCAGGCCGCTGTTGTAGACGAAGATGCGTTCGTCGTCGGTGAGGCGGCCGACGGCGCGGTGGTCGAGGATCTGGGGTAGCTCGGCGTCGACCCGGCGTAATCGGCCGTCGGGACCGGCCATGTCGGTGCCGGTCAGGGCCATCTGCTCGGCGCTGGTGGCGACCACGCGGTCCGCCTCGGTCAGAGTCGAGGGGGCCAGGCCGTAGCCGACCAGCACCACGGTCGTGCCGGGGGAGAGATCCTTGGCCTCGATGGCGACCCGGGTGCCCGGTCCGGCGGTGGCCAGAATGATGTCGGCCTCGCGCGCGGCCACGTGCGGATCGCTGACGATCTCCAACTCGGCCCGCGGATGATGCTGCGACAGTTGCTGGTACACCGCCTCCAGGCCCTCGGTATGGGTGCCGTAGAGCATCAGCCGGTTCAGGTGCGGGTTGGCCGCCAGCAGATGCGGCAGCGCGTTGCGGCCCTGGGTGCCGGTGCCGATCAGCAGCACGCTGCGCGCGCCCGGCCGCGCGCACTCGCGGACCAGCAGGGCCGACACCGCGGGTGTGCGCAGGGCTCCGACGCGGGCGCAATCCATCAGCGCGATGGGCGTTCCGGTGGCGTCGTCGTAGAGCGAGATGGTGGTGAAGTACCGCTTGTTGGAGCGATCGTGGTGGGGATCGAACTTGTAGCTGGTCTTCATGGCCACCACCCGGCGGCGGCCGTCGCGGCCCAGCATGGCGTAGGCGACCGACCAGCCGTCGGGATGCGCCACGCTGAGCTTGCGGGGATTGTCCGAATCGCCGCCCGCGAAGGCGAGATACGCGTCCTCGACGGCGCGCACCACCT
>NZ_BJWY01000058.1 GCF_007990715.1 Nocardia seriolae NBRC 15557 | reverse complement strand
AGTATTAGGACATCCCCGGGAAGAATTGAATGACAAGGTCGATGAGCTTGATCCCGATGAACGGCGCGACGATGCCGCCGAGGCCGTAGATGTAGAGATTGCGGCTCAACAGTTTCGACGCGCTCGACGGCCGGTAGTTCACGCCGCGCAGCGACAGCGGGATCAGCGCCACGATGATGATGGCGTTGAAGATGACCGCCGACAGGATCGCCGACTGCGGCGAGTGCAGCCGCATGATGTTCAGCAGATCCAGGCCCGGGAAGATCGACACGAACAGCGCGGGAATGATCGCGAAGTACTTGGCGATGTCGTTGGCGATCGAGAACGTGGTGAGCGCACCGCGGGTGATCAGCAACTGCTTGCCGATCTCGACGATCTCGATCAGCTTGGTCGGGTCGGAATCCAGGTCCACCATATTGCCCGCCTCTTTGGCGGCGGAGGTGCCGGTGTTCATGGCGACACCCACGTCGGCCTGCGCGAGCGCGGGCGCGTCATTGGTGCCGTCACCGGTCATGGCGACCATGCGGCCACCGGCCTGCTCCTTCTTGATGAGCGCGAGCTTGTCCTCGGGAGTCGCCTCGGCGAGGAAGTCGTCCACGCCCGCCTCGTCGGCAATGGCCTTGGCGGTCAACGGATTGTCGCCGGTGATCATGACGGTGCGGATGCCCATGCGGCGCATCTCGTCGAAGCGTTCCCGCATGCCCTGCTTGACGACGTCCTTGAGGTGGATGACGCCGAGCAGCTTGGCGGTGCCCTTGTTGATCTCCGCCACCACCAGCGGGGTGCCGCCGGAGGCGGAGATGCCGTCGACCGCGACGCCGACCTCGGTCGGCACCTCGCCGCCGTTGCCGCGCACCCATTCGGTGACGGCGGAGGCCGCGCCCTTGCGCAGCTGATGCCCGTCGTGCAGGTCCACGCCCGACATGCGGGTCTGGGCGGTGAATTCCACCCAGGTCGCGCCGGTGAGCTCGCCCGGGGTGCGCTCGCGCTTGTTGTACGCCTGCTTGGCGTACACCACGATGGAGCGGCCCTCGGGGGTCTCGTCCGCGAGGCTGGAAAGCTGTGCGGCGTCGGCCAATTCGTCGGCGGTGATGCCCGGCATCGGCACGAAGTCCGCGGCCTGGCGGTTGCCCAGGGTGATGGTGCCGGTCTTGTCCAGCAGCAGGGTGTTCACGTCGCCCGCGGCCTCCACGGCACGACCGGACATGGCCAGCACATTGCGCTGCACCAGGCGGTCCATACCGGCGATGCCGATGGCCGACAGCAGCGCGCCGATGGTGGTCGGGATCAGGCAGACCAGCAGCGAGACCAGCACGATGCCGGTGACGCCATCGCCGTCCAGGGCCAGATTGTCCGGCACGCCAGGGTTGTCGGCCTTGGAGAAGATGGCCGCCGGCTGCAAGGTCGCCACCGCGAACACGAAGATGATGGTGAGCGCGGCCAGCAGGATGTTCAGCGCGATCTCGTTCGGCGTCTTCTGCCGCGACGCGCCCTCGACGAGCGCGATCATCTTGTCGATGAACGAGCCGCCCGGCTCCTGGGTGATCTTGACGACGATGCGGTCGGACAGCACCGTGGTGCCGCCGGTCACGGCCGAACGGTCACCGCCGGATTCGCGGATGACGGGGGCGGATTCACCGGTGATGGCCGATTCGTCCACCGAGGCAATGCCTTCCACGACATCGCCGTCGCCAGGAATGACCTGTCCGGCCTCGACCACGACGAAGTCGCCGCGCTGAAGCTCCGGGGCCGCCACCTTCTCCTCGACCACCCGCGCGCCCGGGGACCAGTCCACCAGCCGACGAGCGACGGTGTCGGTCTTGGCCTTTCGCAACGTGTCGGCCTGCGCCTTGCCGCGGCCCTCGGCCACGGCCTCGGCCAGGTTGGCGAAAATGACCGTCAGCCACAGCCATACGACGATCGCCCAGGCGAAGAAGCTCGGCTTGGCGATGGCCAGGACGGTGGTCCACACCGCGCCGATCTCGACGATCAGCATCACCGGATTGCGCCACAGGCTGCGCGGGTCGAGCTTCTTCAGCGCGTCCGGCAGGGACTTGACCATCTGCTTGGGGTCGAACAGCCCGCCGGAGACGCCCTTCTTCTTGGGCTTCACCTCCGCGTCGGGCGCGGAATCGATTACGGGAGTGCTCATGAGTGGATTCCTTCAGCGAGCGGGCCGAGCGCCAGCATGGGCAGGAAGGTGAGCGCGACCAGGATGACGGTGACGCCCACGACCAGGCCCACGAACTGCGGGCGATGCGTCGGCAGCGTGCCCTCGGAGGCGGGGGTGTGGCCCTGTCCGGCCAGCGAACCGGCCAGGGCCAGCACGAAGATCATGGGGAGGAAGCGGCCGAACACCATGGCCAGGCCCAGCGCGGTGTTCCACCACACGGTATTGCCGGACAGACCGGCGAAGGCCGAACCATTGTTTTTGGCCGCGGAAGTGAAGGCGTACAACACTTCCGAGAGCCCGTGCGGCCCGGTGTTGGCCATACCCGCGCGCTCGCCCGGCAGCGCCATGGCGGCGGCCGTACCGACCAGCACGATCAGCGGCGAGATCAGGAAGTAGGCCGCGGCCAGCTTGATTTCCTTCGGCGTGATCTTCTTGCCCAGGTATTCCGGGGTGCGACCGACCATCAGGCCCGCGATGAACACGGTGATGACCGCCAGGATCAGCATGCCGTACAGGCCCGAACCGGTGCCGCCGGGCGCGACCTCACCGAGCTGCATGTTGAACATGGTCATCATGCCGCCGAGGCTGGTGTACGAGTCGTGCGCCGAGTCCACCGCACCGGTCGAGGTGAGCGTGGTCGCGGTGGCGAAGGTCGCCGAATTCGATACGCCGAAGCGGGTTTCCACGCCTTCCATGGACGCGCCGATGGCACTCGGGACGGTGCCGTGGTGCTGCAGCTGGAACAGGTTCGTCAGCGTCAGGCTGATGATCGCCAGGGTGCTCATGACCGCGGCGATGGCGTAGCCCTGCTTCTTGGAGCCGACCATGCGCCCGAAGGTGCGCGGCAGCGAGAAGCTGATCACCAGCAGCAGGAAGATCTCGAGCCAGTTCGTCCACGCGGTCGGGTTCTCGAACGGGTGCGAGGAGTTCACGTTGTAGAAGCCGCCGCCGTTGGTGCCCAGCTCCTTGATGACCTCCTGGGACGCCACCAGTCCGCCCGGCAGGGTTTGCGAACCGGTATTGCCCACGGTCGTCGCGACCTGGTCGTACACGTGCAGGTTCTGGATCACGCCGCCCGCGACCAGCACGATGGCGAAGATGAACGCGAACGGCAACAGAATCCGGATGGTTCCCCTCACCAGATCCACCCAGAAATTGCCGAGCTCACCCGTGTGGCGGCGGGCGAAGCCGCGCACCAGCGCGACCGCCACGGCCATACCCACGGCCGCCGACACGAAGTTCTGCACGCCCAGGCCCACGGCCTGCACGACATGCCCCATCGTCGACTCACCGGCATAGTTCTGCCAGTTCGTGTTCGTGACGAAGCTGATGGCGGTGTTCCACGCCAGATCCGCGGTCATCTTGGTGCCCGGATCATTCAGGTGCAGCGGCAGCTTGCCCTGAATCAACTGCAGAAAGAAAAGGAACAGCACGCTGATCGCCGAGAACGCCAGCACACTGCGCGCGTACACGGCCCAGGTCATCTCGACCCCCGGCTGCACGCCGATCAGCTTGTAGATGCCCTTCTCGGCCTTGGAATGCTTCTCGCCGCTGTAAACCCGATACATGTAGTCGCCCAGGGGCACATGCACCGCGGCGAGCGCAATGACCAGGGATGCCGCGAACAGGATCCCTGCGGTTGTGGTGCTCACTCAGAACCTCTCGGGGTACAGCAGCGCCGCCACCAGATACACGGCAATGCCAACGGCCAGAACCAAACCGATAATGTTCTGCGTCACAGCCGCTCCACCCCGCGCTGGATCAAGCCGAACAGCGCGAAGACCGCCACTGTCAGCACCGTGAACACCACGACGAGCATGTCTCGAAACCTCTCTCTGTCAAGCACGTCCCAAGACGCGCCGGAGTGAGTCAAGCGCCCGAACACCCCAACTTCGAGGCCCTTTACGCCTTCTTAGCGTCCCGGACCTCCCCATTGACGCTCCACTTACATGGTCGTGTGGCGCGTCGCACAAATGCCGTCGACATACCGCGCGAATGCGTCAAGAAAGCGTCAGGGCCTGGTATTTCGGGCCGTCCCGCTAGCGGCCGTAGGTCTCCAGGATGGTGCCGTCGAGGGCGGCGGAGACGTAGCCGCCGTCGTTGTAGGCGGTGGTGAGGTAGAGGCGCAGCCGGGGTGCGCCATCGCTGAAGGTGCCGTCGGTGTCGACGATGAGGTAGCGGGTGGTGGGGTTGGGGAGGTTGCGCTTCTCCTTGGCCGCGGCCAGCAGGCCGGGCAGGATGTCCCAGTTGATGGTGCTCAGATCGAGGGTGGCGCCGGTGAGCTGACCGCCTACGCCGTCGCGCTTGGCGGTGCCGTTGCGGTAGCTGAACTGGTCGTAGTGATTGGGCTGGCCTGGGACGGGGGCGCCGGTGCTGATGTGCTCGGGGTAGATCGTGGTCTCGGTGAACAGCTTTCCGCCGGCGACCTTTTCGAGGGCCGTGATGGCCTTGCGGACGGCGTCGGGGGTCAACAGGTCGGTGCCGGACCGGCCGTCGGCGGGGGCGGTCCCGATGACGGTGGGCGCGACGATGCCGCTCGGCAGGGTGATGCCGGTGAGCTGGGTGGGGCCGGTCGGCAGATTCGGCAGGCTCTGGCCGCCGCCGGAGGAGGAAGGCCACAGCGCGATGGTGGCGACGGCCGCGACGGCGAGCACCGCCGCTCCGCCCGCCAGGATCCACGGCCGCGAATTGCGATGCGGTGCGGCGTCGATGGGCTTCGGGACCGGCGAGAACGATTGGGGCGCGGTGAAGCCGCCCGGCTGCGAAGCCGCCGGGAAACCCGGGGGCAGTGGCGTTGTCGAGAACGTCTGCGGCTGCGTCGTAAACGGCTGCGGCTGTGGCGACGTCAGGAACGCCTGCGGCTGTGGGGTTGTCGCGAACGCCTGCGGCTGTGGGATTGTCGAAAACGCCTGCGGCTGTGTCGGGTTGGCGAATGTCTGGGGCAGCGGCGGCGGGATGAAGTCCTGGGGTGCGGTCACCATCGGGTGGGGGGCCGAAGGTTGTTGGAAGGGTTGCGGTTCCAGGGGGATCTCGCTGGCGACCTGGGCGAGCATGCGGTCGACCTGGTCGGCGGGTGGGCGGTGGCCCGGGTTGGGGACCAGGAGGGCTTGCAGGACCGGGGTCAGGGGGCCGGCCTGGCGGGGTTGGGGGACCGCGCCCATGAGGACGGCGGCCAGGGTGGCGACGTCGGTGTCGCGGCGCATGGGCTGGTAGCCCTCGACGGCGGCGAACATCACCAGGCCCAGGGACCAGAGGTCGGAGGCGGGGTTGCCCTCGTGGCCCTGGAGGCGTTCGGGGGCGACGTAGGGCAGGGAGCCGACCACGCTGCCGGTGGAGGTGAGGCCGGTCAGGTCGTTCACCGCGGCGATGCCGAAGTCGGTGAGGACCGGTGAGCCGTCGCTGCGCAGCAGCACATTCGGCGGCTTCACGTCGCGGTGCAGGACGCCGACCGCGTGGGCGGCGCGGAGTCCGGCGAGGATGCCGCGGCCGATCGACGCCGCCTGCGCCGGTGACATCGGGCCCTGATCCAGCCGGTCGGCGAGCGAGCCGCCCGCCACCAACTCCATGACGATCCACGGATGCTGCTCGGCGGGCGTGTCCACGATGTGGTGAATGGCAACGACATTCGGGTGGGTGATGCGGGCCAGGGCGCGCGCCTCGCGCAGCACCCGCTCGCGCTGCACCTCGGCCGAGCTCCCGTCCCCCTCGGCCCGCACTTCTTTCAGCGCCACCTCGCGGTGCAGCGCGATGTCGTAGGCGCGCCAGACCGTGCCCATGCCGCCGCTACCGAGGGGCTCGATCAACTCGAAACGCCCGTCGACCATTGCCCGCCCGGAACTCACGCCGACAGCCTAGGGTCGCCGCACCCCATCCGCGATATCTCAGACCGGTCGGTATTCGGCGGCTCGCTCGGATCCTGTCAACATCGCGAGACACGAGCGTAAAGAAACCGTCAGGAGCGGCCATCTGACCAGCATCGGAGGTATGAAGTGGGGACCCGGCCGCGCGGCCGGACGCACACCCGCACGTATATAAGGAGAAGCCGTGCCGCACATCGCCGTCACCTTGATGGTGATCTTCGGATTCCTCGGTTGCGCGCTGATACTGCGCGTCCTGGCCGACGCCGAAGGCCGTCACGCGACCGTCCGCACGGCGCAGCAGGGCATCCGCGCACCGCGCGCGATGATGGACGAGTGAAACGCGGCCAACTACGGATCTACCTCGGCGCTGCCCCCGGCGTGGGCAAGACATACGCGATGCTCTCCGAAGCGCATCGGCGACTGGAGCGCGGGCGTGACGTGGTAGCCGCGGTCGTCGAGTCCCACGGCCGCAACAAGACCGCCGAGCTGCTCGGCGGCATCGAGCGCATCCCGCCCAAGATGATCGAGTACCGCGGCACCACCATGCCCGAGCTGGATACCGAGGCCGTGCTGCGACGCCACCCCGCGGTGGTGCTGGTCGACGAGCTGGCGCACACCAACGTTCCGGGCAGCAAGCACGAGAAGCGCTGGCAGGACGTGCAGGAACTGCTGGACGCGGGCATCGACGTGGTGTCCACGGTCAATGTGCAGCACCTGGAGAGCCTCAATGACGTGGTCGAGCAGATCACCGGTGTGGTGCAGCGGGAAACCGTGCCGGACTGGGTGGTTCGCTCCGCCGACCAGGTCGAGCTGGTGGACATCACACCGGAAGCCTTGCGGCGCAGAATGTCCCACGGCAACGTCTACGCCGCCGAGAAGGTCGACGCGGCGCTGCGCAACTACTTCCGCCCCGGCAATCTGACCGCGCTGCGCGAACTCGCGCTGCTGTGGCTGGCCGATCAGGTGGACGCCGCCCTCGCCAAATACCGCGCGGACCACAAGATCACCAAGACCTGGGAGGCGCGCGAGCGCGTGGTGGTGGCGGTGACCGGCGGCCCGGAATCCGAGACCATCGTGCGCCGCGCCAGCCGCATCGCCGCCAAGTCCAGCGCCGAACTGATCGTGCTGCACATCGTGCGCGGCGACGGCCTGGCCGGGGTGTCGGCGCAGCGCCTGGGCCGCCTGCGCGATCTGGCCACCAGCCTCGACGCCAGCCTGCACACCGTCACCGGCGAGGACGTGCCCACGGCGCTACTGGATTTCGCGCGCCAGGTGAACGCCACCCAGCTGGTGCTCGGCACCTCCCGGCGCTCACGCTGGGCACGAATGCTCGACGAGGGCATCGGCGCGACCGTGGTGCAGGAGTCCGGCAAGATCGACGTGCACATGGTGACCCACGAGGAATCCAACAAGGGCGGCGGCTTCCGCTGGTCCTCACTGACCCGGGGCGAGCGCAAGGTGGGTTCCTGGTCCGCGGCGTTCCTGGTGCCCTCGGCGATCTGCGCGGTCATCTACTTCTGGCTCGACCGGCTGCTGGATCTCAGCGGTGAGAGCGCCCTGTTCTTCATCGGCGTCATCGCGGTCTCGCTGCTCGGCGGCGTAGCCCCGGCGGCGCTGTCGGCGATCCTGTCGGGCGTCCTGCTGAACTGGTTCTTCACCGATCCGCGCTACAGCCTCACCATCGACCAGCTCGACAACTTCCTCACCATCGTCGTGCTGCTGTTCGTGGCGGTGGCGGTGGCGGCGCTGGTGGATGTGGCGGCCAAGCGAACCCTCGAGGCGCGCAAGGCTTCTCGCCAGGCCGAGCTGCTCGCCCTGTTCGCCGGCTCGGTGCTGCACGGCGCGGCTCTGCAGGATCTGCTCGCACGCGCCCGCGAGACCTACGGCCAGGAGGCGGTCAGCCTGATCACCGACGACGGGGTGGTCGCCTCGGCGGGCGAGGACCCGCCGTCGAAGGTCGACGACTCCCTCACCGCATTGGAGGCAGGCGATGACATGCACTGGCTGCTCCTGCGAGGGCGTCCCGTGACCTCGGGAGACCGCCTCGTGCTGGGGGCGGTCGCGAATCAGGCAGCCGGACTTGTGCATCAGACCCAATTGCAGGAGGAGGCCAGCGCCGCGCAGGCGGTCATGGAGGCCGACAAGCTGCGCCGCGCACTGCTCTCGGCGGTCAGCCACGACCTGCGCACCCCACTGGCCGCGGCCAAGGCGGCGGTGTCCAGCCTGCGCAGCGACGATGTCGAGTTCTCGCCCGAGGACACCGCCGAACTGCTGGAGACCATCGAGGAATCGGTGGATCAGCTGACCGGGCTGGTCGGCAATCTGCTCGATTCCTCGCGGCTGGCGGTCGGGGTGATCAAGCCGCAGGTGCGCAAGGTGTACCTGGACGAGGTGGTGCATCACGCGCTCATGGGCATGGGCACCCGCGGCATGCGCCGCACCACCATGGACCGGGTCAAGGTGGACGTCGACGCGGTGTCGGTGCGCGCGGATCCCGGTCTGCTGGAACGGGTCCTGGCCAATCTCATCGACAATGCCGCCCGCTACTCCCCCCGCGATTCGGTGGTGCGGGTGGCCGCGGAGCAGTTCGGGAAGCGAGTGGCCGTTACCGTGGTCGATACGGGTCCTGGAGTACCGACCGGCCTGGAGGATCAATTGTTCGAGCCGTTCCAGCGGCTCGGCGACCGCGACACCTCCACCGGCGTGGGCCTGGGCCTGTCGGTGGTGCGCGGTTTCGTGGACGCCACGGACGGCGCCGTGCACGCGGAGCCGACTCCGGGCGGCGGTTTGACAATGGTGATCGATCTGCCCGCGGGCGATACTGAGCTTTCCGGCAGTGAGCACGCGAGCACGGAAGAGGAGAACGGGTGACGAACGCGGCCGCAGCGCCGACCAAAGTGCTCGTGGTCGATGACGAACCACAGATCCTGCGCGCCCTGCGCATCAATCTGTCGGTCCGCGGCTACGCGGTGACCACCGCGTCCAATGGGGCCGCGGCCTTGCGCGCGGCCGCCGAGAAGCACCCCGACGTCATCATTCTCGATCTCGGCCTGCCCGATATGGACGGCATCGAGGTGCTCGCGGGCCTGCGCGGCTGGTCCACCGCACCGGTGATCGTGCTCTCGGCCCGCACCGACTCCTCGGACAAGGTCGAGGCCCTCGACGCGGGTGCCGACGACTACGTCACCAAGCCCTTCGGCATGGACGAGCTGCTGGCCCGCCTGCGCGCCGCCGTGCGCCGCTCGGCCAATACCGCCGACGCCGCCGAGCCGATCATCGAAACCGGTTCCTTCACCGTCGATCTCGCGGCGAAGAAGGTCGTCCGCCACGGCCACGACGTCCACCTCACCCCCACCGAATGGGGCGTGCTGGAAATGCTGGTCCGCAACAAGGGCAAACTGGTCGGCCGCCGCGAACTCCTCCGCGAGGTCTGGGGCCCGTCCTACGCCACCGAAACCCATTACCTGCGCGTCTATCTCGCCCAACTCCGCCGCAAACTCGAGGACGACCCCTCCCAGCCCAAACACCTGCTCACCGAAGCGGGCATGGGCTACCGCTTCCAGGCGTAATCCCGTCAGCGCGTCATGCGCAGCGGCAGCGGCTCGAGGCCGTTGTTCAGATTGGAACGGATCCGGCGCGCGTCGCCGGTCTGTTCCAGTTTCGGGAAGCGGGCCAGCAGTTCCTCGAAGAACACCCGCCCCTCTTGGTGGTGTCGTTGCCCGCAATCACCAGCTGGGTGAAGAAGCTCCCGAACTCCAGGTCCGACATGGCCTTTCCGCCGAAGTCGCCCGCCCGGATGAGCGAGGTGAGATCCTCCCGCGGCTCCTGCGCGCGCCGTGCCATCGAGAACTGGATCGCGTAGACGGCCGTCTTCGTGAGCTCGGCCGTCACATGGAAATCCCCGACCAGCTCCTGATCATAGATATCGGTCACCGCGCCCACGGTCCACCTCGGTATTCACTTGCCGCAACAGGTCTTCCACTCGGACGCTAACCCACCCACGGAACAGCGCGACCCGGTTCCGATCCCCGATCCCGGTCAGTGGACGATTGGAGCCATGTCTGTCGCCGCGATCGTTTTCGATATGGATGGGGTACTCATCGACACCGAACCCATTTGGGAGGAGGTGCGGCGGGAGTACATCGGCGAGTTGGGTGGGCGGTGGCTGGCCGACACCCAGGATCGGTTCATGGGGATGAGTACGGCCGAATGGGCGGAGTACACGAGCAGGGATCTGCTCGATGGGCGGCGGACTCCCGAGGAGGTGGCCGAGGATGTGATCGGGCGGATGGCCGCGCGGTATGCCGGGCATCTGCCGCTCATGCCGGGGGCGGCCGAGACCGTGCGGCGGCTGTCGGGGAGCTACACGCTGGGGCTGGCCAGTTCCTCGCCGCGGCGGCTCATCGATGTGGTGCTCGCGCACATGGGAGTTGCCGAGTTGTGCGCCGCGACGGTGTCGACCGAGGAGGTGGCGCGCGGCAAGCCCGCGCCCGACGGTTATCTCGAGGCCGCCGTCCGGCTCGGGATCGTCCCGGACGACTGTGTGGCCATCGAGGATTCCAGCAACGGGCTGCGGGCGGCGCACGCGGCGGGGATGACCGTGATCGCGGTGCCGCATCCCAAATACCCGCCCGCGGTGGACGCGATCACCCTCGCGGCCTACGTCGCCGACAGTCTGAAGGACGTCACACCGGAGTTGATGGCGGAATTCGGCTGACCACGGCGGTGTTCCGAACGAGCGGCAACCAGATGGTTGTCCCGGGTGACTCAATGGGAGGATCTTCCTATGTCCGAACAGACCGCCGCACCGCAGACCGCCGCCACCGACCCGGTCAAGCTGTGGGCCGAACGCACCGGCACCCGCGCCTACACCGGCCGCAACAACCGCGGCGGCGAGGTGCTCATCGCATCGGCGGGCGTGCCGGGCGCGTTCACCCCGGGTGAGCTGCTGAAGATCGCGCTCGCGGGCTGCTCCGGGCTCAGCGCCGACTTCACCCTCGCGCGGCGGCTGGGCGAGAATTTCGACGCCACCGTGCACGTCTCCGGCGACGCCGACCGCGAGAACGAGGTGTACCCGGAGCTCACCGAGGAATTCGAGCTCGACCTGTCCGCGCTCGACGAGGAGTCGCGCCAGCGACTGCTGGTGGCCGCGCAGCGCGCCATCGACAAGGTGTGCACCGTGGGCCGTACTCTCAAGGCCGGCACCACCGTGAACCTCAGCTTCCGCATCGACGAATGAGCACTACCCCGGTCCGGCTCAGTGCCTGGGTGCACGGCTCTGTCCAGGGTGTCGGCTTCCGCTGGTGGACCCGCTCGCGCGCCCTGGAGCTGGGCCTGACCGGCTACGCCCGCAATCACCGCGACGGCCGCGTACACGTTGTGGCCGAAGGACCCCGCGATCGCTGCGAAACCCTGCTCGAACTGCTACGTTCCGGTACAACACCGGGCCGGGTAAACCTGGTGGTGGAAGACTGGAACACCGCCCAGGGCGGCATGTCAGGATTCGAAGAACGCTAAGCGAGCGGCAAGCCCACGGAGTCGACCAATGCCCACAGACCGCCCTACCGGCCCGAACCCCCCGAACCGTCCCGCGCCCGACCCCGAACACCCTGCCGAATCCCAAACCACCCCAACCGATCCCGCCCACCCGGGCTACGAACACCACCCCCTGCCCCCGTACCCGGAGGACGACCCCGTCCCGCCCACGGACGGCGGCAACGAACCGACCGTGCAATTCCCGGCCGATTCCCAACCCACCGGCAACGAGCCCACCCTCGGGTTCGATACGCCCGGCCCGTTCGAATCCACGCCGAGCCCGGGTCAACCGGGTGAAATCCAGCCGACGTTGCCGTTGCCCGCCGATTTCGCTGCCGCGCCCGGCCCGGCCGGATTCGGCATGCCCGGGCCGTCATCGGAGCCCGCGGAGCCGGTATTGCCGGTGGCGGACGCGCCGCCGCGGCGCGGGACCATGACCACGCAGGAAGCCGGGATCACGCAGCCGCGGCCGCCGACGGTGGCCGAGGCGCGGGCCCGGGAGAAGGCTCGCAAGCGGGCCGAGGACCAGGAGCGAGCCGAGGCCGAGGCGGCGGAGGCCAAGCGGCGCAAGAAGAAGCGGGTGCTCATCGGCGGCGCGGCCGTGGTGGGGATCGCGGCGCTGGTGGGCGGCGGGTACCTGGTGGCCGAGGCGTGGAGCGGACCCGAGGTGACCGCCTATTGCACGGTGGTGGCCAACAAGGGCGAAACGGTGCCCACCGGGAACGGTCAGAGTGTCACCGCCACGCAGGACAATCAGGAGATCGTGGTTCCGGACAACTACTGCTCGGACGCGACGAGCCGGGGAGACAGCGGGATTCACCCGGGCTTCTTCTTCCTGGCGGGGCACTCGTACCGCTATTACTACGGCGGCACCGGCACCATCGGCCGCGCGCCGACCGGGGGCAGCATCAGTGCGCCGTCGGGTGCGACGGTGAAGACCAAGAGCGGCAGCACGATTCAGCGCGGCGGACTCGGCGCGAAAGTCAAGGGTAGTGGAGGTTCTTAGTGCGGCGAGTGCGCAGCGCTCCGCGGCCGGGCTGGCAGCGGATCATCGAGGGTCAGGGCCTGGTCTACGGCTCGCCCGGGCAGTACGCGAACGGTCAGCCCCGGCCCTACTGGGACGAATCGGTGCACTACGAGTTCGACATGGACGAGATCCTGGCCATGGAGGCCCAGGTCGAGGTGCTGCACACCATGTGCCTGCACGCCGTCGAACAGGTGGTGCTGACCGAGCGTTTCGCGGATTTCGGTCTGCCGCAGTGGAGTTGGGAGCCCATCACCAAGTCCTGGCACCGCTCCGACCCGCACGTCTACGGCCGCTTCGACCTGCGCTACGACGGCCGCGGCCCGGCGAAACTGCTGGAGTACAACGCCGATACGCCCACCTCCCTGCTGGAGGCGGCAATCGTGCAGTGGCACTGGCTGACCGACACCCACCCCGACGACGACCAGTGGAACTCCCTGCACGAGAAGCTGGTCGAGCGCTGGGGCGAGCTGCGCGACACCCTGCCGGGCAGTCAGTTGCACTTCTCCTGGTCCAGCGCGGACGCCTCCGGTGAGGACAATGTCACCACCGCCTATATGCAGGAGACCGCCGCCGAGGCCGGTTTCGACACCGTCGCCCTGCCCATCGAGGAGGTCGGATTCGACACCGAGCTGGGCCGTTTCGTGGATCTGGCCGAGGCGCCCATCGAGGCCATCTTCAAGCTGTACCCGTGGGAATGGGCCCTGGACGACGACTTCGGCAAGCGCGTGGTGTCCTCGCTGCCGGAAACCGCGTGGATCGAACCGCTCTGGAAGACCCTGCTGTCCAACAAGGCCATCCTGGCCGTGCTGTGGGAGATGTACCCGGGCCACCCCAACCTGCTGCCCGCCTACCTCGACGACCCGCACGAGCTCACCGAGTACATCCGCAAGCCCAAACTGGGCCGCGAGGGCGCGAACATGACCATCGTCGGCGCGAGCCTGGAGACCGCCACCGGCGGCGTCTACGGCGAAGAGGGCTACGTCTACCAATTGCTGGACCCGCTGCCCGAATTCGACGGCATGCGGCCGGTACTGGGTGCTTGGATCGTGGGCGACACGTCCGCGGGACTGGGCATCCGGGAGACCGTCGGCCTCATCACCGATGACAGCTCCACCTTCGTCCCGCACCGAATTCCGCAATAGGCCACTGATTCACCCCGACCCGGAGGATCACCGATGACGACGACTCTCGCACTCGAAGCGGGCTATTGGCATTCCCTCGGCCGCGGCGTGGGCGCGATCGTGCTCTACGCCCTGCTCGGCCTGGCGCTGATGCTCATCGGCTTCCAGGCCGTGGACTGGACCACGCCCGGCAACCTGCGCGCCCTGGTGGCGCGCGGCATGCCCAATGCCATCGTCGTCAGCGCGGCCGCCATGGTCAGCATGGCGCTGATCGTGGTGCTGGCCATCTTCGCGCAGGCGGGCAGGCTCTCCGAGGGCCTGATCGCCGCCTCGGTGTACGGGCTGGTCGGCATTGTGGCGCAGGTGATCTCGGTGCGGGTCATCGCGTTCGTGCTCGGCATCGATATCGGCACGGTGCTGAAGAACCCGGAGTTCCGCACCGAGTCCGTGGTCATCTCCGCCGCCCACATCGCCATCGGCCTGGTGGTGGCGGTCGCGATCCTCTAGCGGACGCGCCCGTACTTGATGAAGGCCACGCCGTCCTCGAACACGCGGCTGGTGATCACCCGGAACCTGGTGGGCTCGGGCAGGCGCGCGCCCGTGCCGAACAGCGGGCGGCCGTGCCCGAGCACGATCGGGTAGAGCTTCAGGAACACCTGGTCGATCTCCGGCATGAGGGTCTGGGCGAGCTCGCCGCCGCCGCACAGCCAGATGCCGAGTCCCTTCTCGCGCTTGAGTTCCCGCACCCGTTCCAGGGGATCGGCGGAGATCAATTCCACATCCGGGGCCGGGTTCTCCGGCAGCGTGGTGGACACCACGAACTGGCGCAGGTGCGCATACGGGCTGGAAGTGCCGGTGCGGACGCCGAAGTCGTGGGTCTTGCGGCCCATGATGACGGTGTCGAAGTTCTGGCAGGGTTTGTCGACGCCCAAGACCTGACGAACCTTGGTCGGCAGGGTCTCGGGATACTGCGCGATGATCGCCGGCCCGTGGTCACCCCCGACCGGGAAGAAGTCGACCGAGCCCGCATCGGTGGCGATGAATCCGTCGATGGTGGCCGAGACGAAGTAAGTCAGTTTGCGCATCAGTTTCCTCCAGGCGGCACAACGCATGCCGCTACTGAAAAAGGTAGCGCGCCGCAGCCGCCGATAGGGAGGTCTCGTTCCGCCGGGCGGACCGGGAAAGGAAGAAAACCCGCTGGTCTCAGCCGCGCGGGCGGGGCTGGCAGCGCGGGCAGGAGAAAGACGAACGGTTCATGAACTTCTCCCGGCGCATGATCGCGCCGCAGCGGCGGCAGGGCTCGTCCTCGCGCCCGTAGGCGTTGAGCGAGCGTTCGAAGTACCCGGATTGCCCGTTCACGTTGACGTAGAGGGCATCGAAGGAGGTGCCTCCGGCCTGGAGTGCCTCACCCATCACGTGCTGCGTCTCGACGAGCAGAGAGTGCAGCGCGGGCTTGGTCAGCTTGGCGGCAGGGCGCTCACCGTGGATCCTGGCCCGCCACAGCGCCTCATCGGCGTAGATATTGCCGACCCCGGACACCACGGTCTGATCCAGCAGTAGCCGTTTGATCTCGGACTGCTTGCCGCGCAATGTCTTCACGACGGCATCGGCGTCGAAGAGCGAATCCAGCGGGTCGCGCGCGATGTGCGCCGCGGACTCGGGCACCCAGGTGCCGTCCACCTCGACCAGATCCGAGAGCATCCAGCCGCCGAAGGTGCGCTGGTCCACGAACCGCAGTTCGTTCCCGTCGTCGAGGGCGGCGATGATGTGCGCGTGCTTCTCCAGCAGCGCGGTCGCGGGCTGCACCAGCATCTGCCCGGACATGCCGAGATGCACGACGAGAGAGGTATCGGGCTCATCGAAGGTGAGCCACAGGAATTTGCCCCGCCGCTGCGCGTTCTCGACGCGCAGACCGGTCAATCGAGCGGCGAGATCGTCTCCGCCGAGTTCGTGGCGGCGCACCGAGCGCGGATGCTTGACGGTCACCCGGTCCAGGACGCGGCCCACCACATGCTCGGTGAGCCCGCGCCGGACGACTTCGACCTCGGGAAGTTCGGGCATCTAGCTCTTGGAGCCGTCAGCCGAACCCTCGGGCGCGTTCTCGGCGTGCAACGCCTTGTAGGCCGCGCCCGCGGCCTTCTGTTCCGCTTCCTTCTTGGAGCGGCCCACCCCCTGGCCGTAACCGTTTCCACCGATCACCGCGGTAGCGGTGAACTCCTTGTCGTGGTCGGGTCCGGTGGAGGTGATCTCGTAACTGGGCACGCCGATGCCGCGCTCGGCGGTCAACTCCTGCAGGCTGGTCTTCCAGTCGAGCCCGGCCCCCATGCGGGGACCGCGCTCGAGCAGTTCGGCGAACAGCCGCAGCACGACGCTGCGTGCCACATCGATGCCGTGCTCCAGGTGCACCGCACCCAGCAGCGACTCCATGCCGTCGGCGAGAATGCTCGGCTTGTCGCGGCCGCCGGTGAGCTCCTCGCCCTTGCCGAGCAGGAGATGGCGGCCGAGACCGCCGGCCCCGAGACCGCGGGCCACCTCGGCCAGCGCGTGCATATTGACCACGCTCGCGCGCAGCTTCGCCAACTCACCCTCGGACTTGTCCGGGTGCTCGAGATAGAGGCGCTCGGTAATGCTCAGTCCGAGCACCGAATCGCCCAGGAATTCCAGGCGCTCGTTGGTCGGCAGGCCACCGTTCTCGTAGGCGTACGACCGATGCGTCAGCGCTAAGCGCAGAAGCCCCGGTTGTACGTCCACGCCCAGTGCCTCGAGCAGGCTGGCGTGGTCGGCTGCATCACCTACGGCGGTGGAACCCGCCGCATCCTTGCTGGCGGTCACGGTCGGCTGAACGCGAATCAGATCGCGGAGGTGACCTGACGGCCCTTGTAGGTGCCGCAGGAGGGGCACGCGATGTGCGGCAGGGTCTGCTGGCCGCAGGCGCGGTTCGGGCAGGTGATCAGGGTCGGCGCGGTGGCCTTCCACTGGCTGCGACGCGCGTGGGTGTTGGCACGGGACATCCGGCGCTTCGGAACGGCCACGACTAGCTCTCCTCTGTCTTACTTGCGGCACCGTTGTGTCCCGCAAGGGTGGAATCGGTTGATGGGTCCGACACAGTGTCTGCGTCGGGGGACTCAGCGTTGAAATTGGCGAGCCCGGCCCAGCGAGGGTCAAGTATCTCATGACCGTGGCCGGAACCCGCAATCGCCATCCTGACGCCGCATTCCGGGCACAAACCGGCGCAGTCCGGCTCGCACAGCGGCTGCAGCGGAAGCTCCAGGCCGACGGCGTCCACGACGACCGGTTCGAGGTCGATCATGTCGTCGACGAGACGGTGGATCTCGTCTTCCTCGGTGGTCTGCTCGGTCGCGCTGTCCGGGTAGGCGAACAGCTCGGTGAGCTGCAATTCGATCTCGTCGGTGAACGATTCGAGGCAGCGCGAGCACTCGCCCTCGATGGGAGCGGTGACGGTGCCCATGACGAGCACGCCCTCGGACACCGACTGCAGCGTGAGATCCATATCGATCTCGGCGCCCACCGGGATGGCGACCAGGTCGAGCCCGATCCGCTTCTCGGTGGTGAATGTCCGCTGCCGCTGCTTCATCGACCCCGGCGCGCGCCCGAGACTGCGTACATCCAGCACGAAACCCGCGTCGACCGCCTGATGACGATGACGCGAAGGCTTACCGGAATCGGCAGGCATTAAGGAACTCACCTCACGCTGGATGGGGGAATGGGCAACCACACCACAATACCGAAAGCCCCGCTCGCGACCCAAACGGGTCGAAGCGGGGCTGTCCGTTGCTGATTCAGCGGCGGAACTCCGAGGCGTAATCCGGGACGGACGTACCGGAACGCACCTGGTGTCGGCCGCGGCCGACGATGCGCAGGGTGCTGCTCAGGGTCTCCTCGAAGTCGGCGAGCTTGCCGTCGACGTAGTCGTCGCACTCCTGGCGCAGGCGGTCGGAGTCGGCCTGGGCATTGTCGATCAGGCGCGCGGATTCGGTGTGGGCGGCGCGGACCACCTCGGCCTGGGAGACCAGGCGTTCCTGTTCGGCCTTGCCGTCGGCGACCGAGCGGTCGTAGGAGGCCTGGCCCGCGGCGGCCAGGCGGTCGGCCTCGGCGCGGGCGCGGCCGGTGAGGGTGTCGTATTCCTGCTGGCCATCGGCGACGGTGCGCTCGGCCTCCTCCTCGGCGGAGGCGACCAGGTGCTCGGCGTGGGCGCGGGCCTCGGCGACCATGCGGTCGGCGTGCGCCTTGGCGTCGGCGAGGATGCGATCGGCCTCGTCGCGGGCGGAGGTAACCGTGTGGTGCGCTTGCTCGTTCGCGGTCTTGACGGTGGTCTCGGCGCCGGTGCGGGCGTCGGTGACGATCTTGTCGCGGTGATCCAGCACGTCCTGGGCGTCGTCGAGTTCGCCGGGCAGCGCGTCGCGGACATCGTCGAGCAGTTCGAGGACCTCGCCGCGCGGCACGATGCAGTTGCGGGTCGGTGGAATGCCGCGGGCCTCTTCGATGATGGCCACCAGTTCGTCGAGCGCTTCGAATACCCGGTACATGTGCTACCCCACTCTCCTGCCAGGACTCACGGCGAGACTCTCCGCTGCAAGCCAGTCTGCCAATCTCAGCGCTGTCAACAAGGTCCGACACGGCGTGTCGCGGGTTTTCCGAAACATGGGCTGTTTCACAGACCACAAAAACAAGTGGAGGAAACGACTCCACTTCGTGTTACCTTTGATAGGCAAGAAGGTGTCGGTCAGAGATGTTCGCCGGGAATGATTTCGGTGGGAACAGGTCGACACCGACGTGTTCGGATGGGGAAAGACGATGGCGGTCCTCGAGATCTCGCAGCGGGCGACGATGCCCATGCCGGTTCTGGTGAACACCTATGCCGATGGCTCCCGGGCCCTGTACGCACTGGTGACCCAGGGCCCGGCCACGCTCGGCACCTGGCTGCGCCGCGGCGAAACCGCGCTGGCCCAGCTGATCAGATTCGCGCTGGTCGGCGGTTTGAGCAATGTCGGCTACATTCTGCTGTTCCTCGCGCTCTACGGCGGCGGCCCGCAGATCGCGAATCTGGCCGGGTCCATCGTCAGCACCGCTGTGGCCAATGAACTGCACCGCCGCCTCACCTTCCAGGCCGCCGACCGGGTGCGCTGGTACACAGCGCAATTGGAGGGCGGCGCGCTGGCGCTGGCCGGGCTGGCCATCACCTCCGGCGCGCTGGCCATCCTGGAGGTCACCGCCCCCGGTCTCGGCGATATCTCCGAAGCCCTTGCCGTGCTGGCCATTACCGCCGCCGTCGGCACCATGCGCTTCCTCACCCTGCGCCTCTGGGTGTTCTGACCCGTCCCCTGCGAAACCTCGCGCCCGCCGGACCGAAATCCGGCACCCGGTGCGAGGTTTCGTCGTTTCCGCGAAGTGCGGAACCCACCTCGGCATGTCCGCGTCCAAGTAGACATCCGAACGAAGAAAGGGGTTCGACATGGACCGTTGGCGCGGATGCCTCGGCGGACGGCGCGATAACACCGCCCCACGCCCGCAACGCCCACCGTCGCGAGCATGCGGATCATGCATCCGCCCCCGCCGCCCGCAACGCCCGCGAGGGGAGGGCCGATGACCGCCGACGCGGGGACCTCCGTGCACACCGCGGAGCCGGAGCAGGCCGCGGGCGACGGCAGGCAGTGGGCGGCAAGAAGATCCCGGCGCGCGCCGGGCGAGGGGTGCGGCGCGAAGCGGGGCGGCGGGCGGGAATCGGCGGGTGCTTCGGCCTTCGGGCGGCGGGAGTCGCATCGGCGGATGATTCGGGCGGTGGTGCCGGAGATGGCGGCGGGGACGGTGGTGAGTCATCAGTCGGCGGCGGTGTTGTACAACACGACGCTCTGGCGCGCGCCGCTGGAGCGGGTGTGCGTCACGCGCAATCGGCGCGGGGGCGGGCGAGTCAGAGAGTTCGCGAAAGTGCATGGGTCGCCGGTGGATTCGGCGGTGGAGATCGGTGGGCTACTGGTCACCACACCGGCTCGGACGGTGGTGGATCTGGCCCTTACGCTGCCGTTCGAGGCCGCGGTGGTCGCGGGTGACGCACTCGTCGGCAGCTTCGGACTCGGCCCGGCCGAACTCGCCGAGGAACTCGGGCGAGCCAAGGGACGGTACGGAATCAATCAGGCGAAGCAAGTACTGACGATGCTCGACGGCCGGAGTCAGAGCATCGGGGAATCGCTGAGCCGCATCATGATTCATCGGGGCGCGCTGCCGCTGCCGCGCTCGCAGGGGAATGTGTTCACTCCGGACGGGCGATTCGTGGGGCGCGTGGACTTCTACTACGAGTCCGCCGGTGTGATCTGCGAGTTCGACGGCCCCACGGAATACGGTCGGCTGCTGCGCCCCGGCCAGGATCTCGCAACCCTGGTGCACCGCGAACGAACCCGCGAAACCTACCTGCGCACTTTGGGTTTCGAGGTGATCCGCTGGACCTGGGACGACCTGGTCAGAGGCACCCCCGCCCAGCACCTGCGCAATGCCCTGAGCACCCGCCGCCGACCCGACGGCCGGATCGAACCCGCCCCCGCCCCGGAACCCCGCAGCCTCGCGATCCGCGCCCTATGAGCGCGGCGCCCGGCCGCGAGCACGACATCCGCGAGGCCGTATGGGGTTGCGGCCTCGCGGATTCGGGCTACTCGCGTTCCACCTCAGCCCTGCTTGCGTTCGGCGATGCGCGCGAGCAGCCGCTTGTGGACAGCCGGCGGCAGCAGGTCGGAGATGTCGCCGCCGTAGGAGGCGACCTCCTTGACCAGCGAACTGGAGACGAAGCCGTAGAGCGGATTGGTGACAATGAAATAGGTGTCCACGCCGGTGAGTTTGTGGTTCATCTGAGCCATCTGGAACTCGTACCCGAAGTCGGTGGCGTCACGAATCCCCTTGACGATGGCACTGATCCCCTCCTGCTTGGCGAAGTCCACCAGCAGCCCGCGCCAGGACTCCACCCGCACATTGGGCAGATGCGCGGTCACCTCCCGAATCAGCTCCATGCGCTCGTCGACGGTGAACATCCCCTGCTTGTTCGGATTCACCACCACGGTCACCACCACCTCGTCGAATTGCTCGGCGGCACGCGCGATCACATCGACATGTCCGTTGGTCACCGGGTCGAACGACCCCGGGCAGATTGCTCCAGCCATGGCCGCACGCTACCCCATCCCACCGGCGCGACCACCGCTCGGCCCCGGCCGGAGGATTCGAGCCGTTACCCCACGAATTCGGCCAGGTCGATGCGGGTTTCGCCGTAGTCGCGGGAGCGGAGGTGGGAGTAGCCCTCGGGCCAGGTGATCTCGGGTGAGCGGGTAGAACGCTCGACCACGATGAGAGCGTCTTCGTGGAGCCAGCCGTTGTCGGCCAGGGCTCGGAGGTCGGATTCGACGTCGGCGACCTCGAGGGCGTAGGGCGGGTCGGAGAAGACGAGGTCGTAGCGTTCGGGGGGTGGGCCGGACAGGACGCTGGTTACCGAGTTCTGGCGGAGTTCGGCGCCGGGGAGGCCCAGGTCGCCGATGTTGCCGCGGATGATGGCGGCTGCCTTGCGGTCGGATTCGACCAGGAGGGCGTGGGATGCGCCGCGGGACAGGGCTTCCAGGGCCAGGGCGCCGGAACCGGCGTAGAGGTCGAGGACGTGCAGGCCGTCGAAGTCCATGCGGGCGTGCAGCAACGAGAACAACGCCTCGCGGACCCGGTCGGAGGTGGGGCGGGTGCCCGCCGGGGGGACGCGTAGGCGTCGGCCCCCGGCGGTACCTGCCACGATTCGGGTCATTCGGCGGCGGCCTCGTTGAGGTTGACGTCGACCAGCAGGTCGCCGCCTTCCACCTGCTGCACCTTGGCGATGGCCACGCGGCGGACGGTGCCCGCGCGCGGGGCGGTGATGGCGGCCTCCATCTTCATGGCCTCGATGGTGCCGATGGTGTCGCCGGCGCAGACCGAATCGCCTTCGGAGACAGCGAGGGTCACCACACCGGCGAACGGGGCCGCGATGTGGCCCGCGTTGGTCTTGTCGGCCTTCTCGGCGGCGGGGATCTCGCTGGCGATGGAGCGGTCGCGCACCGTGATCGGGCGCAGCTGCCCGTTGAGGATGCACATGACCGTGCGCATGCCGCGCTCGTCGGGCTCGGAGATGGCCTCCAGGCCGATGAGCAGCGTGACGCCCTTGTCCAGCTGGACGTGGTGTTCCTCGTCGTGGCGCAGACCGTAGAAGAACTGGTTGGCCGAGAGCCCGGTGGTGTCGCCGAATTTCTCGCGGTGGGCCAGGAATTCGGCGGCGGGGCCGGGGAACAGCAGTCGGTTGAGGGTGGCGCGCCGCTCACCGGAGCCGCCGTTCAGTCCGGCCTCGTCGGCGGCGGTCAGCTGGGTTTCCGGCTTGGCGGTACCGCGCCCGGCCAGCGCCCGGCTGCGGAACGGCTCGGGCCAGCCACCGGCCGGGGTGCCGAGTTCGCCACGCAGGAAACCGATCACCGAGTCCGGGATGTCGTAGCGGCCCGGGTCGGCGGCGAAGTCGTCCACGTGGACGCCGGATCCGACCAGCGCCAGCGCCAGGTCGCCGACCACCTTGGAGGACGGGGTGACCTTGACCAGTCGGCCCAGCAGCCGGTCCGCGGCCGCGTATTTGGCCTCCACCTCCTCGAACTGGTCGCCCAGTCCGAGCGCGATGGCCTGCTGGCGCAGGTTCGACAGCTGACCGCCCGGAATCTCGTGGTGGTAGACGCGCCCGGTCGGGCCCGGCAGCCCGGATTCGAAGGGCGCGTACACCTTTCGCAGCGCCTCCCAGTACGGCTCCAGGTCGCACACGTTCTGCAGGTTCAGCCCGGTGTCGTAGGGCGAATTCGCCGCCGCCGCGACGATGGCCGAGAGCGCGGGCTGGGAAGTGGTGCCCGCCATGGGTGCCGACGCCCCGTCCACCGCGTCCGCCCCGGCCTGCCAGGCCGCGAAGTAGGTGGCCAGCTGACCGCCCGGGGTGTCGTGGGTGTGCACGTGCACGGGCAGGTCGAATTCCCGGCGCAGCGCGCTGACCAGGGTGTGCGCGGCGGGCGCGCGCCACAGCCCGGCCATGTCCTTGATGCCGATGACGTGCGCCCCGGCATCCACGATCTCCTCGGCGAGCTTGAGGTAGTAGTCGAGGGTGTAGAGGTTCTCGTTCGGGTTGGACAGGTCGCCGGTGTAGGACAGCGCGACTTCGGCCAGCGCCGTGCCGGTTTCGCGGACTGCGTCGATGGCCGGGCGCATCTGGTCGACATTGTTGAGCGCGTCGAAGATGCGGAAGATGTCGATGCCGGTCGCGGTGGCCTCGGAAACGAAAGCGCGCGTGACCTTCTCCGGGTACGGCGTGTAGCCGACGGTATTGCGGCCGCGCAGCAGCATCTGCAGGTTGATGTTCGGCACGGCCTCGCGCAGCGCGGCCAGGCGCTCCCACGGGTCCTCGAACAGGAAGCGCAGCGCCACGTCGTAGGTCGCGCCGCCCCAGCATTCGATGGACAGCAGCTCGGGCGTCATGCGCGCCACGTGCCCGGCCACATCGAGCAGGCCGTTGGTGCGCACCCGGGTGGCCAGCAGCGACTGGTGCGCGTCGCGGAAGGTGGTGTCGGTGACGGCCACCCCCTCGCGATTGCGCAGCCACTGCGCGAAGCCTTCGGGCCCGAGTTCCAGCAGCCGCTGCCGGGATCCGGGCGGCGGCGGCACGGTCATGTCGAGGGCGGGGAGCTTGTCGTGCGGGTACACCTTGGTCGGGCGCGAGCCGTGCGGCTTGTTGACGGTGACGTCGGCCAGGTACTGCAGGATCTTGGTGCCGCGGTCGGCCGAGCTCTTGAGCGTGAGCAGTTGCGGGCGCTCGTCGATGAACGAGGTGGTGACCTTGCCCGCGCGGAAGTCCGGGTCGTCGAGCACCGCCATCAGGAACGGGATATTGGTCGTCACGCCGCGGATGCGGAATTCGGCGACCGCGCGCCGGGCCCGCGCCACCGCGGTGGCGAAATCGCGTCCGCGGCAGGTCAGTTTGACCAGCATGGAGTCGAAGTAGGCCCCGACCTCCGCACCGACATTGGCCCCGCCGTCCAGGCGCACGCCCGCGCCGCCCGGCGAGCGGTAGCCGGTGATGCGGCCGGTGTCGGGCCGGAAGCCGTTGGCCGGGTCCTCGGTGGTGATGCGGCACTGCAGCGCCGCGCCGCGAATGCGAATGGCGTCCTGGCTCAGGCCCAGATCGGCCAGGCTCTCCCCCGCCGCGATGCGCAGTTGCGACTGCACCAGGTCGACATCGGTGATCTCCTCGGTCACCGTGTGCTCCACCTGGATTCGCGGATTCATCTCGATGAACACGTGATTGCCGCGCTCGTCGAGCAGGAATTCCACAGTGCCCGCGCAGGAGTAGCCGATCTCCTCGGCGAAGGCCACCGCGTCGGCGCAGATGCGGTCGCGCAGTGCGGGATCCAGGTTCGGGGCGGGCGCTAGCTCGATCACCTTCTGGTGGCGACGCTGCAGCGAGCAGTCGCGCTCGTAGAGGTGGATGACATTGCCGTGCTGGTCGGCCAGGATCTGCACCTCGATGTGGCGGGGGTTGACCACCGCCTGCTCGAGGAACACGGTCGGGTCGCCGAAGGCGGATTCGGCCTCGCGCGCGGCGGCCTCGATGGACTCGCGCAGCTGGGCCGGATCGGCGACGCGCCGCATGCCGCGCCCGCCACCGCCGGCGACGGCCTTGACGAAGAGCGGGAATTCCATGTCCTCGGCGGCGGCCACGAGCGCGTCCACGTCCGAGGACGGTTCGCTCGACCGCAGCACCGGCAGTCCGGCGGCCTTGGCGGCGGCGATGGCGCGCGCCTTGTTACCGGTCAGTTCCAGCACCTGCGCGGCGGGCCCGATGAAGGTGATGCCCTCGCGGGCGCAGGCGGCGGCCAGGTCCGGGTTCTCCGAGAGGAAGCCGTAGCCCGGGTAGATGGCGTCCGCGCCGGCGGTCTTGGCGGCCTTGATGATCTCCTCGATCGACAGGTACGCCCGCACCGGGTGTCCGGGCTCGCCGATCTGGTAGGCCTCGTCGGCCTTGAGCCGGTGCACGGAGTTGCGGTCCTCGTACGGAAAGACCGCGACGGTGCCGATGCCGAGTTCGTAGGCCGCGCGGAAGGCGCGAATGGCGATCTCGCCGCGGTTGGCGACCAGGACTTTGGAGAACATGCGTAGAAGGTACCTGCCCGCGGATACGGTTCGGGCATCGAAGTCCCGTTCGGTGCAATCTTCACAGGCCGGACATGGCGGTTGCGAATTTGTGTTAATCACCGCGATACATGCCTGCCGGTGAGGGTTGTGGGCCCGCGACCACGGAATTCGCCGACTTGCTAAGCAGAGTGGCGTACCGGCCCGCCGGGGTGCGTCCCACGGGTCGAGACGTGCCCGCGTCCGGATCGCCGCGCGATCGTGTCCGATGCCACAGCCCGGATTTCCGATGCCGCGCGAGAAGTGTTGGGCGACGGTAAAACCCGGTCCGAGGAGGTCGTCCCCGCTATCGCGGAGGTCCTCCGACCGTCGCCGTCGGCGGTGACATATGCTCGGGTGCGCAGTCGGTTCGCCGATGGGTGCGCGGGCTCGGTCCCGACTCCTTTCCGGCGTCGAAACCGGTTCTTCCGCAAGGGGTTCCGGTGAGAGGGAACCCGGTGGGAATCCGGGACTGTCCCGCAGCGGTATGCAGGAACGAACGTCGTCATGAGCACTGGGTGTGAACCTGGGAAGCGATGACCAGTAGGTCGGCCGGGTGGCCGGGGCCTGTGAGTCCGAAGACCTGCCGAGTGTGCCGGGTACGCCGTATCCGGCGGTCACCGCCTCGTGGATTGGGCGGGCGGGCCGGTGGTTCACGCATGCCGTGCGGACGGTTGATGTGGGCTGCCCGGGTTCGTTCGCGCGTAGGGCGGCGGCCAGTGGCTTTGGAACACTGGAGATTACCCGTGACCAGCACTTCACCTTTCACCGCGACGGTTCTCGGATTGCCTCGTATCGGGCCGGGGCGGGAGCTCAAACGCGCCGTCGAGGCGTATTGGGCGGAGACCGTCGACGCGGAACGGCTGCATGACGTCGGGCGCGAGTTGCGCGCCGCGCAGTGGACCGAACTGGTTGCCGCCGGACTGGATTCGGTGCCGGTCGGCACCTTCTCCCATTACGACCAGATGCTCGACACGGCCGTGCTGGTCGGTGCGCTGCCGCCTCGGGTGCACTCGATCGCCGATCCGCTCGACCGGTATTTCGCGGCCGCACGCGGAACGGATGCCGTCGAACCGCTGGAGATGACCAAGTGGTTCGACACCAACTATCACTACCTGGTGCCGGAACTGGGGCCGGAGACCGCATTCGAACTGCACCCGGAGCGGCTGCTCGGCGAGCTGGCCGAGGCGCACGCGCTCGGGGTGCCCGCACGGCCGGTGGTGATCGGGCCGCTCACGTTCCTGAAGCTGGCCAAGGATTCCGAGGGCAATGCGCTGCGCAGGTTGAGCGATCTGCTGCCGCTGTATCGGGAACTGTTGCGGCGCTTGGCCGACGCCGGTGCGGCGTGGGTGCAGATCGACGAGCCGGTGCTGGTGACCGACCTGTCCGAGGTGGAACTCGCCCTGGTGCAGCATGTTTACGAGGAGCTGTCGGCGACGCCGGAGCGTCCGGCGCTGCTGGTGGCCACCTACTTCGGGCATCCGGGTGCGGCGCTGCCGATACTGGCGGGCACCGGGATCGAGGGTGTCGCCCTGGATTTCACGGCCGGGACCACGGTCGAGGAAGTGACCTCCGTTCCGGCGCTGGCCGGCAAGCTGGTGGTGGCGGGTGTGGTCGACGGGCGGAATGTGTGGCGCACCGATCCGGATCGGGCCCTCGCCACCATGGGCACCCTGCTGGGTGGCACCGGCGCACTGGTGGTCTCGACCTCCAGTTCGCTACTGCACGTGCCGTATTCGCTCGAGGCCGAAACAGCCGTCGATCCGGTGCTGCGGTCCTGGCTGGCCTTCGGCGCGGAGAAGATCGCCGAGGTGCGGCTGCTCGCCACCGCGCTGCACGAGGGCACCGCGGCGGTGGCGGACGAATTGTCCGCCGCCCGAACGGCCGTCGCTTCCCGCGCCACCGATCCACGGCTGCGCGACGACACCGTCCGAGCCCGCCTGGCCGCCCTCGGCCCCGATGCGACCCGCCGTACCCCGGCCGCGGAACGCCTTGCGTCGCAAAGGGACCGGCTCCCGCTGCCGCCGCTGCCGACCACCACGATCGGCTCCTACCCGCAGACCCCGGCGATCCGCCGCGACCGCGCCGCGCTCGGCAAGGGCACCATCACCCCCGAGCAGTACCGCGACCGCATGCGCTCCGAGATCGCCGAAATCATCGCGCTGCAGGAGAAGCTGGGTCTGGACGTGCTCGTGCACGGCGAGCCGGAACGCAACGACATGGTCCAGTACTTCGCCGAACAGCTGACCGGCTTCCTCACCACCGCCGACGGCTGGGTCCAGTCCTACGGCACCCGCTGCGTGCGCCCGCCGATCCTCTACGGCGACGTCTCCCGACCGCACCCCATGACCGTCGACTGGATCACCTACGCCCAGTCACTCACCGACAAGCCGGTCAAGGGCATGCTCACCGGCCCGGTCACCATCCTGGCCTGGTCCTTCGTTCGCGACGACCAGCCCCTGAGCGTGACCGCCGACCAAGTGGCCCTGGCCATCCGCGACGAAACGGTGGATCTCCAGGCCGCCGGCATCCGCATCATCCAGGTCGACGAGCCCGCCCTGCGCGAACTGCTCCCCCCGCGCTCGGATGCCAAGGCGTCCTACCTGGCCTGGTCCATCACCGCTTTCCGCCTGTCCACCTCGGGAGTCTCCGACGCCACCCAGATCCACACGCACCTCTGCTATTCCGAGTTCGGCGAAGTCATCGACGCCATCGCCGCCCTGGACGCCGACGTCACCTCCATCGAGGCGGCCCGCTCGCACATGGAGGTCCTGGACGATCTCAATGCCGCCGGTTTCGCCCTGGGCGTCGGCCCCGGCGTGTACGACATCCACTCCCCCCGCGTCCCCGCCATCGCCGAAATCACCGAATCCCTGCGCGAGGCCCTGAAAACCGTTCCCGCCGAACGCCTCTGGGTCAACCCCGACTGCGGCTTGAAAACCCGCGGCCCGCAGGAGGTAGCGGCTTCCCTGCACAATATGGTCCAGGCCGCACACGCCCTGCGCTGATCGGACGGATCCGACCCGACAAAGCGGCCCGGCAGTCGATTCCGACTGCCGGGCCGCCGACTCGCTCCGGTGCGCTACGCCACGGGGCGCAGCGGCCGGGGCGGCACTCCCACGTATTCCGACAGCGGGCGGATGAGGGTGTTGGACTGGGATTGTTCGAGGATGTGGGCGGTCCAGCCGGTGATGCGGCTCATGACGAAAATCGGGGTGAATACGTCGATTTCGAAGCCGAGGAGGTAGTAGGCGGGGCCGGTGGGGAAGTCCAGGTTGGGTTCGATGCCGGTGGCTTCGCGCATCGCCGACTCGAGTGCGTCGTAGATGGCCAGCCAGTCGCCGCCGCCGGTCACGCGGGCGATATCCGCGAGGGCGGATCTCATGGTGGGGACTCGGGAGTCGCCGCCCTTGTAGACGCGATGGCCGAAGCCCATCACCTTCTCCTTGCGGGAAAGCCTCTCCCGCAGCCATTTCCGAGCCTCGGCGGCATCTCCGATCTCCAGCATGGCGTGCATGACGGCCTCGTTCGCACCGCCGTGGAGGCGACCTTTCAACGCGCCGATGGCGGCCGTGACGGCGCTGTACATATCGGATTCGGTGGAGGTGACCACGCGGGCGGCGAAGGTGGAGGCGTTGAAACCGTGTTCGGCGTAGAGGATCAGGGAGGTTTCGAAGGCGCGGACCAGGCGGGGATCGAGGGCCGGGGCGGAGTCGCCGAAGCACATGTGGAGGAAGTTCTCGGCGAAGGGGCGCGCGGGGTCGGGCGGGATGGGGTCGAGCCCGCGGCGGCGGCGCAGATCGGCGGCGATGACGGTGGGGAGCACGGCGGTCAGGCGTAAAGCCTTGGCCAGCAGAGCCTCCCGGTCGGTGCCGCGATCTTCCAGGGGGTCCTCGGCACCCAGGTAGCTGACGACGGTGCGCACCACGTCCATCGGGTGGCAGGTTTCGGGGAGGCGGGCGACGAGGGCGAGCAGGGAGCGGTCCGCGCTGCGGAGGGCTCGTTCGCGCTGGCAAAGGGCTTGGCGCTCGATGGGATCGGAGAGTTCGCCGTGCCAGAGGAGATAGGCGACCTCCTCGAAGCCGCGGTGCCGGGCCAGGTCCTGGACGGCGTAGCCGCGGTAGGTGAGGGTGCTGGTTTCGGGGACGACCTTGGAGATGGCGGTGGTGTCGACCACCACGCCCGCCAAGCCCTTTCTGATGTCGGTCATGGGAATCACTCGCTCACGGTGAAATTGAAGATATCGGCGTCGAAGGTGTTGTAGCCGCGGTAGTTCAGCAGCTCGTAGAGCCGCGAACGGTGCTGCATGCGATCCAGCAACGCGGATTGCGTTCCGGTTTCGGCTATTTCGCGCAGGCCGGTCTCGATGGCGTACATGGCCAGCCGCAGGGTGGTGACGGGATAGATGACCGCGTTGTAGCCCAGCGACTCCAGCTGCCCGGCCGACAACAGCTCGGACTTGCCGAACTCGGTCATATTCGCCAGCAGCGGGATATTCACCGCCGCACGGAATTTCGAAAACTCAGTAGCGTCGGCAAGCGCCTCGGTGAAAATGAGGTCCGCGCCCGCGTCGGCGTACGCCTTGGCGCGGTCGATGGCCGCGTCGAGACCCTCCACGCCCCGCGCGTCGGTGCGGGCACAGATCACGAATCCGGAATCCCGCCGCGCCGCCACCGCCGCCCGCAGCCGCCGCACCATGTCCTCGACCGGCACCAGCGCCTTGCCGTCCAGATGGCCGCACCGCTTGGGATTCACCTGATCCTCCAGATGGCATCCCGCCAGCCCGGCCTCCTCCAGCAGCGTCACCGTGCGCGCCGCGTTCATCGGCTCGCCGAACCCGGTGTCGGCATCGATGAGCACCGGCAGGTCGGTGACCCGCGCGATCAGCCGGCCGCGCTCGGCCACCTCGCTCAGCGTGGTCAGCCCGATATCCGGCAGTCCGAGTTCGGCCGACAGCACGGCCCCGGACACGTAGACGCCCTCGAACCCGATTTCGTGAATCAGCTTGGCCACCAGTGGATTCAGCGCACCCGGCCAGCGTTGGATGCGACCGCTCGCCAGCCCGGCCCGTAAGGCCGCCCGCTTCTCCCCCGGTGTGGCGTGCGCCGCCATCAGCCCGCTCACCGCGCCCACCGCCCTAGGCTGGCACCATGACCGACCAGCCGCTGCGCTACCGCCTGATCACCGGACCCGATGACGCGTCGTTCTGCGAGCGCATCAGCGCCCTGCTGGACGAGGGCTATCGGCTGCACGGATCGCCCGCTGTCACCTTCAACGGGGTGTCCGTCATCGCGGCGCAGGCACTGGTGTGGGGCAAGGACTGAGCCTCGCGCACGGGGAATGATCATCGGAAGATCCCTTCCGGGATGGCCGGGGCACGATCGAGCAGCTCCGGGGAGACGGTGAATGTCAGCTGATCCAGTTCGCCCGCGCGAAGCGAAACCGTGCGCTCGGCGGCGTCGAGAAAGCGATCCTGCTCGCCGGGTTCCAGCACCCCCTCGGTGAGAGTACGGAACTTCCGGATGTATTCGGCGCGACCGAAGGGCCTGGCGCCCAGGGGATGCGCGTCGGCGACCGCCAGTTCGTCGATGACGACTTCGCCGCTGCGGAGGGTGATTTCGGCGCGGCAGCCGAAGGCCTTCGCCGCAGGGTCGGCCGAGTGATAGCGGCGCGTCCATTCCGGATCCTCGACCGTGCGGATCTTCCGCCACAGTTCGACGGTGTCGGCCCGCCGCGCGCGTTCGGGCGCATAGGACCGCTCGTGATGCCAGCCGCCGTCCTGGAGCGCGACGGCGAAGATATAGGGCACCGAATGATCGAGGGTCTCGCGGCTCGCGTTCGGGTCGTACTTCTGCGGATCACCCGAGCCACTGCCGATCACGACATGCGTGTGATGGCTGGTGCGCAACACGATCGAGGCGATCTGCGCGAGATCGCCGATCCGCGCTCTCATCCGGCGCGCCAGGTCGATCGGGGCCTGACTCTGGTATTCGGCCGAATGCTCCTTGGTGTAGCTGTCGAGAATCGCGCGCTTGGCCTCACCGGGCCCGGGCAG
Source organism: Nocardia seriolae NBRC 15557 (assembly GCF_007990715.1). Taxonomy (GTDB): domain Bacteria; phylum Actinomycetota; class Actinomycetes; order Mycobacteriales; family Mycobacteriaceae; genus Nocardia; species Nocardia seriolae. Next base: position 11,315 of record NZ_BJWY01000058.1, on the reverse strand, counting down.
CGGCACCCGGTATTCGGCGTCGAATCCGCCCAGCAGCCGGGCGATCACACCGTCGGCCCCCTCCCAGATGGGCGCGGGCGCACCCTCCCCGCGCATGGCCCGATCGACCGCCTCGATGGCGGCCTTCCCGGCGAAGGCGGGCGCGAACGCCTTCCAGCTCGAGATCTCCCCCTTGCGGGACTGCCGGGTCGCGGTGGTGGTGTGCAGGGCCTGCCCGACTGCCTGACAGACGGTCTCGGCGTCGAGCCCGAGCAGCGTCCCGATCCCGGCCGCGACCGACGGCCCCAGGTGCGCGACATGGTCGATCTTGTGTTCGTGCAGGCAGATTCCCCGCGCCAGATCGATCTGGATCTCGTATCCCGTCGCCAACCCGCGCATCAGCTCCGCGCCGCCGAGCCCGGCATGCTGGGCCACCGCCAGGATCGGCGCGATATTGTCGCCCGGGTGCGAGTACTCGGCGGCCAGGAAGGTGTCGTGGAAGTCCAGCTCCCGCACCGCGACACCATTGGCCCACGCCGCCCACTCCGGTGAAAGGCGCTGCGCGGCAGGCAGTCCGAAGACCGTGGCCCCGGGCGCGTACGGATGTGCCCGGGCCTGCCGCCGCGCGGTGGTCACCGGCCGGCGCAGCAGGGCCGCGGCAGCCACCGCCGCATTGTCGATGATCCGGTTGACGATCATGGCGGCCGCTTCCGCGACCACCGGCACCGGATCGACGGCCACCTCCGCGATGCGCACGGCCAGCTGTTCCGAGCGCGGCAGGCTCTCCCCCGCCGCCCGGGCGCGAACGATATGAGTCTTCATACCCCGCACGCTACGCACGCCGATGACCTCGAAAAATGCCTCGCAACAGCGAATTTCGGCGAGCGAAGCGGCCCGGATCAGCGAATCTCGCGAACCCGGCGTTCAGTACCGGCGCACGTGGTGGGAGTCGACACCGTCGCCGATGCGGCGCGCGGCGGCCGACAGCTCCGCCAGATAGCGCCGCCGCTCCGGGCGGGTGACATCCTCGCGCAGCGGCCCGATCTGCAACTCCATCACCGCGTGCCCGCCCGTATCGAAAACCGGTGCGCTGATGTAGCTCACCGGCAATGCCACGTCGCGGTCGAGCGTGGCCTGGTCGTAGGCGCTCCCCCCGATCGCGGCCAGCTGGGCCAGCACCCGCCCCCGCAGTTCCTTGCTCGCGGGCTGATCGGCGAGATGGTCGGCGACCTCGGAGAGCACCCGCACGTTCGGCAGGCTGTCGGGTTCGAGCCGCCAGGCGCAGTACCCCGTGCTGCGCAGCGTGGCGAGCACGGCGCGGTACTCCTCGCGCCGCTCGGGCCCGCGGGTCTCGAGCCAATCCTGTTGGCGCGCCGAGCCCCAGTGCGCGATGATCGCCGCCCCGGCGGGCGCGAGCAGCGGTATGCGCGCGCCCGATTCGATGCCGACGGTGTAGCGGTCCCGGGTCACGGCCAGGAAGTCCAGGTGATCGAGGGTGATGGTGGTCAGCGCCGCGCCGCAGTCCACGCGGTCGGCCAGCCGCTGCAATTCCCGGTCCAGCCAGGCGCGGTCGTCGTGGGCATCGGCGGCCCGCCGCCCGAGTTCGGCGACGGCCGGGCCCAGTTCGTAGCTGAGGTCCGGCAACCGGCGCACCCAGTCGCGTTCGGTCAGCGCGGCCAGAATCGCGCCCGCCGTGGATCGGTTCAGCTCCAGGCCGTCCGCGATCTCGGCCGAGGTCAGCGGCCGCTGACCGGCGGCCAGCAGCTCCACGATCGAGATCACCCGTTGGGTGGGCGGTGAGCTCGGGGTGGACCGGATCTTGCCAGCGGGCACGCGGGTCTCCTAGCCTGAGCCTTCGATACGAATAATCGTAACGGCGGATACGAATAGTCGCGCCAAGGAGCGGTCATGGCAACCACCGGAGCACTGTGCTTCGTGTCCGCACGGGGGCCGATCCGGTCGTGATCGCGGATTTCGCCGACCACTGGCTGCTCTACTGCCCGATTACCGTATACGGCGACCTCATCGCCACCGAGATCCTCACCCCCGCACGCATTCTCGAGGCCGTTCTCAACGGTGAACATGCCGACCGGTTGTCCTCGCCGCTCAGCCGCCACGTCGGCGAGTTCCTGGAACTGCAGACCGGCCCGGCCCGCCCGCTGGTCATGCTGGTCGCCGGCGACAGCTACACCGCCATCGAACGCGACGCCGTCACCTTCGTGCTCGACCACGTGAAGGCCGCCGCGCACGCAGGTTTCGACCGGCACGCCATCGAGGCCCTCGACGTCCGCAATCTGGCGATCGAGAAACCAAGCAACTGACCGACGACGAGTACGAGGGTCTGCTGCGCCCCGCGTTCAAACAGGACGAATGGAAGCTGGTCGCCATCGGCGCGGTGCTCGGGTTTCTGGTCGGCGAACTCCAGGTTCACCTGATTTTGGGATGAGACCGCCGATTTCGGCCCACATTCCGGACCTCGTTCCACCTCGGTGGCGTCGACGTGGTCGTACGATGGGGACTCGCGCGCAAAACCGCCCATAGCACCGAATTCGCATGCTACGCAGCGCCGTCGATACAGCGAAGTGCCACGCAGGGCCAATAAATTTGCGGCAAGTCTCCTCAAATTGCAATGTTTGCGAAGCCGAATCGGTACCATCCTGCACGTGCGCAAGATGTATGCGGGGGCCCGACTACGGCGGTTGCGCGAGGAACGCCGGATGACCCAGGCGGCCTTGGCCAAATCCCTGGACCTCTCGCCCAGCTACCTCAACCAGCTGGAGCGGGACCAGCGCCCGCTCACCATTCCCGTACTGCTGAAACTGAATTCCACCTTCGACCTGGATGTCCAGTTCTTCGCGGCGGACTCCGACGCCCGGCTGGTGTCGGATCTACACGAGATCCTGGTGGAGGCGGCGGGCGGCAATGCCGCACCGGTGGCCGAGGTCGAGGATCTGGCCACCCGCATGCCCGAGGTCGCGAAAATCGTTGTGGCCATGCACCGCCGACTACGCGCGGCGACCGACCAGTTGGATCTCTTGTCCTCCAAGGTGGCCACCGCCACCGGCGCGCCCGGGGTCCCCATGCCCTACGAGGACGTGCGCGACTTCTTCTACGATCACCACAATCACATCGCCCAGCTGGATCTGGCCGCCGAGCGGCTGTTCGAGGAGAGCGGGCTGACCATCGGCTCGCTGGACCGGCAACTGGCCCGGGTGGCCGAGGAACGCGCCGGAGTCACCGTCCTGGTACGCGGCGACGGCGCCGATCCGAGCATTCCCAAGCGGCACTACGAACCCGAGACCCGCACCCTCACCCTGGCCCGGCGGCTGCGCCCCGGCCAGCGCGCCTTCCAGATCGCCACCACCCTGGGCTTCCTGCTGCACGGCGCGCTGCTCGACGAGGTGCTCGACGAAACCCCCTCGCTCACCGACGAATCCCGCACCCTGGCCCGGATCGGGCTGGCCAACTACTTCGCGGGCGCGCTGGTGCTGCCCTACGGCAAATTCCTACGCTCGGCCGAGGAACTGCACTACGACATCGACCTGCTGAGCCTGCGCTTCGAGGTCGGCTTCGAGACCGTCTGCCATCGCCTGAGCACCCTGCAGCGCCAGGGCCAGCGCGGCGTGCCGTTCTTCCTGATCCGCACCGACCGCGCCGGCAATATCTCGAAACGCCAGTCCGCCACCGCCTTCCACTTCTCCCGAGTCGGCGGCAGCTGCCCGCTGTGGGTGGTGCACGAGGCGTTCAACCAGCCCGGGCGCATGCTCACCCAGATCGCGGCCATGCCCGACGGCCGCCGCTACCTGTGGGTGGCCCGCACCACCACATTGCCGGCCACCGGATTCGGCACCGCCGGTAAGGAATTCGCCATCGGGCTGGGCTGCGATATCGAATATGCCGACCGGCTGGTGTATTCCCGCGGGCTGGAGTTGGACGACCCCGCCGCGGCGGTGCCGATCGGCGCGGGCTGCAAGGTGTGCGAGCGCCCCAACTGCGCCCAGCGCGCCTTTCCGCAGATCGGGCGGCCATTGGCGATCAACGAGCACACCAGTTCGGATCTGCCCTACCCCCGCATGCCCCGCTGATCCCGCGCCCGGAAAGGCGTTGCGCGCGGCGACTATTCCGTCGTCCATTATGGATATCCATTGTGCCCCATTGCATCAAAACCGAGAGGTATTGAATACCGTCAAGTATTCTTGATCCACCACCGGCGAGAATGCCGGGATGCCGCGGTTAATCCGACGTTTGCCACACATCACGGGCACATCATGTGTAGCGTCTGGACTCGCTCGCAGACTCTCGATAACAAGCGGTGGCGCGGTGATCGGTATTGACGGATGTCTCAAACGCATCATGGACATTCCCGGGGCACGCAGCGTCACCCTGGTGGACGGGGCGAGCGGGCTGGCCATCGCGGCGGCCGGGCGGCACGATGTGGTCGACCAGCACGAAGACGCCGCCGCCGCAACCGATGTCGTGCACACGGTGCTCACCTCACCGGCCCTGACCACCGGCCGTCCGGGCGACGACATCACCGAGATCATCGTCTGCGGAACACAGGGATATAACCTGCTGAATTTGATCGACGGCGATTTCGACACGCGGCTTTTCGTGCACATCCTCTTCGACGGCGACACCGGCAATCTCGCCATGGCGCGATACCAACTGCGAGCAATTCTCGCCGAATCTGCCGAGGACGACCATGGACAGTGAACTCGTCATCGAACTACGGCGACTCGAACAACAATGCGGCACAGGCGTACTCATCGTGGGCGACGGCGCATTTCATCTCGCCGAGGGCGCGGTCGTGGCCGCCGAATGCGCGCGCACCACGATGCTGGACCGCATGGTGGTGGCGTCCGGAGTGGCCACCACCGAGCAGTGGCGCCGCGCCCGCGCGGGCGACGAGGACCGATTGCTGGCGGGCCCCCGGCTGGAGACCCTCGCCCTGCTGTCGGTCTTCGACGCCGCCTACCTGCTGCTGGCCGCGCCCGTCGCGCTGGAATTCCGTGCCGGACCGCCACATTGGCTGGCCGACGCCTGCCGCATCACCCCGGGCGCGCTCATCCACGAATGCGCGCGCCGCGGTGACCCGCACGCCGGGCCGTGGCCGGTCGAACTGGTGGACCGGGTCGCCGTGGTGCCGGTCCGGCGGGTGCGACGCCGGCGCGTGGTGCTGACCGGCGGCCAGGCCGAGGTGCTCGCGGCCGTCGACGCCCGGCGCAGCATCACCGGCATCGCCGAAGACCTGGGCCGCACCACCTACGGCTGCCTGCTCGCCGTGCGCGAACTCACCGCGGCCGGGCTGCTCGAGCCGCCGGTCATGGTCGCCTTCGCGGACCCGATCGGCGCCCCCGGCCCGACCGTGACCGCCGACGCCCCGGACCGAACCGCCGGTCCGGCAACGGATTCCATGCCGCCGCTGCGCCGGCGGGTCCGGCAGGCCGCGGCCGTCGCCGTCCCCGACCGCTGGGAGCCGCCCGATCGGGACGTGCTCATCCGCCTGCGGGCAGCACTGGAGGAACTGGCATGACCGCCCCCGGTGCCAACGGTGTGACAGAACGGGCACAACCGCCCGGCAAATGAATAGGGAGGCGGCCTTGGAGGAGCTCGCGTGACCGCGCGGAGAAGGCGGCTCGGTGAATTGATAGGAAGGTTGACCAAAGTGGCGATGTCCGGCCCGGAACCGAACACGCAGGTACTCATGGAGCTCAAGGCGCTGCGGGATCGGGTACCGCAGCTGAGCGGCACGCTGGTGGCGTCCACCGACGGCCTGCTCATCGCGCACGATCTGCCCGCGCACATCGAACCCGGGGGTATGGCCGCGCTCACCGCGGCACAGCTGTCGCTGTCGAATCGGCTGGCCGCCACCGCACACGGCGGCGGATTCCACGAGGTGGTGGTGCACGGCGAGGCCGGGGACGTGGTGATCTACGCGGTCGGCTGGACCGCCTCGCTCACCGTGCTGGCCGGGCCCGGCGCGAATATCGGCCGCCTGCACCTGGAATCGCGCCCGGCCGCCCGCGCCATCGCCGACCATCTGTCGGCCCGTGCCGACCCGAGCGAAACCACCCAGACTTCCGACCCCAAGTGATAACACCGATTGAAAGGAAAATCCATGTCCAACATGGATATCGCACTGAAGGACATGATGGTGATCGACGGCGCGCTCGGCGCGGCCGTGGTCGACTACAACAGCGGCATGGCGCTCGGCATGCTCGGCAGCTCCAAGGGCCTCGACCTCCAGATCGCCGCCGCCGGCAACACCGAGGTGTTGCGCGCCAAGATGCGCACCATCGACCAACTCGGCATCAAGGAGGAGATCGAGGACATCCTCATCACCCTCACCAGCCAGTACCACGTGATCAGACCCATGACCGGCCGAAAATCCAAGGGCCTGTTCCTCTATCTCGCCCTCGACCGCGGCCGCGCCAACCTCGCCATGGCCCGCCACCGCCTCAAAGGCATCGAAGAGGACCTGGAGGTCTGAATCCACCTCCCGATAATTCGGTGGCGTCGGCCGTGCGGCGGAGCTAGCGTTGAACGCATCATCCCCGACGACGAAAGGACCGGCAATGCAACACCATTCACCCTCCGCCGCCGCGTCGTCGCACGCCTTCCGAGAACCTTATGCCCCGGAAGCGCCCTCATCCCCCAGTCGCGGCCGCTGACCCTCCCGCGCGGTTCCACCCCGTGCGCACCCCTTTGTTGAGCGATGCCGAAGCGGTCGAGGCCCCGGTCTGTGAAACCGGCCCCAGCGGGTTCAAGTCCCGCCGCTCAGCCCAAGGCACAGTTGCTCTGCTGGCACGGGCACCCTGACTTTCACTCAGGCACCACGTCGGTTCGATTCCGACCTGCGTCACCACACAACTCCATACGACCTCGTGCTCCGCTGGCCGGGCCCCCTGACTCTCACTCAGGACCACGCGGGTTCGATTCCCGTCGAGGTCACCACGGAGGTGAAACCGGGCAGGTGCCCCGGAACGCTTGCTAAGCGGATCGAGGCGCAAGCCTTGGGGATCATGCCCTCTCCCCTCCGCCAGGAAGGCAACGCGGCCCGGCGGCCGTCACCGTCCCGAAAACGGCTGGTCACACCAATGGATGGGGCTCGACACCTCTACCTTCCGCACGTCAGCCCGAGCGTCCTCCCTCGCGATGTCGGGTGTGACAAGATCGTGGCGGAATGAAACTCTCATCCGCACACGGGAGTTCGAATCTGGGGCGCATGCGGGGCAGTGGGAAAGCGGCGACCGGTGGTTCGCCGAGAGTGTCGGGCGAGGCGGTCGACGCGGTTCAGGCCATGTTGGCGCAAAAGGTTGCCGTTGCCGCATCTCCCGATGGCTCGGTGACGGTCCGCGTCGGTGCCGATGGCAAAGTCCACCGCTGGGCAGTGACCGACCGTGCGCGTAGTGCCGATCCCCAGCAGGTTGTAGCCACCCTGATCGCGCTGATCGAACAGGCGCGCAGCGCGGCCTACGAGGCCGTCCGTGCCGAGCTCGGACACAGGGGCGCAAACGAGCACCATTCCGGTTCACGCGGTCTCACGACCGCCGATCCACGCAGCGGCCCCGCCTTCACTGATGCAGTGGAGTACGACGACTGGCAGCGAGAACAGAGTTTGAACGTTCTACGACGCCGCCAAACAACTGTCCGACCTCGCCAAGGATCTCTCCACCGCTCGGTCCGCACTCACCACCGGACTCGCAGGCACCGGCTCGATGGCCGGTTCGACCGACTCGGCCAAGCAATGGGCCACCGGCTACGACAAGCGCGCCTCCAGCGCCGCCGACACCGCCAGTCGGCTTGTACGCTCCACCAACCACCTGTCCTACCTGATCGCCCTCGCGGGCTACAACCATGCGCTCGCCAACTACAACGCGGACACGAACCCGAACAAGGGCACAGCACCGGAAAGGCCATCGGACCCCAACTCCGCCGCCACCGTTGTCAACTGGGTGCATCCGCCCGCAGCGGGCGGCACAGGAGAAGGACTGAGAACCAGCATCCCCGATCTTCTCGAAAGCATCGGCATCCCCGTCCCCGACGGCAATACCGACAAACTGAAGACCGCCGCCGATGCATGGCACAAATATGCTGGCTGTGAGGCTGTGGCCAATGCTCAACTCACCATTGGCTCCGCGATGGCCAAGATCAACGGGATTGATTCGCCCGAAGTTGGCGACATCATCGGCCAGCTCGAGAAGCTGAGTTCCAGCGCTGGCGCTCTCGAAACTGCGACCTCTAACCTCGAAGCGGAGTGCCACAACCTCAAATACAAGCTCGCCGAAATGCGGAAGGCGATCCACGACGCAGTCCGAGAAGTAATCCTGATGATCGACCGAGCCTTGCACTCGAAATTTTTGCGAGCCTCGTCACTGCTGGCGTCGGCGCAATCTCCGGCTTGGTTCTGACCGCTGATATCGTAAAGAAGATCAAGGACACCGGCACCGCCATCAAGGGCTTCATAACGGCCGAGAAATTCGAGGCAGAGGCCGCCGAGGTCGTTAAAGCGGAAAATACTCTCGAACGCACCACAGCCGAACTGGAGCAAGTCGATGCGCTCGAAGCAAAGACAATCGAACAAGAAGCAAAAGCAGCCGAATCGGGCGCAGGGCCAACTTCCGAACAAACCGCCGGCAAGCAAGCAGCCGAAGATCTGCGGGCCAGACTTGCAGCGAGTGGTGAGACAATTTCCAAAACCAGAAATGTCGCCACTGCACGGGGCACTATTGACGGCGAGGAAATATCACTCGACGCGGTAAGCGGATTAGATACACCATCCGGCACAGTCAAGACGCCAGATAACCCTGTCTTGATTCCCAAATCAATCGATAACACGATTGAGCGTCCCACCGATTCCGAGTTCAAGATCTTGGACCAGCTGGCCCAGAAACTCAACCCAGACTCCAAGGGAGTCATCAACCTGCGCACCGAACGCGAACCATGTCCAGCGTGCAGTAATGTAATCAAGCAGTTCGAACAGAAGTTCCCTGGAGTGAAAGTGAACCTGGAGTGAAAGTGAGTGTGACCAATGGTTAACCCAGAGAGCATGCATGCAATGGAGGCGCTGCGCCGCGATCTGCTGATTTCAGGTATCGCGGTGTCCTCGTATGAGATTGTCGGATGCTCGGACAACGAGATCTCCCGAATCGTCGCGGCAGCCGAATCCTTTCCCATTCCTGGCACATACCTCGCGTTTTTGAAAGTCTTCGGCAGGAAGGCCGGGGATCTGTTCAGGGGGACCGATCTGTTCTTCCCCGGATTGCTCGACGCGAAGGACGCTGCGATCGATATCGCCAGCGGCCCAAGCGAAGAGTTGACTCTGGAGAATCGGTTCTTCTTCGGGCATCACCAGGGCTACAAGGTCTACTTCTTCGAACTGGGATCTGAAGCCGTTTACGGATATCAAGAGGGTTACCCTCACGTTCAGAAGCTGGCCGACTCGTTGGTTGATTGGTTGCGCCACGCTCTCGCGACTCAAGAAGAAATAGCTGGAATGAACTAACGGCTAGCGATGGCGTTTTCCAGTGGATTATCTACGGAGAGATCACTTACCGGTTCTTTAGACCGCGTCTCACGTGGCTGATTTCGCCAGTTTCTTGAAGCATATCAGTGCGGCGGCGAGGGTGAGGAATCCGAGGAAATGGGTGGCTTGCGGTCGTAGCGAATGTTGAGCCGGTGGTAGCCGGTCAGCCCCGAGATGGTGCGCTCGATGATCCAGCGGTGGCGGCCCAGCCGTTCGCTGGATTCGATTCCCTTGCGGGCGATCCGAACCCCGATGCCACGATCTCGGACCCATCTGCACAGCTCGGCGATGTCGTATGCCTTGTCGGCGTGCAGTTTGCCGGGCTTGCGGCGACGCGGCCCGCGCCGCGAGCGGACTGCGGGGATAGCCTTCACGAGCGGTTTCAGCGCTTCGGCGTCGTTGGTATCGGCAGCCGAAACATCCACCGACACAGGGATTCCGGAGCGATCGGACAGTACGTGGATCTTGGATCCTGATTTCCCGCGATCGACCGGACTCGGCCCGGTCATAGGTCCGCGTTTTTCGCTCGTACCGACGCCGCGTCGATCAGCGCCCGCGACCAGTCGATCAAGCCTTGGCTGCCCAGCTCATCGAGCACGGCACGATGTAGACGCCGCCACAGGCCGGCCTTGGTCCAGTCGGTGAACCGGCGATGCGCGGTGGGCACCGTGACTCCGAACGACGGCGGCAGCAGCCGCCACGCACAACCGCTGGTCAGCACGTACACCACCGCGGTGAACACCGTCGGCTCCTCGACCGGTGCGGTGCCCCCGCCCTGCGGACGAGGTTCGAAGGCCGGAAGCAGCGGTTCGACCAACTCCCACAACTCGTCGGGCACCAGCCGCTTGGACAGCACGTCGGTCACGGCCGAACATCATGCCGCCCAGCCAATTACGACATGCCGAAAACGACGTGAGACACGGTCTAACGGAGGGCAGAACCAATCCTGATCAGCGGCAATCCACGAAGTTGCCACCCATGACCCGTAGCGTCCGCGACGTGCACAACACGCTGACCGAGATGCACGGGGGTCTTTGATCTTCAGTTAGGTTGCGCTGACCCCCGCGGACCGCGCTGTCCGCGGCATTACAGGATGTGAGGAACCAGGGTTGCCTCAGAGGGTGCCCGGAACTTGGCCTTTGGTGATGGCAGTGAATTCAGCCAGCCGAATCTCGAAGGACTTGGCTCTCTCCACCGGCGCGGTGCGGACGACGAACTTGACGAATCGTGTTCCGGAAAGTGGGGCGGCGAACTGGAGGGTGATCCTACGCCAGCCTGAAAAGCGCAGAGAGCCAAGGGGTTTGATCAAGTACTCGTCTTCGCAGTCGGCCAGATGCGCTTCGATGGTGTAGTCGTGGTTCGCGCCCCACACCCATAGGCTCATGGCCGTAGTCGATTCGGGGAGAACGAGCGGTTCCGGAGGTACCAGCTCGAAGATGTTGTAGCCACGGTGGCCCGGCCCGGTCCGGACGCGGACACCCAGAACGTGGACTGGACTGTCGGATGTTGGTCGCGATCCGGAAGCTATCCGGACTTCGAGATTCTCCCAAGCCGGACGCCCCGTCGCTGTCCACGAGTCCCCCTCACCGAAGTCGTACAGCTTTACGGTGTGCACACCTTCGGTCATCGAACCCCCTGTTCACCGGTCCGGCCGCACGGTCCGGACCTGGCTCAGCACCAGCGAATCGATTCTGCCTCAGTGGAATCCGTATTGCGTTCGGTGTACACATCCGGATCGATCCGCACACCCACATCGGCATTACAGGGCATCTGTCGGGCACTCCTCAGCGCGCCAGATACGCTAGTGTCC
>NZ_BJWY01000057.1 GCF_007990715.1 Nocardia seriolae NBRC 15557 | reverse complement strand
GTATTAAAAGGCGTCGCGGATACCCAGGCGATCGCGAAGATCATTTCGCACGGAGACGCGCAGTACAAGGCCGGAAGCGCGGTGGACCGGGAACTGCTCGACGCCGGTCGCCGGTACCTTGCGGCGCAGAATGCCTACGAGCAGGCGCCGGGAGGCCCTAACTCCGCCTTCTTCAGTGTCGATGGCAAGGGCACCGATGACCGCGCGATCACCGAAGGCATTTTCGCGGCGGTGGGTGACGACAAGGTCACTGTCGAATCGGTGGTCACCGACAAAGAGCATGGAAAGCAGTTCGTGACCGATGTGCTGACCCACAACTGGACCGATGACGGCAAGTCGGCGTTGTCGATGTTCCGGTTCGGCGATCAGGACGCGACCGTGGAGAATCCGGCCGACGCGCAGGACGTACTGACGGCGAACCGGACCGGACACATCATGTCCGTCGTCGGTGAGGCAATGAGCACGAAGGAAGCCTGGGCCACGTTGTCGAACGTGCCGGGGACCGACAATCAGTCGGTGGGTCCGCTCAATCCGGACCTGATGCGCACCATTTCTCACAGCATGGCCCCGTACACAGCGGACCTGGCTGGCCTCGACCAACCGGACAAGCCCGGCTTCGACACCTACCACAACGGGAAGAGCTGGATCGACCCCACAGGCAACAACAGCTACTCCGGGTCCGCCAACGTTTTTGCCGTCATGAACACCGATCCCGAGGCCGGGAAGTACTTCAACTCCGCGGTGCTGAACCAGATCCTGAACGCGGAGTCGCAGTTCGCGAAGGATCCGACCGCCCCGAACTCCGGCAAGTGGCTGTCGACAGCGGGAACCCTGCACGGCCTGCTGGACAAGGGATTACAGCTGGAAACCATCGACGAGTACCACGACCAGGACAAGGCGGCCGAGGCGGCGTACAAGCAGAAGGTCGCTGCTTACGACGTGTTCAAGGCCAGCGTCAACTTCGCCAGCGGGTATGCCGGCGACTTCGCGAAGTTCACCTACTGGGGTATGAACTCCGGCGGTGACGCCTTCAAGGAGGCGATGATCGGCCCGAAGCCCGAGGGCCACTCGACACCGGAACTGCATGGCGTCAATTTCGACCGCGACTATCAGCAGATCCTCGCGTTCCGGCAGGACACCTACTCGCTGCCGACCGAGTTCCAGCGAGACTTCCCCTGGGCATTCGGAGCCGATGGGAAGCTGTTGACCTACGACCAAGCGATGCAGAAGTTCGGCAACAATCCTCAAGAGCTGAAGGGGTACGAAGCGATGTTCGCTCGACTCGGCGGCCAGGACGGAAACGGGAACATGATGCGCAACTCCTACACAGATGTTGTCCGCAAAGATGGGTAGCCGGATCGCCCGGTTCGGCGGGGCAGCCCTCGTCGCTTGCGTCCTGGTCGGCTGCTCGGACACGTCGGAACCGTCGGTCGCCCCCACCACAAGCCGTGAGCGGCACCCGGACATCGACTACTCATACGTCTGGTCCGCGTCGCCTGGCGTGGATCTGTTCGGCCGTCCCGCTGAGCTGGTACGCGCGACCTTGGAGGCGTCGCAGTACGCCTACTTCGTCGGTATCGACGAGTCCTATCCAGGATTCCAGAAGGCGACGCAGCAGGCGGTCGACAGCAACGATCCGAATGCCGATGCCCTGTTGTCGTTGAAGGCGGTCACCAGCCCCGAAAAACCGGCTCCGCACACCACTTTCGCGCACATCACGAACCTGTCGGGCAACGACACGGAAGTATCGGCCTTCGTCTGCCGATACGACGTTCCCGCCCCCAACCAAGGTGGACGCGCCGAGCGGTGGCTGGCACGGGTGATGCAGGTCCGCTTGACCAACTCCGCCAACACACCGGGGCGGGCCGGAATCGCCGACACCGACCCCAACCAAACCGACCCCCGCGCGCACATGCCACCGAACTGGGATGTGTTCGGGAACTGGAACGTGGTCGGAGCGAAATGGGTCCTCCCGGACCAGGTCCCAGGACAGGGATGCACAGCCTGGTGGCACGAGCGCTTCCCGGAATTCGCGATCAGCGCCGACGGCTCACTCGACGCACCGCAGGACTGGCAAGCTCCCGCGATGCCGGTAGCAGCGCAATACCCAGAGTGGATCGGTCCGGGCACCCAGTAGCTGGTGGACCGCGCGCCGGGATTCACCGGCCGAATCCGCCGAATTTGGCAACGGATTTGGCAACCGAACACGGCGGAATCCAGCGTAACGGGTGGAACGACAAGGACAACCCGGAACGGACGGCACCCCGCTGACCGGCACAGATGGGATTCAGCGGCACCCGCTGACCCGCATGGGACCGGGTCCTCGTGGGCTCATAACCCAGAGGTCGCAGGTTCAAATCCTGTCCCCGCTACTAACGAGGGCGGTCCTGACCGGTAGGTTTCAGGACCGCCCTCAATTTTTTTCGAGGTTCGTGCCAACGGATTTGGCATCATCCGACTCGGCTGTGTCGATGGTCGCCCGGGGGCCAGTGCTATCAGGTGGTATCGAGCGGAACGCAGCGGAAGCGGGACGGGGTCTGCGGATTCAGTGGCGCACGTGGCGGTAGAAGTCGCGGAGGTCCTCGACGAGTAAGTCCGGCTGCTCCAGTCCGGGGAAGTGGCCGCCGTGGTCGAATTCGGTCCAGCGCACGATGTTGTGGGTGCGTTCGGCGATGCGGCGCACCGTGACCGAGATGTCGTGGGGGAATTGGGCGACCGCGACGGGGATCTCGATGCGGGGACCGGGCTGGCCCCAGGTGAAGCCGTCTTCGAAGTAGTAGCGGGCCGCTGACCCGGCGGTGGAGTTGAGCCAGTAGATCATGATGTTGGTCAGCATGGCATCGCGGTCGACGGCGTCTTCGGGGGCGGCGGTGGCGGGGTCGATGAGCGCGGACAGGATCGAGGTGAGGTGGATGCCGGTGAGGTGCTCGATAGCGAGTCCGGCCAGGTGCCGGGTGACTCGGGAGCCGAGGTCTCCGCCGTGGGCGCCGTAGCGGTCGTAGCCGAGCCGGACCATCAACACCGCCCACACGCGCGCGACCCGCTCGGCGGTCCAGCCGACCGCGGGCCCGGAGAATCCGAATCCGGGCAGGGTCGGAACGATCACGTGGAAGGCGTCGCGGGCGTTGCCGCCGTGGGCCTGTGGATCGGGACACCGGGCCGAGGCTTGTGGTCGCCATGGCAGATCACCTTTCCGGCAGGGGAGCAGAAACGGGAACGAGGCCCCGGACAAGGGGCGGCGCAGCAATCACGACGTCACAACCGCCCCCCGGGGATTCATTGGCGCAGTTGCCCGAAGAAGGCCCGAATGTCGTCGACGAACAGGTCGGGGACTTCGAAGGCTGGGAAGTGGCCGCCCTCGGCGTGGTCGCGGAGGAAGGCGACGCTGTCGCCGGCGCCGAGGACCTTGCGCACGAAAGCGTCGCTGTAGAACAAGGATTGGCCCTGCGGCACCGGGGAGGGCCCGCCCCAGCCGGTGTTCTCGGCGTGGGCCATCTCCCAGTAGAAGTCGGCCGCCGCGGGCCCGGTGCGGGTGAACCAGTACAGGCTCGCGGTGATCAGAATGTTCTCGCGGCTGATCGGGGTCGCGGGATTGGCCCACTCCACGAATTTCTCTGCGATCCAGGCGAGTTGCAGGATCGGGGAATCGGCCAGACCCGCCGACAGGGCGTTGGGTTGCGTCGAGTGCAGCACCCGGTAGCCCCTCATCTGCGCCCAACTGTGTTGCGCCACTTCGAGTTGCTTGCGTTCATCGGCGTCGAGGCCCTCGGGGACGGGGAGGTCCTCGCCGACCATGCCGAGCTGGAGGCGGTCTCCGTGGGTGTGCGCGCCGATCACGCGCTCGGGCAGCAGTGCCGCCACCCGGCCGGTGACTCCCGCCCCGATGTCACCGCCCTCGACGCCGAAGCGGTCATAGCCGAGCCGGGTCATCAATTCGCCGAATGCCAGCGCGGTCCGGTCGAGGTTCCAGCCGCGCGCCGAGAGAGGACTCGAGAACACGAACCCGGGCAGCGACGGAATCACCAGATGAAACGCGTCCGCCGGGTCGCCGCCGTGGGCACGCGGGTCGGTCAGTGGCCCGCTGGCGGCGAGGAACTCCACGAACGAGGTCGGGTAGCTGTGGTTGAGCAGCAGCGGGGTGGCATCGGGTTCGGGTGAGCGCAGATGCAGGAAGTGGATGGTTTGCCCGTCGATCTCGGTCACGAAGTGCGGCAGCGTGTTCAGTTCGGATTCGTGTGCGCGCCAATCGAATCCGTCGGCCCAATAGGCGGCCAGCTCGTGCAGGTAGCCCGGGGCGATGCCGTGGTCCCACTGCGAGTCCGCGCCCGGTACGGGATGCGGCGAGCGGGTGCGGGCGAGTCGTTCACGCAGATCATCGAGCTCGGCCTGCGGGATCTGGATCCGGAAGGGAATGATGTCAGCGTTCATGCGCACAATCTATGGATGATCTAGGTCAGCATCCGTCCTATTTCCCGCCCGGGTGGGTGTGTCGGCCTCAGGCGGGTGCGCCGAGAACCTTGCTCACGTGCCGTGCGACTGTGGGGTTCAATCTGTGGTCGCGCACGTCGGGCAGTGCGCGATCGACGGCGGTGATGAGTGCGAGTGCTCGCGCGGCGGCTGCCAGGGCGTCGACCGTGACCCGGGTCGTGCCGTGACCGCACAGTGCGCCGAGTAGTCCGGGGAGTACCAGTGCGACGAGGTGATAAGGGTCCGCGGGAATCGAGACGGTGCGGGTGGGGACCGTCCACATCGGGTCCTGACCGGTCAGGTCGACGAGGATGTCGTGGTCGATCATCAGCTTTCGGATCGCGGGTCCGTGGAATGCGTCGCCGTGCCAGGAGGTGACATGAGCAGCCCCGCATTCGAGTAGCACCGCTTCCAGGCGCGGTGTTCGTTCCGCGCCGAGTACCGCCAGCCGGCCGTGTCGTGGCGGGATCCTCTTCGCGCGCAGTGCCGTCACCGCCGCGGCGGCCACCGTGGCGGTGAGGGCGTCGGTCTCGGAGACCACGAGACGTCCGCCGTCGGCGTCTGTAATCGATTGCACAGCAGCAGATTCCGTTGAGTTCAGTCCGATCAGGAACACCGCGGTGCGGTGATGGGGCAGTTTCGCTATCCGTGCGGCGACCGAGTGCGGCCGGCCTGTCGTGACCGGGACGACCGACGTGCGCAGCACGGTGTGATCGGTCAGCAGCGCGGCGTAGTCCTCCATGGCCATCCAGCACGAGCTGTTGGTTCGAGTGCCGCGGCCGCCCCACGCCGCGACCACTGCTGCCCCCACGCCCCTCCCCTCGGGTCCTCCGCGCCGGGCGGCGCTGTCCCAATGACCGGGGTCGATGTGGCTGACCACTACTTATGCCTCACTCTCACGGGCCCAGACCGAAGTGATATTTCTATCTTAGAAAATTCGCAATCAGTCGCGCCGTCGGGAGGGTCGGCGGGATGGTCGGCGGGCGTTCGAGCTCAGGCCCGGCCCGCTGCTTTCGAGACCTACACGGCTGAGTTCCGGTTCTGCTCGCGTGGACGGTAGACCAGCAGACCCGCGGTGTCGATCTGGATCTCGATCGGTTCGGAGGTTTGGACGTATTCACCGTCCAGCGACAGCGGTAGAGCGCGGTCGGTGGTATCGATGCGAAGCTCGTGCGGGGTTTCTCGCTGGTAGGCGGGGCACCGGCGCACCGTGTGGGTGAGCATGGCCAGAACCATCAGGGTGGCGGTGAATGGTGTTGCGGCGTCGATGATTCGGACGTCGAGGTGGTTGTCGTCGAGGCGGGTTCGGTAGGCGGGGGCGAAGCCTGGTGGGTGGTAACGGCCATTGCCGATGAAGATCATCCACACCGTCCGCGGGTGGCCGTCGATCAGGATGGACAGCGGCTCACCGCGCCGTACGACATCGAGCAGGCCGATTACCAGGGCCGGCCATTTGCCGAAACGTGGTTCCCAGCGGGAACGAAACGCGACCAGCTCGGTGTAGAGGCCGATTCCGCAGGTGTTGAGGAAGATCCGGCTGCCGACGCGCGCGAGGTTTACGCGCACAGCGTTTCCTTCGCGCAGGGCCGCGGCGGCGTCCTCGAGGGTGTGGACACCGAGTTCGTGGGCGAAGTGATTCAGCGTCCCGGCGGGAATCACCAGCAATGGGATCCCGGTGTCGGCGAGGTGGCGGGCCGCGGCGTTCACTGTGCCGTCACCTCCGGCGACGGCGACCACCGAGGCACGGGTCGCGGCGTCTGCCAGCGCGGCTTCGAGGTCGTCCGGTTCGACCGTGATCAGCTCGGCATCGGGCAGCGCGACGCAGATGTGGTGGCGCAGTTGCCGGTCGGCGGTGCCCGCGCCGATGTTGACGACGACCACCGTGCCCCGACCCGTGAGGGTGGCGGGAACCTCGACCGATGCGGGGGCGGCGGCTGCCGGGCCCGGCGGGCGAGTGGGCCACCACCAGCGTGTCAGCCAGGCGACGACGATGCCGACTCCGGCTCCGGCGAGCACGTCGGATGGATAGTGCACCCCGGCGACGACTCGTGACATCGCAACGGCGCCGGCGGCGGCCGCGATCGGAACGGCCAGCGGTGCGGGAGCCTCGAGAGCCACTGCCGTCGCGAAAGCGGCCGCGGACGCGGCATGTCCGGAAGGAAATCCGGTGGTGATCGGTTGTCGAACCACACGACGGATCGGTGGGATATCGATTCCCGCCGGGCGGGTGCGGCGAAAGAGTCTCTTGCCCAGCAGATTCGCCGTCGCGCCGGCGATCGGCACCGAGATCGCGCCGCGGAGCGCGGCTCGGCGTGCCCGGCGGTTTCTGGTCATGCTCATGGCTGCGGCGATGACGCACCACAACCGCCCGTAATCGGCCGCGCGGCCGAACGCCGGCAGCACCCGGTCGAGCATCACCGATGGCTGCGGAGAGACACGGCCCAGCAGCCAATGGTCGATCACCGTGGCAGTGCTCTCTCGGTGGTTCACGGGATTCGCCCATCATCGTTGTCGACCGTCGTCGGGACAGTTGCCGGACTGTGTTCGGGTGCAAGAGTTTCGCTGGCCGCATCGACGTCCGGATATCGTATGCGGCCGTGGCTGTTTCGGGCAGGTAAGGAGGACCGTACGTCTGCGGCGGGAAGGCCGACAGTGGCTTGCGCCCCCGTCGGCACCCGCTTTCGTCCCGGAATCCTGTCGCGGGCGTTGCTGCCGGAGCCGATACCCGTGTGCGACTGCTCTTCGCGTCATGGCTTGTCGTTGCGGAGAGCTCGGAGAGGGCACGCGGCGATGGCGCGCCGGGCGTGGCCGCGAAGGTGATCCGGGATGGTCCGATCGTTGACGATGGGGTAGCCCCATTCGTCCAGTGTGATCAGTTCGGGCAGCAGTTCGGCGCACAGTCCCCGGCCGGTGCAGGCGATGCGGTCGATGCGCAGGGGCGAGGCTCGGGTCATCGCCATGTCTCCGGGGGTGCGGCGGGCGGTACGAGGATGCGAGGTGGGTGGTGGGCGGACGGACAGGCAGCGTGGGTGAGGTGCCGGTGCACGTCGTCGGAGAAGACGTGCAGGGCGGAAGCGGCGAGCCTGGCCGCTCCGTCCGGGTGACGGCAGGCACCTCGATCGGGCAGCAGCCCGATCCGGCGGTGCAGCCTGGACAGTAGGTCCGGATCGGTCCGTCCGGTGGCCAAAGCGGTGAAATCCTCGGCTACGGAGGGCAACCCGAAACGGCATGGACCGCATTGGGCAGCGCTGTGGGCGGCTAGATAGGTGAGCATTCGAGCCGTCTCGCTCAGCCCGCAGGCTGCGCGGGGAAGTGCGACGAGCACCCCCGCACCGGGTGCGGCATTCACCTCGGCCAAGGAACATCGGCTCAGCGGCGTGTGCCCACATTCTGCCGGAAGCCAAGTTCCGGCGAATCCCCCGATGAGGATCGTCGGCTTCGGTTCCCAGCTGTGACCGGCGAGGTCGAGGATCGCGGAAAGCGTTGTACCGATTCGGATCTCGAACACAGCCGGTACCGTATTGGCGTCGGAGACGGTGACGAGCATGGTGCCGGGCTCATCCCGAGTGCCGGTCTGCCGGAACCAGTCGGATCCGTAGCGAGTGATGAGCGCCAGGTGGGCCAGGGTTTCGGCGTTGTGAACGAGGGTGGGGCGTTTACCGACACCGCGTTCGTGGGTGCGCGGTCGGTTTCCCTGCGGGCGGGCGGGGCCGCCGTTGAGCCAGCGCACCAGCGAGGTCGACTCACTGGAGACATAGGCGTGTGGCAGGGCGTGCGGCAGCAGGCGCACTCGGTCGAGGCGGGCGCGTCGCCGTTGGTCCAATGCCTCTGCCACCCGGCGATATTGGGTCGTGCGGGTGCGGGGCACACACACGTGGACGGTGTCGGCGCCGACCGCCGTCGCGGCCAGGACTGCGCCGTCGAGGACGAGATGCGGTGCGACGCCGAGCAGGAACTGGTCCTTGCAGCTCGCCGGTTCGCTCTCCATCGCGTTGACCACGACCACGGCCCGGCCGCGTCGCTCCGTGACGGCACGCAGTTTCGTGGCTGCGGGGAATCCGGCGCCGCCGCGCCCGGTCAGTCCGGCTGCCTCGACGATATCCACCAGCGGCGGTATGCCTCGACCGCCGAGCGTCCGGTCGACCGGGGGCGGCCCGTAGCGACGGAGGTGATCGGTGAGAGTGGCCGGTCGTCCGGTCTCGTACCAGCCGGTCAGCAGTCGGGTGGCGGCGGGATCGGGCGCGAGATGGATTGGTGCGAAAGGTGTTGCGGTCGAGGGGGTCACAGTCCACCTCCGAGGGTGATCGTCAGTGTCGCGGCGCGATGGGCCCAACCGGGCCGCAGTGGCCCGGCAGCCAGAAACGCGGTCAGCAGCATCGGCACGGCGGCCGCGGCGAGGGCGGCTGTCGAACGCCGGATGCCCGCTCCCGGCCCGGCCTTCGCGAGCCGCCACCACACAGTGCCGACCACAGCGGCCACGCAGCCCGCGTAAAGCCAAAGTTGAAGGGACAGACGGGTATCGGTGCCGGTCCCGACGCTGTGGAACAGGGCGAGCGGCCAGGCCGCGTAGGCCGTCCAATGGACGGCCTTCCAAAGCCGTGCTCCGATCCGCAGTCGGAGGGCGCTGGTCAGCAGTACCGCGAGCAGCAGGTCGAGCGCGGTGGTGCCCAGGCCGAGCCAGAGCGGCCGGTAGGACGCCACGAACGGCACCATCGACACCGCCCAGCTCAGGTGGACGAACGGATCCAGGATCGCGGTCACCGCGTGCACGACGAGGAACGCGAGCGTGAGCAGGGACAGATTGCGGTGCAGCAGTGCGAGTTCGAAGCGGCCGATGCGGCGGGGCGCGGCGCGTCCGGCGAAGCCTGTTCCGAGGATCACGGTGGTGGTGAGCAGGAGCAGGGCGAGCGTGCCGGAGGAGCGGCTGGCGTACCAGAGCGGGCTTCCAGCG
The DNA here is from genome assembly GCF_007990715.1 of Nocardia seriolae NBRC 15557. Classification (GTDB taxonomy): domain Bacteria; phylum Actinomycetota; class Actinomycetes; order Mycobacteriales; family Mycobacteriaceae; genus Nocardia; species Nocardia seriolae. The sequence goes on along the minus strand of NZ_BJWY01000057.1, from coordinate 32,999 downwards.
AGCTCGAGGGTTGTCATCACGATTCTCCGCGGGTGCGGGGGTGGGCATCGGGCGGCCAGTCGCCGAGACGGACGACGATGCCGTCGAGGCTGGTCAATCGCGCGGGCAGCGCGGTACCACGCAGCCAGTCGACGGCCCGGTCGCCGAGCACGATGGCCGCGGTACCGGCGGCGTTGGCGTCCACGCAGGTGGCCGCCGCGACGCTGACGGTGCGCCAGACCGGCGCGGCGGGTTCCCCGGTGACCGGGTCGATGATGTGGTGCAGGGTGCGTCCGGCACGCCGCCAGTTGCGTACGCCGATTCCGGACGTCGCCAGCGCGCCGCCGGTCAGGGCGATGGTGTGGTCGTGCTCCGGGATGGGCCGCGCGTGGTCGTCGGCGAGCGCGATCCGCCAGCCCCCTTCCGGTACCGGCCCTGCTGTGGCCAGGTCTCCACCGAGATTGACCAGCACTCCGCTCCCGGTGGCGGCAGCGGCCCGTCGCGCCGCGCGATCGGCGGTGAGAGCCTTTGCGGTGGCGCCGAAGTCGAGTCGGGCCTGCGGCGGCAGGCGCAGTCGGCGGGTGTTCGGGTCGAAAGCGATCCGCCGCCAGCCGGGCACGGGACGAGAGGCGGCCACGGGATGAGGATCGTCGAGGCGCACCGCGGCGAAGGTGCGGTCGTAGCCGGCCGCGATCACCGCACTGCCCACCGTCGGGTCGACGAGTCCCTCGGTGATTCGGGCTGCGCGCAAGGCGATCTGGAGCGCTTCGGCGAAGCGCTCGCTGACCGTCGTCGGGGTCCCGGCGGTCGAATTCACTCGCGTGAGTTCGGAATCCGGCCGGAAACGGCTGCACGTGAGTTCCACGGCGGCCAGTTCAGCGCGCAGAATCGACTCCGCGAGCGGCAGCGCGCTCGGATCGGTGACCAACAGAGCGGCCGTGGTGCCGAGGGCGGGGAACCTGACCTGGGCGGGTGCGTGGTCGGTCATGACGCTCCCGTCGTGGTCTGCGCGGGCTGCCGGGTGGTGGTGGGAGCCTGAACCGGGGGCGGGAACGTCGGTCGGGTGACCGCGGCCCCGCGCTCGCTGTCGCCCTCGTGGCTGCTCGGCTCGTCGTACTCTCCGTCGTCATCGCCCACCGTGGTGGCCGGGAACTGTGCGGGGGTACTCGACGCGGCCGAATTGCCCTGTAGCAGTTGGGTATAGACACCACCCAGTACCGCCGCGCCGGCCACGGAGACGGCGGCGATCCATCCGGTCAGTCGGCGGCTGCGACGCAGGCCGTGGTCACGTGCTCGCGGTGAACCGGCCCAGGACGGTGTCGAGTAGGGCTCTTCGGGGGAGGGTGCCATGGCGGTGCTCCTGAGGAATCGACGCCCGGATCGGCGTCGTGCCCCTCCAGGCTGTGCCGGCGGATGTCTGGAATCGGCTCGGGTTTTCTTCAGAACTGGTAAAGATCTCGACGCGATGTTCGGCTTGCGTTTCCTATGGCGACAACGGCAGGTCCAGCACGACGGTCAGCCCGCCGCCGGGGGTGTCCTCCAGATGGACCGTTCCGCCGTTGACGGTGACCAGCCGGTGCACGATCGCCAACCCGAGGCCGGTGCCCTTGGCCTGCGGGTTGCCGAAACGGCGGAAGGCGACTGCTTTGGCTTCGGCGGTCATACCCGGACCGTCGTCTCGCACGAGTAGCTGGGCCGATCGGCCTGTCGCTCGGTGGCAGAGGGTGATCGTTCCGCCGTCGGGCATCGCTTCCACCGCATTGGCGATCAGATTGTCGAGGATCTGCTCGAGGTGGCCCGCGCCGATCGCTGCCGTCGGAGGCAGTCCCTCGGACGCGGCCGTGAGCCGCACTCCGTGCTCCTCGGCGACCGGGGACCAGGCCGCCACCCGCTCGGCCACCACCTCGTCGACCCGCACAGCGGTGGGGGGAGGTGTCGTCTGCTCGGCGCGGGCGACCGCCAGCAGCCCGTCGACCAGCCGGGACAGCCGCGCGATCTCCTCTTGTGCCGCGGCCAGTTCGGTGGCGGTGTCGTCGTCGACACCGACGGCGAGGACATCGAGTCGCAGCCGCAGCGCGGCCAGCGGAGTGCGCAGTTGATGGGACACATCGGCGATGACGGCCTGGTGCCCGTGCACGAGTGCCTCGGTGCGGGCCGCCATGGTGTTGAAAGTGGCTGCGAGACGGCGAATCTCGGGTGGTCCGTCGCTGACGTCGGCGCGTTCGCCGAGTGCGCCCTCGCCCAGCCGCCGGGCGCTGGTGTCCAGGGAGGACAAGGGGCGGCTGACCCACCGGGCGAGGCGGATGGACAGCAGCGCGGAGGATGCCAGTCCCAGCGCGCCGATCGCGGCGGACCAGCCCCAGATCGCAGTGACGCGGGCGTTGAGCGGTCCCGCCGCGCGGGCGAGGACGACAACTCCGGCGGGTCGGTGTACCTCGCCGGCCGGTTCCGCGACCAGCAGGCGGCCTTCGTTCGCCGTCGGCTCCGGTTCCTGGCCTGTCAGTACGTCTTTCACCAGCTCCTCGGCATCCCAGCCCTGGGCCGCGGCGCAGGGTGTAGCGGCTACCAGGCGCGCGGCCGCGTCGTACACCGCGGCGCAGTCACCGGCCTCAGCCGCGGCTTGCAACTCCCGGAGCATGGGGTCGGCCGATTTGTGGTCGGAGAGAGTCTCTTCGGCGACCGCCGCGATCACGCGGGTGGCCGCGCGCTGGCCGTCGCGGTAGGCGATGCGTTCGCGTGCCGTCAGCGACGCCGCCAGGGGTAGGACCGCCAGCACCAGCAGCACCGAGGTCAGCACCAGCAGCGTCCACGAGATCCTGCGCGTCACAATGGATTCCGCTCCTGGACCGATCCCAGCCGGAATCCGTGTCCGTATACGGTCTCGATGAGCCCGGGTACGCCGAGCTTGCGTCGCAGGGCGGCGATGTGCACGTCGAGCACTTTGGTGGGACCGTACCAGTGTGCGTCCCAGGCCCGCTCCAGGATCTGCTGTCGGCTCACCACCCGTCCGGGATCAGCGGCCAGGCACTCCAGGATGCCGAATTCCTTGGGCGTCAATGTGATCGCGTGCCCATCGACGAACACCTGTCGCGCACGAAGGTCGATCGTCAACGGCCCGTGCCGCAGTATCTCGGGTCCGGCCGGGCGTCGACGGCGCAGCACGGCCCGCATCCGTGCCAGCAACTCCGCCAGCCCGAACGGCTTGACCAGATAGTCGTCGGCTCCCTCGTCGAGCGCGACCACCCGGTCCGCCTCTTCGCCCCGCGCGGTCACGGCGATGATCGCCGCGTCCGAACGCGCCCGCAACCGCCGACACACCTCGACACCGTCGAGGTCGGGCAGACCCAGGTCGAGCAGGACTACATCCGGGGTGGCGGCAGCCAGGGCGGCCCGTCCGGTGTGGACGCCCTCGACCGTGTATCCGGCCTGCCGCAGACCGCGCACCAAAGCGTCGGCGATGCCTCGGTCGTCCTCCACGACCAGCACCCGTGTCTCCTGCACCGGGCCCGCGGCCTGAGCATTCACACATGACCTGCTTTCCGGCGATGGGCCGATCGCCTCGACGACGGCCTCGTCAGATTCCGGCGACGTGGACGAGTTGACCGACCAGTGCCGTGACCGCCATGGCGAGGCTGCCGCCGATGACGACTCGCAGCGCCGGGCGCAGGGTGCTCGTACCGGCGACTCGGGCACCGAGTACGCCCGCGATGGCCAGTCCGAGCACGGTGACGAGCACGATGAGCCCCAGCCGGGTACTGCTGGACGGGGCGATCAAACCGAGCAGCGGCAGCAGGCCACCGATGAAGAAACTTGCGGCCGAGGCCATCGCGGCTTGTGCGGGGCGGGCGGCGGTGATTTCGGTGTGGCCGAGTTCGTCGCGCAGATGAGCGGTGAGCGGATCATTCTCATGCAGCACGGCGGCGACTTGCGCGGCCAGTTCTGCGGGCAGTCCGCGGTCGCGGTAGATGCCGGCCAGTGCGGCGAGTTCGGCATCCGGGTCGGTGGCCAATTCGTGTTCCTCTTTGGCCCGGTCGCCGCGTTCGACGTCGACTTGTGAACTGACCGAGACGTATTCGCCCGCGGCCATCGCCATCGACCCGGCCGCCAACCCGGCCAGCCCCGCGGTCAGGACCGCGCCCGCGGCGGCACCGCTGGCCGCGACACCGACCATCAGGCTCGCGGTCGACACCAGTCCGTCGTTGGCGCCCAGGACCGCCGCCCGCAGCCAGCCCGCATGCTCGCCGCGATGGCGCTCGGAATGCGGGTTCACCATCTCCAGGAAAGTCATGAGCGGGGTCCTTCGGTTGCCGGGTCGATTCGATCGACCTCTGTGCTCCGATCGTTGCCACCCGCGTGGTCCCGTTGACAGAGCACTACGACTCCGAAGAGGTCGCCGAAGTCCCCGACCGGTGGATATCGGGCGGCGAAGGGCGAAGGGCACCGGTGGTCAGGACCGCGTCCCCTGTCCTGGTGGTCGCCGTTCCGGTGCACTGGTTGTCGGGTCGGCAGTCACCCCGGCCGGAAGGAGTGTGCGATGAGCCAGCCGACAACCGGCACACAGTCGTGGAAGCATCGGTTCGGATCGTGGTTCGAACCTGCGCTGGTGGCGTTGACCGTGGGCGCGCTGGCGATCGGTGGCGTGCTGTGGGTGACGGGCATGCGTGATATCGCCGACGGTTTCTGGATCGCGGCGACGGCTTCGGCGTTCGTGCCGGCGCTGTACTGGATGATCTCCACTCTGCTGAAGGGCCGGGCCGGGGTCGACTTGATCGCGGTGCTGTCGCTGGCGGGAACGGTACTGGTCGGCGAGTATCTCGCGGGTGCGTTGATCGCGGTCATGCTGGCCGGTGGGCGCGCTCTCGATGCTGCCGCCGAACGCCGCGCCTCCCGGGACCTGCGTGCTCTGCTCGAACACGCGCCGCGATCGGCCCGCCGCCGTGCCGGTGACGAGGTGACGGTGATTCCACTCGACCGGGTGGCCGTCGGCGATGTGCTCGTGGTCGCGGCGGGGGAAGTGGCGCCCGTCGACGGACGGGTCCTGAATACCGTTGCGGTGCTGGATGAGTCGGTACTGACGGGGGAGCCGCTCCAGGTGGAGCGCGCGCCCGGCGACCCGGTCCGCAGCGGTGTGGTCAATGCGGGTGACGCGTTCGAGATGTGCGCGGGTGCCACCGCGGCCGATAGCACCTATGCCGGGATCGTGCGGCTTGCGCAACAGGCCAATGCGGAGAACGCGCCCGTGGTGCGGTTGGCCGACCGGTACGCTGCGTGGTTCCTGCCGCTGGCGTTGCTGGTCGCCGCGGGCGCGTATCTGTGGAGCGGGTCGGCGGTGCGGGCGGTCGCGGTGCTGGTGGTGGCTACTCCGTGTCCGCTGCTGCTGGCCGCTCCGGTGGCCATCGTGTCCGGGCTGTCGCGGGCCTCGCGGCTGGGTGTGGTGGTGCGTGGCGGGGGCGCGCTGGAAAGTCTCGGTCACGCAACCACTTTGGTGATGGACAAGACCGGAACCCTCACCGCCGGCCGTCCGAAGGTCGTCGACCTGATCGCCGCGCCCGGATGCGACGCACACGAGATGATGCGCCTCGCGGCCTCGGTGGACCAGGTGTCACCGCACGTACTGGCCGAAGCGATCGTCACCGAGGCTCTTGCGCGCGGTCTCGAGCTCTCGGCTCCGACCGAGGTGGTCGAGCAAGCCGGCCGCGGGGTGTCCGGCACCGTCGACGGCCGCCGGGTCGATGTCGGCAAACTGCCCGACGGGTCCACCGGCGCCGATTGGACGCGATCGGTCGTGAACCGGGCAAGCCTGGATAGCGCGGCGATCGCGTGGGTCGTCGTCGTCGACGAGCTCGTCGCGGCCATCCTGCTACGAGATCCGTTGCGGCGGCGCGCACCTCGCACCATCCGCCGTTTACGCCAGGCGGGTATGCGACGGCTGGTCATGCTCACCGGCGACCGAGCCGAGCCCGCGCGCGAGGTCGCCACGGTCCTCGGCCTCGACGAGGTGTACGCCGGGCAGAGCCCGGCCGACAAGGTCGAGGCCGTGCGCCGCGAATGCGAGGCCGCGGTGACGGTCATGGTCGGTGACGGCGTCAACGACGCGCCCGCGCTGGCCGCCGCATCGGTGGGGGTGGCGATGGGCGCGCGCGGATCGACGGCGTCGTCCGAGGCGGCCGACATCGTGTTGACCACCGACCGGCTGGACCGTCTCGCCGATGCCATGGACACCGCCCGCTGGTCGCGCCGTATCGCCGTGCAGAGTGCGGTCGTCGGAATGGGTTTGTCGCTGGTGGCCATGGTCGTCGCCGCGTTCGGCCGGCTGCCTCCGGCCGCCGGTGCGTTGTTGCAGGAGGGCATCGACGTGGCGGTGATCCTCAATGCGCTGCGCGCCTTACGGGGCAATCCCGCGCTACGCACCGAAATTCCCGCCGACACCGAGGCCATGCTGCACCGCTTCGCCGACGAGCACGAAACCCTGCGCGACACGCTGGCCCTGCTGCGCACCGCCGCCGACAGGCTCGCCGCCCCGGGCGACGACGCGGCCGCGCTGGCCGCGGTCGAGGACGCGCACCGTTTCCTCGCCGAGGAGCTGCTACCGCATGAGCAGGCCGAGGAGGCCGAACGGTATCCCGCACTCGCAGTGCCGCTCGGCAGCGCCGAGGCCACCGCCACCATGAGCCGCACCCACGCGGAAATCCAACGGCTGACGATGCGCATCGAAACACATCTGAACCTGGCGCGGATCGCCGGTCGCATCGGCCCCGAGCAGACCGATGACCTGCTCGCCTGCCTGTACGGGCTCTACACCGTGCTGCAACTGCACTTCCGGCAGGAGGAGGAGAACTACTTCACCCTGACCGAGGACGAACCCGAATATGACTCGGCACCGGGCCGATCCGGCGCCGCTCGGCAGCCACGACGATGACCCGGTCGTCCGGTCCGACCGATCGCCGTACCGCGCTGGTCACGGCGGCTGTCGGCGCTGCCGGGATGTCGGTGCTGGCGATAGTGTTCGCCGCCATCCTCGACAATGTGGTCGATGGCGACGGAATCGCCGCGATCGACACTCCGTTGACGGGATGGGTTGCCGCGCATCGCTATCACGGACTCACGGCGGTGATGACGGCACTCACGCGGCTCGGTGATCCGCTCATGCTCGTCGCTGTCATGACCGTGGTCGTTGTTGTCGCCGCCGGTCCGACGCGCACGGTCGCGCCCCTCGGCATCGGCGCGCTGGCAGTGGCGGGGTTCCTGCTCGCCGTGGTGGCGGTCAAGTTCGTGGTCGGTCGCCCGCGCCCGGCGCTGCCGCACCCGTCCGTGGACATCGACGGTTCATCGTTTCCGTCCGGGCACTCCACCGGCGTGTGCGTGGTCGGAATCATCAGTGCCTGGCTGCTCACCCGGTGGTGCGTCAGATCGTTGGCCGGACAGGTTGCTGTGTGGACGATGGTGCTGGCAGTGGTTGCGGGAGTGGGCTTTTCCCGCGTCTACCTGGGTGTCCACTACCTCAGCGACGTCCTCGCCGGCTGGGTGCTGGGCGCGCTGTGGGCAGGCGTGGTCATCGCGGCGGGCCGCCTGTGGGAGGCCCGCCCGCCGACCCGGTCCCACCGAACCGACAGCGCGAGGACCCCATGATCTGGGCCGCCGGGCTGATGGGTCGGCGGTTGCCGCCGATCACCGTGGCGTTCGTCGCCGGACGACTGGTCAGCTACTCCCTCTATGTCGGTGCCACGAGTGTGGCCGAGCAGAGCCTCGGTGCGGTGTTCCGCGAAGCGGTCACTTCCGGGTACGGGATAGCCCTCCAACTCGTTCTGCTCCTGATGGTCGTACTGCTGGCTCGAATCGACTGGACCAAGCTGCTCCCGACCACGCCGAGCGAGCACGGCGCCGACCGCTAGGACGGGTGCCGCTGCCCGGCGTCGAGTCGTAAGGACCCGTACTCCAGTGATTTTCGCCCGACGTGGGAAGTCGTGCTGCCGTCGATAGCGTAGGAAATCGAAGAACGGGCTGGCCGTGGTCACCGTCGCCGGACTGGCTTGCGTCGCCGGATCCTCGTCGGTCGGGGACGAAGGGCTCTGCCGGTCCGTGGCGCCGGCTGTGACCATGAATCATGACCTCCGATATCGATGCCCACTCGGCTGCCGCACCGGTGCTGACCTGTGCGGGGCTGACGAAAGACTTCGGCGCGGGCCGCGGCGTCTTCGACCTGGACCTGACCGTCGGCCTCGGGGAGACGTTCGGTTTCATCGGCCCCAACGGCGCCGGGAAGACGACCACGATCCGGCTGCTGATGGACCTCACCCGTCCCGACCAGGGGCACGCGACGATCTTCGGGCTCGACGCCCACACCGACAGCGTGCAGCTCAAACGCCGGATCGGCTACCTGCCCGGCGAACTGGTCCAGTGGCCGCGCGTGACCGCGGGGTACGTGATCGGCACCCTCGCGGGCCTGCGCGGCGGCGTCGACGAGGACCACATCCACGTCCTCGCCGATCGGCTGCACCTGGACCTCGGCCGCCGGTACGAGGAGCTCTCGCACGGCAACAAACAGAAGGTCGGTTTGATCCAGGCGTTCATGCACCGCCCCGAACTGCTGATCCTGGACGAACCGACGCTGGGACTGGATCCCTTGATGCAGAGGGTCTTTCACGAACTGCTGCACGAGGCCGTCGCGGGCGGCGCGACGGTGCTGCTGTCCTCGCACGTGCTCTCGGAGGTCGAATCGGTCTGCGATCGCATCGGATTGATCCGCGACGGCCGGGTATGGAAGGTCGGCTCGCTGAACGAGCTGCGGGCCAAACGGATTCACCGGATCGAGGCGATCGTCTCCGAGACCTTGGATCCGGAGCGGCTGCAAGGCATTCCCGGCGTCGGCGATCCGCGGGTCACCGATCACCACCTCACCTGTTCGGTCCAGGGCACGATCCGGCCGCTACTGGACGTCCTGACCGCAGCCGGTGTGGTCGAACTGGACAGCCACGAGTTGTCACTCGAGGAGGTGTTCCTGCATGAGTTCGAAACCACCCCCGAGCCTGCGACTGGCCGTTGACACCGTCCGCGGCCACCGCCGTGGCATTTTCGGCTGGATCCTGGGCAGCGCGATCGCCATGACGGCCATCGGCGCGGGATTCCGCAGTGAGACAGAGCGTTTCGCGGGCGGCCCCAAAGGCATGGCCGAGAGCATGCAGGCCGGTGTGCAGGCGATGCGATTGCTGCGCTGGCCCGCCGATCGGCTCGACGCACTCGGCGGCTACCTGACCTATCACAACGTCACCCTGCTGGTGCTGTTCCTGACCCTCTACGCTGCGGTGCAGGGGGTCGGCGCGGTTCGCGGGGCCGAGTCCGGGCGTTCGGTCGAGCTGCTCCTGGCCACCGGACGCACCCGCGCACAGCTGGTACGCGACCGCGCTCTCGGATTCGCTATGGTGCTGGGGCTGATCGGCGTCGGCGTCGGCGCCGGGCTGGCACTGGCGATGGCCGTAGGTGGCGACCCGGACACCGCTGGTTCGTTCGCGATCGCCTTCGCCGCAGCGGCGTGCGCGGTCGCCGGTTACGGACTCGGCGCGGTGATAGCACAACTCGGTGTGACCGCGCGGTCGTCGAGCGCGATTGCGGCACTGATCGTGGTGGCGCTCTACCTCTACACCAATGTGTGGGACCGGTTCGGGCCGTTGACGTTTCTGCGGTTCCTCTCGCCGTTCTACTACTTCGCGCGGTGCCGTGCCCTGGTCCCCGGCGCGGGCTTCGACGTGCTCTCGCTGATCGGCCTGCTGGCGGCGGCCGCAGCTCTGACCGGGATCGCGGCGTGGCTTTTCGGCCGCCGTGATGTCGGCAATTCGCCGTGGGCGCGCCCGGCTCGGCGCGCGGGATCCGTTGTGCGAGTACAGCGCCCGATGCTGCACCGGCTGTGGTCGGCGACTATGCTGCGCGAGCGCGCCGGGCTGGCTGTCTGGTCGACGGCCTCCGCCGCGGCGCTCGGGTTGATGGCCTGGCTAGAGCCGGAGGTGATCGACATGTGGGACAAGTTCGACATCACCCGCCGGATGCTGCAGGTGGACCCCGGTTTCAGCGCCGGCACCCAATACCTGGGCTTCGTCTCCGAATTCACCGGCCCCATCGTGGCGGCATATGTGGTCACCCAGGCCGCGAGCTGGGTGAACGATCGCGAACAGGGCCGCCTGGCACTGCTGTTGGCCACCCCGATGTCGCGCACTGCGCTGATCCGCCAGCGGCTGATCACGGTGCTCGCCGGAACCATCGTGATCGCGGCCGCCGCCCTCGCCGGATTGCTGATCGGCGCGCGGGTCGTCGACGTCTCGCTCGATCCGGCCGGTCTGGCTCGCGTGGCCCTGAGCGCACTGCTGCTGGCTGCCGGACTGGGCGCGGTCGCGACCTGGCTCGTGACCTGGATGCCGCGCTATGCCGTTGCGGGACTGGCGATCGTGCTCGGGGCTTCGTATCTGCTCGCCCTGGTGGCGCCGATGTTCGACTGGCCCGCCTGGGTGACCCGGCTGTCGCTGTTCGGTGCGACGGGCCACCCCTACCTCGAAGTTCCTCCCGTGGGCGGGTCGCTATTCCTGATGGTGCTGGCCGTGGCCGGTTTCGTTCTCGCCGCGACCAGCGCGTCCCGAGCCCGGGCCATCGCCTGAACGCAGTGCGCTCGCAACCTGTTCGGCGGATCGACCGGAGGTCGGGAGATGGGTGGCGGAGGGTCGAAAGGCCCATGAATTGTGTGTCCTTCGGCTTGTTGGCCTGCGGCATGAAAAGTGCAACTCTCGGTAACACATATATCCGGCCCGGGTGGGCCGCCGATCGACCGGGAGCGACATGACCGCGACGCAGACATTCGACGAGGCCGTGCGGACTCTGTCCGCGGCGTCGGTGGCAGTGCACTTCGACGCCTTCACCGACATCGACTGGGACAACCCCGATTACGCGATCGACCGCGGCGATCCGCGCTGGGTGCTGCCCGAGGTGGATCCGCTCGGGCGGCATCCCTGGTATCTGGCCCTGCCGCTGGAACGGCGGATCGAGATCGGCATCTGGCGGCAGGCCAATGTCTGCAAGGTCGGGCGCACCTTCGAGGAGATCCTGATCGGCGGGATCATGGCGTTCGTCATGGACATGCCCAATGGCAGCCCGGAGTTCCGTTACTTGACCCACGAGGCCACCGAGGAGTGCCATCACACGCAGATGTTCCAGGAGTTCGTCAACCGTTCCGGGGCCGATGTTCCGGGGGCGCGGCGGTGGTTCCGGCATGCCGGGCCGTTCGTCTCGCTGGCGGGCAAGCTGGTCCCGGAGTTGTTCTGGACCGGTGTGCTGGCCGGTGAGGAGCCGATCGATCACATCCAGAAGGCGTATCTGCGTTCGGGAATCGAGCTGCATCCGCTGATCCAGCGGATCATGCAGATCCATGTCGCCGAGGAGGCCCGCCACATCTCCTTCGCCCACCGCTACCTGCGCGAGACCGTGGCGAGCTACCCGCCCGCCCGGCGGGCGCTGCTCTCGCTCGCCTTCCCGATCATCATGCGCGTGCTCTGCGACGTGATCGTCATCCCGCCGAAGGAGATGACCGACGCGCTGGACATTCCGAGAAGCGTGATCCGCGAGGCCTTCTGGGACATCCCCGACTCCCGCCAGCAGCTGCACGACGTCTTCGCCGACGTCCGGGGCCTGGCCGAGGACGCCCGGCTGATGAACCCGATCTCGGCCCGGGTGTGGAAACTGCTCGGCATCGACGGCCCGTCCTCGCGATTCCGTAGCGAGCCCGCGCAGCGGTCGGCGGCCTGACATGCCCTACGTCGTCACCCAGCCCTGCTGCAACGACGCCTCGTGCGTCGTCGCGTGCCCGGTCAACTGCATCCACCCCGCGCCGGGCGAACCGGGTTTCGCCACCGCCGAGATGCTCTACGTGGACCCGCGCACCTGCGTGGACTGCGGCAACTGCGCCACCGCCTGCTCGGTGGACGCGATCGTCCCGCACACCACGCTGACCCCGGCACAGCTGCCGTTCCTCGAGCTCAACGCGGCCTACTACGAGGACCACCCGCACGCCGATCGCACCCCGCTGGCGCTGGCGCCGCCGAAGCGGAAGCTGGCCCCGCACCGCCCGATTCGGGTCGCGGTGGTCGGGGCCGGTCCCGCCGGGCTGTTCGCCGCCGACGAGCTGCTGAAACACGTCGGGGTGGCGGTGGACGTATTCGACCGGCTGCCGACGCCGTACGGACTGGTGCGTTCCGGGGTGGCGCCCGACCATCAGGCCGTCAAGGGAATCGCCCGGCTGTTCGGGGCGATCGAGGGCCAGCCGGGCTTCGCCTATCACCTGGGGGTCGAGGTCGGCCGCGACGTGTCCCACCACGAACTCGCCGACCACTACCACGCGGTGATCTACGCGGTCGGTGCGCCGAACCCGAAGGCCCTGGGCATCGAGGGCGAAGAGCTGGCGGGCAGTGTGGCCGCCTCGGATCTGGTGGCCTGGTACAACGGCCATCCCGATCACGTCACCGCGCCCGCCTCGCTGGACACCGCGCGAGCGGTGGCGGTGGGCAACGGCAATGTCGCGCTCGACATCGCCCGCATCCTCACCGCCGACCCGGAACGCCTGGCGCACACCGACATCGCCGACGACGCGCTCGCGGCCCTGCGTACCAGCGATATTCGCGAGGTCGTGGTGCTGAGCAGGCGCGGACCGGAGTCGGCGGCCTGCACCATCGGCGAGCTGATCGGGCTGGCCGCGCTGCCCGGTGTCGATGTGGGCGTCGACACCGGCGGCACTCCGATCAGACCGGTCGACGCCAAGACCACGCTGCTGGCCGAGCTGGCCGCACGGCCCGCCACGGGCGCGGCCCGCCGGATCGTGCTGAAGTTCCATGCCGCTCCGGTGCGCCTGACCGGATCGGATCGGGTGAGCGGCATCGAAATCGCCTGCACCCGAGTGGAATCCGGCGCGGACGGCACGTCCCGGGTGGCCATGACCGAGGACACCGAGGTCATCGACACCGGTCTGGTGCTGCACGCCATCGGCCACCGGGCGCGGCGGTTGCCCGGCCTGCCCTTCGACGACGACGCGGGCACCATAGCGCACCAGGACGGCCGGGTCCGGCCGGGGGTGTACGTGGCGGGCTGGGCCAAACGCGGCCCGTCCGGCTACATCGGCACCAACAAGGGCTGTGCCGAGCAGACGGTGACCGCGCTGCTCGACGACCTCGATCGCGGTCTGCTGCCCACACCGGGCGGCACGCGACGCGCCTTCGAGACCATCCTCACCCGCCGGGCGCCGCGCGCGATCGGTTCGGCGGGGTGGCGGGCCATCGACTCCGCGGAATCGGTGCTCGGTTCCGCGACCGGCCGGCCGCGCGTCAAATTCACCACCTGGGCGGAACTCGAATCGGCCGCCCGCCCCGACCATGTCAGTTCGAAGGAAAGTAGGACAGCACGATGAGCAGTGAGCCGAAGACCACCGGGTCTCGGGAGAGCCGGGCGACGCACGTGGATGTGCTGGTCGTCGGAGCCGGACTCTCCGGCATCGGCATGGGCCACTATCTGAAGAAGTTGCTGCCCGGCAAGTCCTTCGTGCTGCTGGACGCTCGCGACCGGATCGGCGGCACCTGGGATCTGTTCCGCTATCCCGGCATTCGATCGGACTCCGATCTGCACACCTACGCCTTCGAGTTCAAGCCGTGGACAAGGGATTACGCGATCGCCGACGGTCAGGAGATCCTCGACTACCTCGATGAGGCCGTCGACGAGGACGCGCTCATGCCGCACATCCGCTTCGGGCACAAGGTGCTCAGCGCGGACTTCTCGACCGCGCAACGACGCTGGACCGTGCGGGTGCAGCAGGTGGCCACCGGCCGCGTCGAGGAGATGACCTGCCAGTTCCTGTTCAGCGCGGCGGGCTACTACTCCTACGAGGAGGGGTACGCGCCGCACTTCGAAGGCCAGGAGGACTTCGCCGGGCAGATCGTGCACCCGCAGTTCTGGCCCGAGGACCTCGACTACCGCGGGCGGCGCGTGGTGGTGATCGGCAGCGGAGCCACCGCGATGACGGTGGTGCCCGCCATGGCCGGGGACGCGGCGCACGTCACCATGCTCCAGCGCTCGCCGACCTACGCGATCCCCTTGCCCGGCAAGGACTATGTGGCCGTCGCCCTGCGCAAACTGCTGCCCGACCACACCGCCTACTGGGCCACCCGGCGGCTCAATATCGCGCGGCAGCGCCTGATCTGGGAAGTGAGCCAACTTCATCCGGCCGTGGCCCGGCGCATCATCCGCGAGGTGAACAAGGCCCTGCTGCCGCGCGGGTTCGATGTCGACGTGCACTTCAAGCCGGGCTACAACCCGTGGGACGAGCGACTGTGCGCGGTGCGGGACGGCGATCTGTTCAAAGCCATCCGTCAGGGCAAGGCCGACGTGGTGACCGATCACATCGACCGGTTCACCGAGCACGGCATCGCGCTGAAGTCCGGCAAGCAGCTGGAGGCGGACATCATCGTGACCGCCACCGGCCTGAAGTTGTTGCCGTTCGGCGGCATTCAGCTGAGCAAGGACGGCACGCCCATCGATGTGGGGGAGACGCTGGCGTTCAAGGGCATGATGCTCAGCGGAGTACCGAACTTCGGCTACGCGATCGGTTACACCAATTCCTCGTGGACGCTGAAGCTGGACCTGGTGTGCGAGCACCTGTGCCGCATGCTGGCGCTGATGGACGAGCGCGGCTACGACACGGTGGAGCCGGTCGCAGACCGGACCGTCGAGCGCCGTCCGATGCTGGACTTCCACGCGGGCTACGTCCAGCGCGCGGCCGGCGCCCTGCCCAAGCAGGGCACATCCGGCCCGTGGACGGTGACGATGACCTACGCCTCGGACCTCGCGCGACTGCGCAAGGGCCCGATCGACGACCCGGCCCTGCGGTTCGGCGGCGCATCGCAGCCCGCGCTGGCGGGGTGAGAAACAGGCCTGGAATCACCAGGTTCCGGGCCTGTCCCGTTATTCCGGGGTCATGTACACGGCGCTCGCGCCGCGACGGACGTCGAGGTCCGGATGCTCGCGCAGCCTCGTCAGGAGATCGGGCCAGGGTGCGGGCCAGCCGAGTCCGGAACCGCACCTGGCGGTCAGTGCGACGGCCACCAGTGCGCTGGACGCCCGGCGACTCGCGGCCAGAGCGGTGGCGATCGGGGGCCAGCAGGTCGGCCGGGCCGCCACCGAGATCGCGGGGGAGCCGGGCGGCGAGCTGTTCGGCGGGCAGGCCGGTGAGCGTGCCGGAGGCCATGGCGGACAAGGCTTCCACCGCGGCGACGGTCGGCTCGGCCTCGGTCCAGCGCACGGCCGCGATGGCGAGCTCGATGAGCTGTCCGTGCCAGAGCGGATCCGCGGCCAGCCGCTCGATGACCGGTGCGGCGACCGGGCGGGCGGCGTCATTGTTGCGCACGGTGGTGGTCAGCCATTTCAGCAAGGTGGAAAGCCGTTGCCGGGCAGGCAGATCCCGGCCGGGCAACGCCGTGTCCGGGAGACGGTCGACGATGGCGAGCAGGACGCTCGGGTCGCCCTCCGCGGCCACCCGGGAGAGGATG
The DNA here is from genome assembly GCF_007990715.1 of Nocardia seriolae NBRC 15557. GTDB lineage: Bacteria > Actinomycetota > Actinomycetes > Mycobacteriales > Mycobacteriaceae > Nocardia > Nocardia seriolae. The sequence goes on along the minus strand of NZ_BJWY01000057.1, from coordinate 17,454 downwards.
GCCCGCATCGCGGTCTGCCACAGGCCCAGCTCGGACAGATCGGTGAAACGATCGACGAGGACCGCGCTCGTGTCCGCCGGGGACCACCGGTGCCAGCGGGTGAGTGCGTCCATCGCGGCACCGGCCACGCGGTGATCCGATCCGGCTGCCAGGTCGCGCAGGAAGGCGGCGAAGCGTTCCCGTTGCGGCACCGGCAGCTGTCGCGGCGGCAGGTCGAGAATGGCCCCCGCCACTTCGGGATCGGCGGCGGCCTCGGCGACGAGCTGCCACGCCTGCTCGTGATCCAGCAGCCAGCGGGTGGCGAACACGGCCGCCCGGCGGATGTCGCGGTGTGTGCCCGGCCGATCCCAGCGGGCCCGGATGATCGTCATCGCGTCGGGGGCGTGCAGGACGGCGAGCAGTCGCACGCCCTCCTTGACCGCGGTGATCTTCGGCGAGTCCAGCAGCGGTGCCAGGGTGGTGCCCAGGCGATCCGGCGGAATCGCATAGGCGCAGGCGCTGATGCTGCTCACCGCGACCCGCGCCTTGTCGTCGCCGGTGTGGGCGGCCAGCACCGCGATGGCTCGCTCGGGTTCGTCGCTGCGGCCGAGGGCAGTGAGCGCGGCCTCGGCGACGGTGAGATCGTCTGCCCTTATATAAGGGCGAAGACGATCGAAGGTTCCGGGTAGCAGGCCCAACCGGCGGACCGCGTCGGTACGTTCCGCGACTGAGGCTTTCGACGATCGCGCGTAGGTGTCCAGCAGGGCCGCGTACCGGTCCACCTGGCGTGGTGTCCAGCGGTCGAATCCGGTGTAGAAGCCGGGTACGAATCGGATCTTCTTGGACAGGAAGCGGCCCGAGGTCGCCCCGCCGAGGACCGTGTCGAGCAGGTCCGTGCGTCGCGTGGCGATGATCGCCTGCACCTCCGGCAGCGCGATGAGCGATCGGTCGCGGCGCAGCAGGCCGTCCAGGTGCGAGTCGCGGGTGGCGGGTGCGGCCAACGCCAGCCGCACCGCCCAGCGCACGGTCGAATCATCGTGCGCGGTAACGGCTTTCAGAACCAGGTCCTGGAGTTCGGTGAGGGCGTAGGCGCGCCGTCGCAGCCCGTCGGACAATTCCAGGGTCAGTGCCCAGCTGTCACGAGCGGCGTCGTCGAGCAGGCGTCGGCGGAGCGCGGCGAAGAGCCGATGCTCCATGCCGCGCGGCAGATTGTGGTGCAGCCCGGTCAGATTCAGGGGTGCGGAGAGCTCGGCCAGCCGGGTGGTGAGTCGCAAGGCGGTGTCGGTGAACGCGCTGTCGCCGGTCTGCGCGCCGCGCAGCAGCAGGGTGCGGGTGAGGGTCCCGATGGTTGCCACGCTCTGATACGAGCGGTCGCGGGCCTGCAGCGCATCGCCGGCCAGTTGTTCGAGCGCGGGCAGGTGACCGGCTTCGATGAGGGACGGAATCGTCGTCACCGCGTGTAATGCGCTGCGGCGCACCGGATCCTGCTCATTGCGCAGGCGCTTCAGCAGGTCCAGCAGCTCGCCGACGACCTCCGGATCGCGGGTGCCGACGGCCGCGGTCACCAGGCCGGGGTAGGCGCGTGCCCGTTCCTCGGCCTCGGGCCGCCGGATCGCCTCGGCCAGTATGGGTTTCGCCTCGGACCACGGCAGCCGGGCGGTGAGCAGCTCGGCGATCTCCGGGATGTCCGCGCCACCCGGGCGGGCGAGCAGTTCCCGCGCGATGGCGACACGTTCGCGTCCGGGCAGGGCGTCGAGCGCGACCAGGTCGGTCGCGCCGGGGCCGAGGCCGGGGCGGGTCAGCAGGGGGCGGGCGATCGCGGTCCGCCGCGCGGGTGGCAGGATGCGCAGGAATCGGTGTCGTTCGTGCGGTGCGCAGGCCTCGTAGAGCCGTTCGAGTCGATCATCGGGCAGCCCGCGCAGGGCTCGCCAGACCGCGGGACCCATCAGCACCCGGCCGCGCCCGCTCGAATGCAGGATCAGCTCGCACATCGCGTCCGGATCGTGCCGGGTCAGCTGGCCCGCAACGGGTTTCAGCGCAGAGATCGGGATCAGCGTGACCGCCTGCGCGGCGAGCGAGAGCACCTGCGCCGGGTCGTGGCCCGCGGCCGCGTGCACGTCGGCGGTGAGCCACTCCCAGAGCTCACGCCACTCGTCCTTGCCCGCGTCCGCCGCCCGCGCGCTCACATAGTCGACGATCACGCCGATGTGCCGATGCCCCAGCCCCGACCGGTGTGTCGCCGCATACGCCAGCTCCGGCAGCAACTCCGTCACCACCTTCGCCGAACAGAACGCCAGCATCCGCGCGGCCTCGCGATCCCCGTACAGGTCACGCACCCGCGGCAGCATCGCATCCGCGAGCCGCTCCCGATTCCCGTACGCGAGCGCCCGATACACCCCCTGCCGGGCCCGCCGCGACAGCTTCCGATGGTAGAGCTTGGCGACGATCATCCAATGTCCGTCGACCAAAAGCAGATTCAGGAAATCCACCATGATGTTGTCGTTGAGCCGCAGCCGCACCTTGGCCATCGCCATCTCCGGTGAGAGCACGTCGATCCGCAGCACACTGTCGTCGCGAGGCGCGCCGTTCTGCTCGGGGGAGCGCCGCGCCCGCATGAGTTCTCGATATTCCTCGCGCGGACGCGCCACCACGACACCGTCCTGCGCGGAATAGAGCACCGCGGACGGATGGAATACACGGTCGAACAGATCCATGTTCTGCGTGTAGATCAGGTCGAAGTAGTCCTCGAGCATTTTCTCGATGCCGAGGGCGGTGAGCTTCTCGTCGGTGCCGGTCATTGTCGATCTCCTCGATGGTCGCGGTCAGAACATGGGGGAGGGCAGTACCCGAGCCATTCGCCGAGCATGTTGATCTCGACGTTCGGGCGCGGATCGCCGGCGTAATCGATGCGGTCCGTGCACTTCACGTAGTCGTCGACGGGCGCGGCCGCCACGACCGTGGGCCATGCCGCGGACACCGTCAATACCGCCGTTGCTATCACTTTTTCAATCACCCTGGTGATTTTTCAGCAATCTCAGTGCTGGCTGCCAGTGGCAAAAATGCCGTTCACTGACAAGAAATCGCCATGCTCGGACTCGTTCCTGCGTACCGGTGATGGCGGCCCCATCCTGGGCGACCGGCTCGAACCCCTATGATCGGTTCTCGGCGTCGGTGCGGGCAGTGTTTTCGTGGACTACCACCGCACCCAGCTACCGCGCAGATTCACCTGATCCTGTTGTGATTTCGCTGCTCAGCTCTGTCCCGAACATTCCAGTAGACGGAGGAAGAATGAGTCAGTACACGCCTTTCTACGCCGACGTCCAGTCGCACTATGACCTGTCGGACGAGTTCTTCGCGCTGTTCCTCGATCCCACCCGCACCTACAGCTGCGCCTACTTCGAGCAGGACGACTTCACGCTCGAACAGGCTCAGCTGGCCAAGATCGATCTGACCCTGGGCAAGCTGGATCTACGCCCGGGCATGACGCTGCTCGACGTCGGCTGTGGATGGGGCTCGACGATCCTGCGGGCCGCCGAACGGTACGGCGTGAACGTCATCGGCCTGACCTTGAGCCGCAACCAGTACGAGCACGTCGGCGCGCTGCTCGACCAGCGGCTGGGGGCGGGCCGGGGCGAGGTTCGGTTGCAGGGTTGGGAGGAGTTCGACGGGCGGGTCGACCGTATCGTCAGCATCGGCGCGTTCGAGCACTTCCGCAAGGAGCGTTACCCGGAATTCTTCGACCTCGCCTATTCGTCGCTGCCCGAAGACGGGCGAATGCTGTTGCACACCATCGTGATGTACACCCAGGGGCAGCTGCACGACCAGGGGATCACCTACACCCGCGATGATGTCGAGTTCCTCAAATTCATTCGCAAGGACATCTTCCCCGGCGGGTGCCTGCCCTACCCGTACAGCCCGGCGTTCAAGGGCGTCAAGGAATACGCCGAAGCGGGCGGCTTCACCGTGGGGCAGATCCAGCCACTGCAATTGCACTACGCGCGGACCCTGGACCACTGGGCGCAGGCCCTGCAGGAGCGCCGGGACGATGCGGTCGCACTGTGCGGTGAGCAGACCTACGCGACCTACATGCGTTACCTCACCGGCTGCGCCGACCGTTTCCGCTCGGGCTTGATCGACGTCATGCAGTTCACCTGTACGAAGTGAACACCATCGGCTAGCTGGCTTCGCCGCGCGCGGGACTGCGGCCATCGTGCGGCGAATGGTGTTGCACCGGAACAAGATTCAATATCCTGAGGAAGGCGTCCTGTTGAACGATCCCGATTTGATCGACTTCGTGCGCGGCATGCGCGAGAGCTACTGGGCGCTGATGCCGACCGCCGGTGACCCCGACCCGGTCGCGGAGCTGCGCAGGATGGCCATTCCCGCGGCCGCGCCGGACCGCTGCATCACCGTGCGCACCTACCGCCCGAGTGTCGACGACCCGCGGCCGTTGCCGATCATGGTGTTCGCGCACGGCGGCGGCTTCGTCTCCGGTGACCTCGACACCCACGACGTGCTGTGCTGGGCGCTGGCCAATCGAGCCGAGATGCTGGTGATATCCGTGGACTGGCGGCTGGCGCCCGAACACCCATTCCCCGCCGGACTCGACGATCTGCTCGCCGTGCTCGACTGGGCCGCCGAACACGGCGAAACGCTCGGAGCCGATCCCACACGCCTGGTCATCTGCGGCGACAGCGCCGGGGGAAACCTCGCCGCCGTCGCCGCCGCCTGCGCACGAGACCGCAACGGCCCCACCCTGTCCGCCCAATTGCTGTTCTATCCCGGCCTGAGCAACCGGATGGACACCGACTCCTGGAAACAGTTCGGGCGCGACCGTTTCCCCACCCGGCTGGTCAACACCAACGCCCTGCGGGCCTATCTCCCCGCGGGCATCGGCATCGACGACCCACGCGTCTCACCGCTGCGGGGCGATCTCGCCGGTCTGCCGCCCACCGCGATCCTCGTCGGCGAATACGACCCACTGCGCGAGGAGGCCATCTCCTACGCCGAAGCACTGACCGCCGTCGGCGTCCCGGCCACCCACCGCGTCTATCCCGCGTCCAAACACGGCTTCGTGCAATTCTTCAAGGACAAGGCCACCCATCCCGAAGGCGAGTCCGCACTCACCGACGCCGTCGCGTTCCTCCGCGAGCAGCTCGCCTGAGCGCATTCGCGCCGACCCGGATGCAGGGGTTGGTGGGGGTGACGGTGGTCAGGGTGATCGAGTGCCGGATGGATCGGCGGTTCGGGCGGCCGGTGGTTCCGGGGCGGGTTCGGTGTCGTTGCCGCGCTTGCCCGCGACGCGTCGGACCAGGTGCAGGATCTCGTCGAGTTGGGTGCGGTAGGCCAGGCGGAGTACCACTGCGCCGACGGCGAGGGCGACTGCTGTTCCGGCGCACAGGATTACGAAGTCGTGGCCGGGGAGGATCAGGGCGATGGATGCGTAGGCCGCGGCCATCCAGAAGGCGATGTGCAGGCCGGGGAGCAGTTGGGTGAATTGTGTGCGCAGGCTTACGCCGACGCAGCGGCGGCGGACGACCCATTCGACGGGCAGGAGGGCCACGGTGGCGGCACTGTAGCCGACGGCTACGCCGAAGGGGCCGAAGGGGAGGCCCGCGACTATGCCGCCGATCGAGACGGCTGTGCAGAGGACGGCGTAGCGGAGTTGCAGTTTCGCGTGGCCCAGGCCGAGCATCACCGGGATGGTCGAGGGTTGGTAGACGGCCGGGAGGGCGCCCGCCATGGCCAGGACTCGGACAATGGGAATCGCGGGGGCCCAAGCGGATCCGAAGACGAGCTGGATCAGTTGGGGGGCGGCGATCGAGACCAGGGCCATGCCGGGGAGGGCCACCAGGGCCATGATTCGGGTCGCCCGGGCCAGTTCGGCGCGGAGGGCGGGAAGGTTGTCGGCGAGGCGCGCGAACAACGGGAACAGGACCGAGCCGATGCTCTGGACGGTCAGCTGAACCGGCAGTAGCAGCAGCCGGTAGGCCAGGGCATAGAAGGCGAGGGCTTGCGCGCCTTGGAATCTGCCGATGAGCAGGTTGTCGGCATTGCGGGCCAGGGAGTTGACCAGGACCGCGCCGACGAAGGCACGCCAGGAGAAGCCCGCGATTTCGCGCAGGCGGTTCAGGCGCAGGTTCGGCCAGGAGCCCGCGACCGCGATCAGGACGACTGTGATGACGAGATCGGTGGTGACCAGCTGGGCCACCAGGGCCCAGTAGGTGCCGCCCGCCAGCACGACGGCCAATCCGACCGCGCCGCCGAGCAGCGCGGAGGTGATGTCGGCGATGCCGTTCTTGCGGAACTCCATCTCGCGCCACAGCATTGCCCGGGGCGTGATCGCCGCGGCCCGGACGATCAGGCTGGGGGCCAGCGCGATCAGCACCCATTTCAGGTCCGGGGTGTGCATGAACGCCGCCCACGCCGGCGCGATACCGATGGTGACGGCGGCCAGGACCGCGCCGACACCGATATTGACCGTCATGGTCGCGCCGGGCATGTACCGGTCGAGCGTGGGGCGCTGGATCAACGCGCTGGCAAAGCCTTGGTCGAGTAGCAGACTCAGGATGCCCAGGTAGACGGTGGCCTGCGCGACGATGCCGAACGCGTCCGGCCCGATCAGCCGCGCGAGCAGCACGGTGAATCCGGTCCGCGCGATCTCGCGCCCCACCATCGAGACGCTGGTCCAGCGCACTCCTGACGACAGCCCCTTGCCGACCGCGGGCGATTCCGCGTCGGTGGCAGGCGGTTCCAGGCTCGCTGCGAGTGATTCGGTGTCGGCCACTGGCGGTCCCTGTACAGCTGCGGGTGGTTCCGGTTCGGTCACGGCCGGAGCATTTTCCGCCGCGGGTGGCTTCGGTTCGGGCGCATGCGATTCCGCGCGGCCGTTCGTCGCCGGTAGACCGCCGGGTGGCGGGTCGCGTCGGAAGCGGCTGCGGCCGAGCCCGCCCCCACCCTGCGCCGGAATCGAGTAGGTCGACCACAGCAGCGCGAACGTGATGAAGAAGATCAGTGTCGCCTGCTGGTAGTAGAAGAGGTCGAAGGTGGTGCTGGACACCAGGATTGCGGCGACAACCGCGCCGAGCATGAACGCCTGTTCGCGCTCGCGCCGGGTCCGGGCGGCCCGCAGGCCACCCGACACACCGAACAGCGCCCCTCCGCTGAGCACGATCATGGCGGCGATCCCGAAGATCCCACCTTGCACCACAGTCTGGAGCCACTCGTTGTCGAGCAGGTGCGGTTGCCCGCCGAGCCCGAGGCCGAAGTACGGGTGGTCGTGGAAGATTCGTGAGACGCCCGCGTAATCTTCGGTGCGGTGTTTGATGCTCGGATCGTCGGCGGACCCGGTGATGGTCCCCCACAGCGCGTTGACCACGGTCGGGAAGATCGCGATGTAGCCGACGACCGCGAGCACCAGCGCCGTCGCGGCGATCGCGATGGTGCGCACCCGGAAATAGAACATGTAGACCAGCAGCGCGACCACCAGCGAGATCACCCCGGACCGGGAGACCGCCGCGGGCATGGCCGCCAGCCCCAGCAGCGCCGCCACCGCCGCCAGCACCCGCACCTCGCCGCGCCGGGCATTGCGCGCGAAGTAGACCCCCAGCGGCACCGCCGCCACCGCCAGCACCGAGAACTCGATGGCGTGCTGCGCGGTGCCGATGACGCGTTTGGCGCCGATGCGCTCGTCGAGGGTGAGGTCGGTGGTGTTGACGACGAAACCCGGTGGCTGGAACAGGAATCGCAGATCGACCGACGCCACGCCCTGCAGCAGCCCCACCGCGCATTCGAAGGCGAGCCCGATGAGCAGCGCGCCGAGCACGAAATCACGATCCCGGATCGTCTTGATGCGCGCGAAGACATACAGCGCCGCACCGATATTCGCGATCAGGGCGATCACCGCGCGGCTCTTGGCCGCCTCGAGCAGCGGGTCGTCGATGTGCAGCCGCCCGAGCCCGTAGATCCACAGCCACGCGAAGAAGTACACGAGCAGGACCGCGACCCCGGGATTGATCCGCCGCTCCCGCCCGGTGCGACGACCCGCCACGAAGCCGAGCACCACCAGCCCGAACAGCCACAGCGCCAGGACCTTCGCGGGCGCGCCATTGCTTTTCAGCGGACCGCCGGGCACCACGTAGGCGGGCAGGATCGGGATCAGCACGCACAGGATCGCGAGCGCCCACGGCTTGGCTTCGCGCCGCCGCTCACCGACGGCGGATCGGCCGGCGACGACTTGGGCGGTACTCACATCGAATTCGAATTCGCAGCGTGGACGTCACCGGCCACCGGTTCATGCGAACCGAACGGTATCGGCGGCGCGGGCCGTTGACGTTTGCGGTTCAACCGCCCGACCGCCACATCGAGCAGCACGGTCAGCAGGATGGACAATCCGACCCCGGCCGCCAGCACCGAGATCGTCGACCGGGTGCGCGACGGCGTGGCCGCCACGGGCGTACTGGGCGGCTGCACGGTGAACGAGGAGACCATCTGATCCTCGGGCACCGCGGCGTGCTGTTGCAGGGTGCGCAGTGTCGGATCGGCCTGCGCCGTCACCAGTTCCAGGGTCTTGGACGCGGACTGCGGGTCGGCCGCGGTCTCCTCGAGCATGACCAGCGGGATCTGCTGCGAACCGGTGGTGACGGGGAACAGTCGCGCGACATAGTTGGGCTGCCCGCCCCCGGCGACCACCTTGTCGATGACCGCCGGCTGCCGCAGGCCCAGCGCCGCGAGGTTGGCCAGCAGCGTCGCGCCGCCCACATCGAGCAGGCCGTTGCGTCGCACCGGTTCCCCCGCCACCGCCTGATCCATGCGGAAACTCGTTGGCGCGAAACCGATTACGGCATTGGCGTAGTAGACCGGCTTGGCCGCCGCGTAGGTCTGCTTCCCGTAGAGCAGGCAGAGGATCAGCAGCGGCAGGATCACATACCAGCGGCGGGCGCACGAGCGCGCGACATCGAATAAATCCATGTCAACTTCCCCCTTCGAACATCGCATACCCGGCTCGAAGGCCGAAATTACACGACACCTCGTCATCCTTCAGTTCGATTGTGTTTCCACGTATTTGCCACCACGATGCCCGCCACCCGGACCGCTGCCGCCCGCAGATGCGCGACCGCCGCACGCACCTCGCCCCGGCGCGACGAGTCGAGGGCCGCCAGCAGGACCACACCGTCCGAGAACTCTCCATATACCGACGCGGAGACGCTTTTCGTTACCGGTGGCGCGGTGACCAGAACGTGGGTGTGGTCCGGTCGCGCGGGCTCGATCAGGGCCCTGGCCTGCGCCGGATCGCAGCTGTCGCCGACCAGCACCACCGGCTGCCCGCCGTGCCGTTCGATGGTGCGGCTCAGATTCCGCGCCACGGTCGCCACGTCGGCTTCGCCTGTGGCACTGGCGATCACCCAGACCGACGGCGTCGGCGTGAATTGCCCGAGATGTGCCCGCTGTTGGTCGAGATGGACGGGCCGCCGCTCGAGATGTGCCCGCAGCCCGCGGTATCCGATGAATTCGTCCTCCGAGGGCGCGGGCACCGCGGCCACCGACCCGAGCAGCGGCACCCCGGCCGCGGCCGCGTCGGCGGTGGTTCGCAGGACCGGATCGGTGCGGCCGCGGATCCACACCGCGACCGCGCCGAGCAGCAGCCCGGTCACCACGCCGAGCCCGGCCAGCGAGAGCGTTTCGGGCAGCCGGCTGCCGGGCTCACCGGCCGCGGTCACGACCTTGGTGCGCACCTGCTGCTTGTCCTCGCCGGTCGGTGTCTCGAGGCTGTCGGCGTAGGCGATGAATTCGGGACCGATGGCGGCCGCGATGCGGCGGGCGCGGTCGGGGGACGAATCGGTCACCGCCACATCGATGATCGCCGTCCTGGGCGGCACCGCCGCCGCGCTGATCTGCCCCGCCAGGTCGCGCGGTGATTCGGTGAGCCCGAGCCGGTCGATGACGCGCTGGGCGACGGCATCGGTGGTGAGCAGCGCGACGTAGGTGGCGACCCGCCCGGTGACGACATTGTCGTTCTCGTACGCCGAGGCGGTGGTCGAGCCCTCGATCGACACCAGCAGCTGGGTCGTCGAGACGTATCGGGGCGGGCTCAGCACGGCCAGGCCGATGCCCGCCGCCGCGACGATCACCGCGACGACGCCGAATGTCGCCCAGTACCTGCGCAACTGCGCAGCGAATTGATTCAGCTTCAATTGCCCGCCTCGGGTTCGGTATCGGGTTCGAAGAGCCGGCGCGCCACCGCCGCACCCGCGCCCAGCACGCAGCCGACCAGTGCGGCTCCAGCCAGAACAGCGGAAATCGGTGCACCCCAGGCGAATTCGCGCTCGGGGCGGCTGGGTCCGGTGACGACCACCAGTTCGGCGCGCGGCACCGGGCTGCCGGGGACCGTTTCGAGCGTGCGGACCAGCGCGGCGTAGTCGGTCAGGAAAACCTCGGCGGTCCGGGCGGTCTCCGCGGCGGTGGGGCCGGTGATGCCGAGGTCGATCAGCACGGTTCCGGTCCGGTTCGACGCGGAAATGCGGTGGGCGAAGCGGGCCGGATCCTCGGCAAGCGTGAGATCGCCGAGCACCACCGCGGCGAGGTCCGGGCTCTCGGCCAGTTCGGCGTAGGTCCGCCCACGCGCCTTCGCGTAGGAATCCCCGCCGTCGATGACGCGGCTCACGTCGCCGGGCGTCCGGATGAACACGGTCGCCTCCGACCGGTACACCGGTGGCCGCACCAGCAGGAACACCGTGGTGGTCGCCAAGGCCGCGAGCATTCCCCACATCACCCAGCGCCAGCGCCGCCGCAGCAGGGCGGCGTATTCCCGGACCGCGGCGAATTCTGAGACTGGGGCGGATTGTGGGACCGTGGAGGATTGTGCGATCGCGGAGGGTTGCGCGGCAGTCGCATCGTGCGCGGCCGTGGCATCGTGCGGGGCAGGGGGTTTCATCGCGACGCCGCCAATCCTTGGGTAGTGAGGCTGTCGACCAGGGCGGCGGCAATGCGCCGGTTGCCTTCCGCGTTGGGATGCATGCGGTCCGGACCGAGCCAGCCCGCGGTGTCGCTCTGGTCGAGCGACGCGATCGGATCGATCACGACCACCTCGGCCATGGCCGGTTCGCTCTGCAGGCGGGCGAAGAAATCGTCGTCGAAACCGTTGTCATCGGCTGGATCTCGCAGAAAACGCGGTCGCACGAACACGATCTTCGCCGCGGGCCAGGTGCGGTGCGCGTCGGCGACCGTGCCGAGCATGGCCTGGTACACATCGTCGAGTGGCGCGAATTTATCGTTGCGGCCGCCGTCGAGCACGACGATGTTCGGGTCCGCGCGCCGGGCCAGGCGCGTGATGCGCTCGTCGAACGAGGTCGAATCGCCCAGGTACTCGAGGCGGAATCGGTTGGCCTGCCCGCCGCTGATGTACCCGGTGCCGGGCATGGCGGCCAGGTCGCAGAGCCAGCGCAGCCGGACCGCCGCCTGGCAGGCGTAGGACATCTCGGCGAGCATGCTTGCGCCCGTGTACGAGTCGCCGATGAACAATGCGGTCGGTTCGATCTGCTGGGGAATGACGAGCCGCCTCGGCGTGCTCTCGCCGTGCTCGGTCGGATCGGCGCGCAGGGCGAACACCAGCCCGGCGGCGATGGCGATGGCGACGGTCACCGCGGCGAGATCGGATAGCTTGGGCCGGGTCATCGGGTGGCCTCGCGGTAGAGCTCGCGGAGCGTATCGCCGATGCGCGCCATCCCCAGTTCCGTTGCCACGGCCCGCCTGCCGCGCGCACCCATGTCTCGGGCGCGCGCGGGGTCGGTGAGCAGCGACCGGACCGCCGCGGCGAGTCCGGCTGCGGTCGGTGCCGTCACGATGCCGCTGCCGGTTCGCTCGACCAGCGGTGCGAGACCGCAGTCGGGTGAGATCACCACCGGCAGCCCGACCGACATCGCCTCGAGCACCGCCATCGGGTACGGCTCCCGTACCGACGGCAGCACGAAGACCGTGGCCGCGGCCATCCGCTCAGGCATCCGGGCCGGGTCGAGCGGACCCGCCCAGCTCAGTCGGGGGTCGTCGCCGAGCGCCGCCCGCACCGCCGGTCCCTCACCCTCGTCGGGACCGATCAGGGTGAAGTTCGCATCGATTCCATTGGCCAGCAAGGTCTTTGCCATCTCGGCGAACGCGAGCGGTCGTTTCCGGGCGTGCAGCCGCGCGGCGAACAGCACCTCGGGCGTGCGCGCCCCGGCGGCGGGCGGGTAGGCGGGCACGCCGTTGTCGAGGTGCACCAGGCGCAGTCCCGGACCGGCGACGGCGGTCAGCGCCTCCCGCTCGGCCGAGGTGAGGAAGCAGACCGCGCGGGCGTCCCGCAGCACCTTACGGGTCCAGCCCGTATCCAATGGCCCGGCAAGGGGATTCGAGGTGGGTGTGATCATGCCGTGTGGTTGTAGGACGTAGGGCGTCCCCGCATGTCGCACCGCGAGGGCCCCCGGCAGGCTCACCAGATCGCGGCCGAGGTGGATGTGCACGACATCGAATCCGCTGGCGTTGTGGCGCAGCCACCGCCACAGGCCGGGCGCGCCCAGACCGGCGAAACCCGTTGCGGGAACCAGGGTCCGGGCCGGAAACAGCCGCACGGGAATACCGTCGATGACGGTGGGCGGGGTGTCGTACCCGCGCCCGGCCGCCGCCACGACCACCTCGTCGCCGCGCCCGCGGAGTTCGGCCGCCTGGTTGAACGCCACCCGCACCGGCCCGCCGTAGGCGCCCTCCGGTGACACCAGCGTGACCAGGTGCAGGATCCGCATCAGCGTGGCGTCACCACGGACGGCGGCGGCCGCACCAGCGCATACGGCGGCACATCCACGCTGACCAGCGCGGTCGCCCCGACCACGGAGTGCGCGCCGATGGTGACCCCGCGCAGGATCGTGGCCCGCGTGCACACCCAGGCGCCGTCCTCGACGACGATCGGCCCGTTGTCGTAGGCGAAGGTCGGCGAGTGCCGGTCGTGGCTGCCCGTGCACAGGTAGGCGCGTTGGGAGACACAGACATTGGCGCCGAGCGTGATCGGTTCGATGTTGTACAGCTCCGCCCCGGTCCCGATCCACGAGTCGTCGCCCACGGTGAGCTTCCAGGGCCACTGCACGCTGACCCGGTGCCTGATCAGCACCCCCGTGCCGATACTCGCGCCGAACAGCCGGAGGATGCTCACCCGCAATCGATTCGGGCACCACACCTGCGTGAAGATCAGGGTCGAGACGGCGACCCACAGCACCTGCGCGAGCAGGCCGCGGCCCTTGTCGTAGGAGTGTCCCCGCAGCGCCGCCAGGGAGCGTTCCGGTCCGGCATCGCTCATGATCACCTCCCCTGGCAAACACCCCCCACTAGCACGAACAATGTACCGTTACTTTCCGACACGACGCCAGTCGTTCGTTGTTGCAAGGGGATTGATCAGTGACCGATCTGCGGTTTCCGGCCGCACCGCTATCCGCTGCGCGCCCGCTTCGCTACGGGTCGGTGTTCGCGCTGGTCATCGTGGGTGCGACGGCGGGTGTGCAGGTGGCGAGCTTCACCGTGACCGGGCTGTCGCTGATCTGCCTGCTGGCCGTTCCCGGCTTCGCGCTGATGTCGCATCGCGGCGTGGATCTGGCCCCGATCGTGATCGCCGCGCTGGCCTGGATCTCGTTTCTGGTCTCGTGCCTGGTGAACGGCGTGAGCGTGCTGTGGCCGAACGCGCTGGCGCTGCCCGCGTTCGGGTTGTATTTCATCGGCTTCGCGGTGCTCACCGGACGCTCGATCGACGCGATCGCGTCCCTGCTGGCCGGGATCGCCGCGGGCAGCGTCGTCTTCTTCCTGGTCAAGGGAATCGAGCTGACCAATACCGGCCGCTTCCTGGACCTGTGGAAGTACGGGATCGCGCACGCGGTGACGGTGCTGATGGTCTTCGCGCTGATTCGCGCGCACGCCCGTCCGATGGTGATCTGCGGTGTGCTCGCCGTGCTCGCGCTGGCCAGCCTGGGCCTGAACTTCCGGTCGCACGCCCTGGTGTGCGTGGTCGCGGCGGTGTGGCTGGCGACCAGGCACCTGCTCGGCGCGCGCATCGGGCGCGGCCGGTCGCTCGCCGGGGTCACCGGATTCGGGCTGCTGTTCGCGTACTTAATGCCGATCGCGGCCCGCGCGGGCCTGTTCGGATCGGCCTTGCGGCGCAAGACGGTCGAACAGGACGCGACGCACCTGCCATTGTTGCTGGCCGGGCGGACCGAACCGCCGATGACGCTGTCCGCGATCGCGGAGCGGCCGCTGCTCGGCTGGGGCAGTGCCCAGCACCTCACGCCCGAGTTGTACGCGCGGGCAGAACATCTCGCTATCCGGATAGGATTCGCGCCGACGTTTCCTTTCGAGCTGTACTGGCGGCTACCGGTATTCGACTACTCCGCCTTCCACTCGATCCTGTTCGGCACCTGGGCTGAAGGCGGGGTGGTCGCGGCCCTGCTGCCGCTGCTGATCCTCGTCGCCTGCGCCGGGGTGTTCTGGAATCACGACCGGCTGGGGGAGTGGGCTCCGCTGTTCGTACTGGTTGCGCTGCAAGGGATCTGGGACCTGCTCTACGCGCCCTGGACCTACAATATGATCCCCGAGCTCGCCTGTCTCGTCCTCGCTTACTGCGCGGTCCACTTCCGGCGGGCGTCATGAATCCGGCGGACACCGTATGAATCCGGCGGACACCGGGCATCCCGCCGTCAGCGTCGTCATACCGACGGTCGGGCGAGCGTCCTTGCGCCGGGCCGTGGCATCGGCCCTGTGCCAGACGCGACCGGTCGCCGAGGTCATCGTGGTCGCCGCCGAGGGGATCGTCTTGGACCTACCGTCCGACACCCGGATCACGGTCGTGCGCACCGCCGGTCGCGTCCGCCCCGGCGCGGCCCGGCAGGTCGGAATCGAGGCCGCGCACGGCACCGTGATCGCGCTGCTCGACGATGACGACGAATGGCTGCCGGAGAAGCTGCGGCGGCAGCTCGACGCGGTCGAAGGCCGCCACTGGATCTGCTCGTCTCGGATGGTCGTGTCGGGCCCCGGCGAGCACCGCCGGGTCTGGCCGCGCCGGTTGATCGAGCCGCGGGAATCGGTGGCGCGATACCTGTTCCGGTTCACCTCGCTGCGGGTCGGCGGCGCTGTGCTGCAGACCTCGACGCTGTGCTTTCCCATCGAACTCGCCCGCGCCGTCGGCTGGGATATCGACACGGTTCACGATGAAGCCACCTGGTTGCTGGCGGTGCGTCGGGCCGTTCCGGATGTGCGCGTGATCCAGGTGCCGGAGGTGCTCGGCACCTATTTCGTCGGGGGCGAATCGGTTTCGCGTTCGGACGCCGACCAGGTGGACGACTATATCGCGTGGGGGCTGGAGTACCTGCGCACCGAGCCGCCCCGGATCCGTGGCGACTACCTGTGTACGAGTCCGGTCAGCGCTGCGGTAGCGGCAGGTTCGCTGTCGGGTGTCGGCCGGGCGCTGCGGGCGGCGCTGCGGCACGGGCGCCCCGGTCCGTTCGCGGTGGCCTACGCCGTGCTGAACGGCGTCCGAATCATGCTGCGCCGATGACCGATCCGACTGCGCCGATGACCGATCCGACCAGGCTGGCCCCGGACGAGCGCCGGGCGCTGCTGCGCGGCACGCTCTACCGCATCGCGGGCACCCCGATCGTCGCGCTGCTGGGCCTGGCGAACACCGCGATCATCGTGCGCCACACCGGCTCGGCGGTCTTCGGCCTGGTGTCCCTGATCGCCACCGTGACCCTGCTGTTCCCGTTCGCGGACCTCGGCATCGGCGCGACGGTCTTGAGCGCGAGCGCCCAGCTGCGCCATGATCCGCTCGCCGCCGACGTCATCCGGCGCGCCTACCGCGTGTTGCTCGGCGTGGCAGCGGGTTCGACGGTCATCGCGATTGCGATCCTCGCGACGGGCCGGTGGACGCTGCTCACGGGGCTGTCGTCCGGGCCGGAGGACGGTTGGGCCATCACCGTTGCCGCAATTCTTTTCGCGCTCACCATTCCGGCCGGACTGGGCGTCCGGATTCTCATCGGCATCGACCGCAACGAGCTCGCGACGCTCGTTCTGATGAGTTGCCCGGCATTCGCTCTACTCACGACGCTGCTGCTGGCTGCGGCCGACGTGAGCCCGATCTGGTACTGCGTATCGGCGTTGGTAGGCGTGCTGGCCGGGCATGGCGTGGGTACCGTTGCAGCCCTTCGTCTCTCCGGTCTCGGTCGCTCGGTGTTCGCCAGGGTCGGTGATCGCCGCGCCCGGCTGCTTGCGGGGAGCCTGTGGCTGTTCCTCGTCGGGGTCGGACTCCCCGCCGGATTGCAGACCGGCCGGTTGCTGCTCTCGCACCTGTCCACTCCGGACGAACTGTCCCGCTACGCCCTGACGGCCCAGCTCTACGGCGTGATCTGGTCGGTGATCTCGACGGCGGGTCTGGCCTACTGGCCGGTTTTCGTGAAACGCCGTGGCGCGTCGGCGGAAACGGTCCGGATCTGGTGGCGGATCACCGCGATATTCGTCGCGATCGCGGCCGTCGGCACCGCCGCGCTGGCCGCGCTGGGACCGTGGGCGGCATCGATCCTGTCCGGCGGGCGCATCGGGGTGTCCTCCGGGCTGGCGCTGGCCTTCGGCGCGCTGCTGGTGGCCCAGAGCGCGCATCTCCCGGCCAACGTCCTGCTGACCAGGCCGAACGAGGCCCGCTGGCAGGCGCTTCGGACGGTGGTGATGGCGGCGCTCAGCATCGGCGGCGGCATCCTGGTGGCCGCGCACTTCGGTGCGGTCGGTGTCGTCGTCGCCGCCGCGCTCGCCACCCTGCTCGCGCAGGTGCTCCCGGATCTGGCGTGGGTGCCTAGGCTGGTGCGTCGCCGCGCCGCCGGATGAGCTCGGTCGCCAGCGGCGCGACCATGGTCACCCCGGCGGGCACATCGTGGATCACCGTCGCGTTCGCCCCGACGGTGGCCCCGTCGTGCAGGGTGATCGGGCCGAGCACGACCGCCCCGGCCCCGACGCGGACCCGATCGCCCAGTGTCGGACGGCCCTTCGCGTCGTGCCCGATCGTCACCTGCTGATTGATCCAGCAGTGGCCGCCGATGGACTGGGCGGTGACGATGGTGGCGACACCGTGCTGCATGAACAGGGCCGGTCCGATCCGATCGGCCTCGAGGGTGAGCGTCGGCAGCGGCCGGTAGCAGGCCCCCAAGAGGATTCGCAGCGCGGGGGAGCGGCCGCGCAGCCGGTAATGGACGAGCGTCCGGAACTCGGGCAGTGCGGCCGCGAGGTAGGCGAATCGCGAATATTCGTCCAGTGCGCGCAGTTTCGGCGCGCCGATGCACTCGACCCACCACGCGATATCGGCCCGCACGTCGACGGCCGCGGGCGCACCGGCGACGCTGCGCCACAACGGGTACACCAGCACCCGCGCGACCCGCAGTCGCAATGCCCACAGCTCGGCAGCCATGGCGGTCATCCTAATAC
>NZ_BJWY01000056.1 GCF_007990715.1 Nocardia seriolae NBRC 15557 | reverse complement strand
GGACACTAGAACTGATTCGGCTCATTTTTCGCCGTGGCGATAATCATCCCGGACCCGGGTACTACCGTATGGAAACAATAAAGAACCCGGTCGCCACGGGATAACCGAATTCGGATCCGTGTGATTGGACTCGAAGTGTTAACCGGCCGTTCGCACCGTTCGCCAGTGTCGAACGGCCGATATTGTCGCCCCGAACCCCGCCGGGGAGTTCAGCCCGCCAGGGCGGTGCGGGTGGCGGAACGGATTGCGCCGGTGACGGTTTCGGGTTCCTCGAGCATGACCAGGTGGCCGCAGTCGGGGAGCTCGATGGCGCGCACCGGCGACAGGGTCGCGTTCAGGCGCGCGCCCGCGGCGGCGGAGAGGATGCGGTTCTTCGCGCCCCAGATGGTGGTGACGGGCGGGAAGCCGGGGCCGGGACGGAAGTCGTCCAGGGCGGCCAGCTTCGGCAGGTCGCGGGCGATGGCGGCGGGCGGGAGCAGCCGGCGCGGCTCGCTCCAGCGGGCGCGCAGCCCCGCGAAGGCCGCCGCGCCCATGCCGCGCCCGCGCGGGCCGAGCTGTTCGCGCACTACGAGATTGGCGGCCACACCGGGCAGGCGGATCGCACCCACCACGGAGTCGAGGGGCATGGTCGCTGCCGCGCGGGCGGTCCAGCCGGTGGGGGTGGGGCGCAGGGTGGCCGCGGTGAGCGGGCTGCACAGCACCAGGGCGCGCACGTTCTGAGACTCGCGGCGCGCGTAGAGCAGCGACAGCGCGCTGCCGAAGCAGTTGCCGACCATGGTCACATCGGTCAGCCCGTGCGCCGCGATGAATTCCGAGACCATCCGCACGTAGTTGTCGACGGTGTACCCGCCCGCGGGGGAGTCGGAGTCGCCGTAGCCGAACAGATCGAGGGCGTACACGCTGTGGGTGGCCGCGAGCGCGCGGGTCTGATCGGCCCAGATGCGGCGGTCGCCGCCGATATTGTGCAGGAACAGGATCGGATCACCCGACCCGGCGTGCTCGTACGCGACGGATACGCCGTGGTAGTCGAACTCCGGCATCGGGCGCTCTCCTCATTGAGTAGCGGTGCTGTGCTGCGTCGCGGCCCCGAGGGCCGTCAGCACCGACTCGCCCTCGCGCGGTAGAGCCCATGCTAGCCGGTACCGCGCGTAACACAAGTTTTAGGGGAGCGCCCGAATGCTGGTCAGTGCGTGGATCCGGCGATCACCCCCGTGCTGCGGAGCCAAGATTTCAGTTCGGCCATGCCGGTGTCGCGGTCCATAACGGGGTGGTATCCGAAATCGCGGGTGGCGGCGGAGGTGTCGTAGGGGCCCGAGCGGGTCATCACCGCCACCGAGTAGCGCGACAGCGGTGGCGTCCAATGCTCGGCGAGATACGGTATCCGCCTGAGGTTTTCGATGGCCGAGACGATGAGGCCGACCGCGCGCGGGTCGAGCCTGCGGCTGGGCCGGGCGCAGCCCAGGTCCTCGGCGACATCGCCGAGGAACCGCCAGACGTTCGTCTTCTCGGCGTCGGCGATGAAATACGCCTTGCCGCCAACATTCTCGCTGGCAGCGGCCAGTAGCGAAGCCTCGACGATATTGTCGACGTGGCACAGCGAGGCGTACACCTCGCGCCCGGCCGACAGATCCGGCAGCGTCCCCGCGGCCGCCCGTTCCAGCAGGCGCACGATCGGCCCGGACCGGTCGCCCGCACCCCAGATGGCGCGCGGGCGCAGAGCGACGGTGGTGAATTCGGGCGTATTCGCCTTCAGGACAAGGCGTTCGGCGGCGGCCTTGGTCTCGCAGTAGAAGTTGAGGTAGCGACTCGGATACGGAACCGACTCGTCTATATCGATCTGATCGCCGCCGTCACGGTCCATGAGCGCGCTCGGACTCGAGATGAACACGAATCGCCGCGCGCCCGCGGTCTGCGCGGCGGCCAGCAATCGGGAGGTGGCCACCGTGTTCTCGGCCCAGAACCGTGCCCGGGTGCCGCGCTCGTCCACCCGGGCGGCGCTGTGGAACACGATATCCACGCCCGTGACCGCGTGGTCGAGGGATTCCGGATCGCTCAGATCGCCCTCGACGCGGCGCACCCGATCGATCACCCGGGCCAGATCGCGCAGATTGCTGGTGCGTCGCACCAGGATCGACACCTCGTGGTCGGTGTCGCGCACCAGGCGGCGCACCAGCGCGCCGCCGAGGAAGCCCGAGGCTCCCGTCACCAGAACCTTCACGGTGCCACCCAACCCTTCACGATGTGTGTCCCTTTCCGTGCCGCATGCGGCTGGCCAGCTCGTCGGTGACCATCCGGATGATCACCTCCAGCAGTGCGAGGGTCCGCATGGCTAGCTGCCCAGCTGCTTGGCCGCCCAGACGGTCAGCTTCTCGCGGCCGATCTTGGCGTTGTGGCGGATGTCGACCGGGAACCTCGGGTGGAACAGGAACTCCGAGACCGGCTTGGTGATGTCGAATTCGTCGCCGCGGCCGCGCAATTCGCGCTCGACGGTGGCCTGGTCGGCGCCGGGCTCGAGCTCCACGCACAGCACCGGCTGCTGCTCGCCGCGTTCGCCGACGCCCACCAGCGCGGTGCGCGCGACGCCTTCGACGGTATTGAAGACCTGCTCCACCTGCACCGTGAACATGGGCCCGCCCGCGGTGTCGAGGCGCTGACTCTTGCGCCCGCAGAACCGGATCCGCCCGGCGTCGTCGATCCAGGCCAGATCGCCGGTGCGATGCCAGATCACCTCGCCGTCGGCGATCTTGCCGATCTTGTTGGCCGCCGCGGGCCAGAGGTATCGGGTGCTGATGTTGGGCCCGGACACCACCAGCTCGCCGATGCCGCGCGAGACGGCCAGCTCCGGGTCGCGCGCCTCCACATCCGACCACTGCGGCAGCGGATCGTCGGTCACCGCGATGATGCGCGCTCGCACGTGCAGCGCCGGGCGGCCCACGCACACGCCCTGCCCCTGGTGCGCCTGCTCGACGAGATCGCCCAGCAGTTCCCGGGATTCGATGGTGGCCATGGGCAGCGCCTCGGTGGACCCGTAACCGGAGTACACCTTGGCGTCCCGGGGCAGCACCTGGCGCAGCGCGGCGATGCACCAGTCCGGGACGGGCGCGCCACCGGAGTAGATGCTCTGGATGCTGTCCAGCGACCCGCCGTGCGCCTCGATGTGGTTCAGCAGCGGAATCAGCACCGCGGGTGAGGCGAACATGGTGCGCACGCCGAAGCGGCCCACCGCGTCGAGCACGTGCGCCGGATCGGTGGCACCGACCTTGGAGGGGATCAACGGCGGTAGCACGCAACGGGATCCGAGCAGCAGCTCGAGGATGCCCGCGACCGGCGCGGTGATCAGCGAGGTGCCGGGCGCGACGTGCTCGCGCGCGTCGTCGACCTGCTCGACCATGGCGCTGAGATTTCCGTGGGTGAGAATCACCGCCTTGGCCGGTCCGGTGCTGCCGGTGGTGTAGGCGATGAGCAGCGGCTCGTCATCGGGCGCGGGCTCGCGCCCGGGCAGCGTGAACGCCGGTGTGCGGCCCCAGCTGTCGAGGGTGGGGCCCTGCCACCAGGACCGGCCGACCGTGACGGCCACCCGCACCTTGCGGAAGTGGGCGCGGAACACGATGCGCAGGGCCTGAGCCTCCGCGACGCCGACGAAGGCCTCCGCGTCGGCGGCCTGCAGACAGCGCAGCATCTTGAACATGCCCATGCCCGGGTCGATGACGACCGGCACCGCGCCGATCTTGAACAGCCCGTACAGCACGGCGTAGAGCTCCGGGCCCGGCCGCACCAGCACGATGGTGCGCACACCGCGGGCCACGCCCGCCTCGGCGAACCGCTCGGCAATGGTCTCCGACCAGGCGTCGAGTTCGGCGTAGGTCAGCTGTTCGTATTCGGGCAGGCCGGCTCGGTTCTTTCCGTTCGCGTAGATCACCGCCTCCCGCTCGGGATGAGCGGCGACGATATCGCGAAAACGATCGAGAGCGCGCCAATAAATGGTGGGCAAGGAATGCGACACACTTCCCCCAGTGAATTGTCGAGGAATGCGAGGAATGTATCGGTGAGGCTACACGGGGTGGCATCGAACCGCTACCGGTGGCGATCCGTATTCACTTGATATACAACGGGTTTAGTGTGTCTTCAGGTACCGACACCGGTTCCATGCCACCCCCTATTCCACCCCTACGGGTCCTGGCCGCGGTGGCCGTGAATTCGCCGATTCACCAGCGTCTTCCAGCGGTTTGGCGGTGAAAGTGACTCGAGTGCAGTGTGATTCGTGTGACTCGTGTGACACGCGACTACCCGTGGGTACGGTAGCGTTTCACTCGGCATCGGGGCTACGGGATATCAGCGGGGCCGGCTCGGGGGACACCGAATTGCGGCCGCCGCAACCAAATTCGACAGGACGCACACAGTCCGGAGAGCAGGGGGCCCCATGCGTACACGCTTCGAATCGATCGGTGCGTACACACCCAGTACCAGTCGCTCCACGGAAGACGTGATCAACAGCCTTTCCGTGCCCAGGGCATTGGACCTGGAGCGAATTACCGGAATCAAGAATCGGCGGGTGCACGACGCCGATCCGGAGAATTACGAATCATCGTTCGTGCTGGCGCGCCGCGCCATCGAGGACTGCCTGGAGCGCTCGGGGTACGAGGCGGAAGACCTGGATGTGATCATCTCGGTCTCGATCACCCGCTTCACTGGGCCCGGGCAGTTCTGCTACGCACCGTCTTTCGCCGCGCAGCTGGGCAATGCCATCGGCGCGAGCAAGGCGCTGCACTTCGACCTGTCCAATGCCTGCGCCGGCATGATCACCGGCGTGCTGGTGCTGGACCGCATGATCAAGGCCGGGGTGGTGCGCAAGGGCCTGGTGGTCAGCGGCGAGCAGATCACGCCCATCGCCGAGACCGCCACCCGCGAGATCTCCAAGCCCTACGACCCGCAGTTCGCGGCGCTCACCGTGGGCGACGCGGCGGTCGCGGTCGTGGTCGACGACCAGGGCGACGATGACGACGAGATCCACTACATCGAACTGATGACCACCTCCGCGGGCGCCGAGCACTGCATCGGCCAGCCCAGCGACAAGACCACCGGCATCGCGATGTACACCGACAATCGCGCGCTGGCCAGTGAATCCCGCTTCCTGCAGGGCATTTCGCGCATGGCCGACTTCCTGCTGGAGACCGGGCGGGCCTGGGAGAGCGAGAAGTACGACTACTGGATCCACCACCAGTGCAGCGGCCCGGCCATCGAATACATCAGCTCGCTCACCGAGCGGCACTTCGACACCCCGATGCCGCAGGCGCTCAATGTGTATTCCGAGTACGGCAATACCGCCTCCACCTCGCACTTCCTGGTACTGCGTGAACACCTGGCGCAGCACAAGATTCCGCGCGGCTCCAAGGTGCTGCTGATCCCCGAGGCGTCCGGCGTGGTATCCGGGCA
Source organism: Nocardia seriolae NBRC 15557 (assembly GCF_007990715.1). Lineage (GTDB taxonomy): Bacteria > Actinomycetota > Actinomycetes > Mycobacteriales > Mycobacteriaceae > Nocardia > Nocardia seriolae. The sequence goes on along the minus strand of NZ_BJWY01000056.1, from coordinate 37,231 downwards.
CCTCGCCGCGACCATCTCCCGGCTGGAGGCGTGAAATGAATACGGCATCGCGTAGCGAGTCCGTCAGGGGTGGCGGTGGGGCGACGGGTGGGCGCACGGCAATCGTTTCGGCTGCGGTGTGCACCGACACCGATACCGGCAGCTATTTCGAGCTGGCCGCCCGCGCGGGCAAGCAGGCGCTGGCGGCGGCGGAGATCTCGCCGGACCGGGTCGGCCTGGTGATCAACGCGGGTGTGTTCCGCGACAGCAATATCGCCGAACCCGCTGTGGCGGCACTGATTCAGAAGCGCCTGGAAGTCGGTCTCGAATACTCGACCGGGCGGGTGCCCGCGTTCTCCTTCGACCTGCTCAACGGCGGCACCGGAGTCGTGCACGCGCTCATGACGGCGCAATGCTTCACCGGGCTCGGAGATGTGGAGTACGCGCTCATCGTCGCCGGTGACACCCACCCGACCACCGAACGCGGCCGCGAGGACTTCCCCTACACCGCCAGCGGCGCGGCGATCCTGTTGCACGCCTCCGGCGGCGCGGGCGGATTCGGCCGCATCTACACCACCGAGGCCGCGTCGGCGGGCTCGACCGCCTGGGCCGATCTCGAGGCCGCGGGCACCGGCGGCCGCAGCGCGCTCACGGTGAAGGCCACCGCCGGCGATCCGCTCGCCCTCGCCGAGACGGCGCTGCGCGAATGCTTCGCCGGTGAGGGCCTGACGGCGGGCGATTTCGCCACGGGCAGCGCCGTTCTGCTCGCGCCCGCCCCGGTGCCCGGCTTCCGCGAGCGGGTGGCCTACCGGCTCGGGATTCCGTCGTCGGCGGTGGCGGGCATCGATCCGTTCGCCGGTGACCCGTATTCGGCGGGCCCGGTGCACAGCTACCTCAACGCGGCCACCCAGGGCATGCTCGACGAGGCCCGCACCGTGGTGTTCCTGGCCGCGGACGAGAACTCGGCAGCGGCCCTGGCCTACCGGCCGCTTGCCCTCGTCGCCGCTGAGGCCGCCTCCTGAACGAATCTGAAATACACTGTTTGACAGTAGATTTCATTCGGTGAATTCGCACCGGCGGGCGGTACCCGCCCGTCGGTGACCACCGGAAACCGTTGTGCCCCGGCTGATCCCGGGCGCCAGACGCGCCCTCGCTGCAATGATGCCGCTCCAGCACACCGAAGCTCGCCGTGCCACGCCTGTCAGTCGGGCGCATCCGAAGGGTGAAAGGGACGACAGATGGCGCGGTCGGTCGCGTGGGGCCGAGAAGACATGCCGGTGGGGGCCGGCGGGGGGATGCGATGTTCGGCCGCCACGCCGAATCAGTCCGGCAGCGCGGCGGACCTCACCGGCGCCCCGGAAAGTGCGGGTGCCCGGCTGCGGGTCGCGCGGGCGGTGGCGGTGCTGGGGGCCGCCGCCGATATCGACCGGGTGGCGGCGCTGCTGGCGGCCCGGCACGAGGAGATCCGCACGGTGGTCGCGGAATTGGCGGCCGCCGGACTGATCGTGGGGGAGTGCCGTCCACACCCGGAGATGGCCGTGCGGGTCCTGCGCGAACTGCCCGCCGACGAACGCCGGGCGCTGCACGGCGCCACCGCGGAACTGCTGTACCGCGCGGGCTTTCCGGCCGAGGCGGTGGCCCGGCATCTGGTCGCGGCCGGTGACGCGCGCGGCTCCTGGGCGGCCCAGGTGCTACTGGAAGTGGCCGACTACGCCTACGAGGCCGATGAACTCGACAGCGCGGGAACACATCTGGAGCTGGCGTACCGGGCCAGTCGCCGCGCCGACGAGCGGGCCGCCATCGCCACCCGGCTGGTGGCGGTGGAATGGCGGATCAACCCCTCGGCCCGCACCCGCAACTTCGGGCGGCTCAAGGCGGCACTGCGCACGGGGCGGGTACCCTACCCCGACCTGTCCATGACCGCGCTGCACATGCTGTGGCACGGCTACACCCTGCACGCCGACCACGCGCTGGTCCGCCTGCGGCGCGGCGCGGACGGGGCGGGTTCACCGGTGGACCGGCTCGAATTCCTCGGGGCCTGGCTGCGTTACACCCATCCGGTGCAGGCCCAGCGCCACGAATGGACCGCCGACCTCCGGCCGGGCGGCGAATCCGCACCGCCGGAACGGGATTCGGCGCACCGGCAGGCCGCGGCGCTGCTGTGCGGGCTGCTCGAGCAGTGCCCGCCCGCCCGGACCGCCGCCGCCGCGCAACGGATCCTGGCCCAGCACCGGCTCACCCCCGTCACCGTCGAGGTGCTGGTCGCGGCCGTGGACTGCCTGCTGCACACCGATCGCCTGGACGCCGCCGACGCCTGGTGCACGGCCCTGCTGGCCGAGGCCACCGCCCGCCGCGCCCCGACCTGGCAGGCGCTGTTCGCGTCGGCGCGCGCGGAAACCCTACTGCGCAAGGGCAATCTGACCGAGGCGGCCGGGCACGCGCTGATCGCGCTCAACCTGCTGCCCGCCGAGCCGCTCGGGGTCTGGCTGGGCCGCCCGATCGGGGTGCTGGTGCGCGCGCTCACCGCCCAGGGCCGCCACGCCGAGGCCGCCGCCCAGCTGGAACGGCCGGTGCCGCGCGCGCTGTTCGACTCCCGTTTCGCGCTGGGCTATCTGCGCGCGTTCGGCGAGCACTGCCTGGCCACCGGGCGAGGGGAGGAGGCGCACCGGCACTTCCGGCGCTGCGGGCGGCTCATGGACGAGTGGGGGATGGACTTCGCCTGGCTCGCGCCGTGGCGCAACGACCTGGCCGCGGCCGGCCTGGTGGCCGGGCAGCGGGTGCAGGCCCGCACCTTCGCGACCCGGCACCTGGACGCCATCGGCGGGGCCGAACAGCATCACACCGGCGGGGTGTCGCTGCGGCTGCTGGCGGCCACCGGCGATCCGCTGCGCCGGGTGACGCTGCTGCGGCGGGCCGCGGCGCTGGCCCGCACCGGCGGCGACGAGCTCGAATTGGCCACGGTGCTGGCCGATCTCGGCGACGCCTACCGGGCGCTGGGCGAGGCGGACCGGGCCCGGCCGCCGCTGCGGGAGGCGGCGCGGCTGGCCGAATCCTGCGGGTGCGAACCGCTGCTGACGCGGTTGGGGGTCGACGCGGCCGCGGACCCGGAAGCTCGGGAGGTTCCGGCCGCCGGGGGGCTCGAAACGCTCAGTCCCGCCGAGCGCCGGGTCGCCGAACTGGCCGCGCTCGGCCACCGCAACCGCGATATCGCCGATGCCCTGAACATCACCGCGAGCACGGTCGAGCAGCATCTGACCCGGGTATATCGCAAGCTCGCCGTCGCGCGCCGGGGCGAACTACGCTTCGCGCTGGCCGCTCGGAAGGAAGGCGCGCGCACCGCCGTGGGATGAGCATTGCTGTCGGAAACCGTTCGGTCGAAAGGGGATTGGCATTATCGCGTCCGGTTTCGGGGAAACGCCGCCGCTGCCCGAAGTGGATCCGTTCTACCGGTGGCCGCGCGGCCTGGCCCGGGTCGCGCCGGGCGCGGTAGTACGGTCGCGGCCGGTGGAATTGGCGCTGCTCGGGGCGATACCGCAGCGAATCACCGCCACCCAGTTGCTGTTTCGCAGCAATGACCTGCACGGGCGCGCCGAGGCGGCGGTCACCACCGTGCTGCTGCCGCTCGGCGCGGACCCCGCGGCCCCGCGACCGGTCGTCTCGTTCCAGTGCGCCATCGACGCGGTCGCCTCGAAATGCCTGCCCTCCTACGCCTTCCGGCGCGGCGCTCGCGCGCTGGGTGCGATTCCGCAGTTCGAGCTGCTGCTCATCGAGCACGCGCTGACCCGCGGCTGGGCGGTGTCGGTCCCCGATCACGTCGGCACCGCGGGTCGGTTCGGCGCGCCCCGCGAACCCGGCCACCGCACCCTCGACGGGCTGCGCGCCACGCTGAGTTCCTGGACCTGCCCATCGACAGCCCGGTCGCGCTGCAGGGCTATTCCGGCGGCGGCCTGGCCACCACCTGGGCCGCCGAGCTGGCCGCGACCTACGCCTCGGAGCTGAATATCATTGCGGCGGTGCTGGGTTCGCCCGTCGGCGACCTGGAGGCGACCTTCTTCCGGCTCAACGGGTCGACCTTCGGTGGCCTGGCCACCCTGTGCCTGGCGGGCCTGCGCCGCGCCTACCCGGCCCTGGACCGCAGCCTGCGCACCCAGCTCGACGGCGCGTCGCTGGAGCTGCTGGACCGCGCCGAGACCGCCGCGACCATCCCACTGCTGTTGCGCGGCGGCCGATCCCGCATGGACGACCACCACGGCGGGGCGCTCGCGACCCTGCGCACCCTGCCCGAGGTCCGGGCGGTGCTCGCCGATCTCAATCCGGGCGACCGGCCACCCCGCTTCCCGATCCTGGTGGTGCAGGGCGTGCACGACCTGATCATCCCGTGCGGCAATGTGGACCGGCTCGTCGACCGCTACCGCGCCGGCGGCACCTCGGTCCGCTACCTGCGCGACATCCTGGGCGGACACGTCAGCCTCGGCCTGCTGGCCGCCCCGCTGTCGGAGAACTGGCTGGCCGACCGCTTCGCCGACCGGCCGCTACCCGCCGGAACCACGGAAACCGTCGCATCCCTGGCCTTCTCATTACCCGCACTGCGCGGCTACCTGGGTCTGGCCGCGCTGCTGATGCGGGCCGCCACCGCCCGCCCACCCCGGTCGCGGCCCGCCGCCGCGCCGTTCGCGCTCCCGGTGGACGCGATCGAACCGGTCGCCACCCGAGGATGAAGCTCGGGTATCGATTCCCGATCGTCCTACAGTGAATCGGCCTCGCTGATCCAGCCGGTGAACGCGCGGGCCAGGAAGGGCGGGGCGAGGCGGCTGGCCAGACTGGTGAGTTTGGTCTGTAGACCCACCAGGACATGCGGGCCGCGCAGTCCGCGGCGGTGAGTCGCGGTGTGCCACACCGCGTCCGCCACATCGTCGGGGGTGAGGCGGACGCCCAGGGTGGTCGCGGACTTCGAGCCGCGGTTCACCTCGGTCATCATGTCGGTGGCGACGAACAGCGGGAGCAGGTCGCTGACCTCGATGCCGAAGTGCCGCCATTCCAGGTCGAGGGCCTCGGTGAGGCTGCGGACCGCGGCCTTGGTCGCGCCGTAGGTGGCCAGACCGGGCTGGCCGTAGAACGCCGCGGCCGAGGCGAGATTGACGACCCGGCTGCCCGGGGTGCGGCGCAGGTAGGGGAGGGCGGTGTGGCAGCCGTTGAGGACGCCCTTGACATTGACGTCCACCAGGCGATGGTGGCGCTCGATCGGAAGTTCGCCGAACGCACCGGAATACAGGATGCCCGCATTGTTGACCAGCACGTCCAGGCGGCCGGTGGCGTCGGCGAACTCCTTCAGCGCCTGCTCCCAGCCCGCGGGATCGGTGACGTCGAAGCAGCCGGTGACGGTGTGGCCGCCGAGCTCGGCGGCGGTGGCGCGCACCGCCTCGGCGTCGATGTCGTAGAGGCCGACCGTCCAGCCCTGCCGGGCGAAGCGCGCGGCAATGGCCCGGCCGATACCGGCGGCGGCGCCGGTGACGAACACGGCCGGGCGGGAGGTGCTGTCGGGCTGGGACATCGGGTTCTCCGGGGACATCACGGCCTCCTGGGAATCGCGGTCTCTCGGATCGGGACGCCGGTCGCGAATCAGGCCGCGTTGCGTCCGGATCGTCCGGGTTCGATCATCGCACGGTGGAAGTCGGCGGCGTCGCGAGCGGCGTCGCGGCCGTCGGCGAGCAGGCCCGCGCCCAGATGGATGAGGGTATGGGGAGCGCTGGGCCGGATCTGCAACCGCAGCGCCACCCCGGCTGCCTCGGCGCGCTTCGCCACCGCGAGCGCGTCGGCCAGCAGCATTTCGCGCGAGCCGACCTGCAGCAGGATCGGCGGCAGCCCGGTGAAGTCGTGATTCACCACCGACCAGGCCGGATCCAGGACGCCGTCGACGGTGATGCCGCGCCGCACCACCATGTCCGGGCCCGCGGCGGGCAGCACCGCGTCGTAGCGGGCGTTGGGGTGCGCGAGCCGGGCGGTGGAGTCGAAGTCCGCCCACGGCGAGGTGACCGACAGCGCCACCGGCAGCGGCAGACCCAGCTCCCGCAGCGTCAGCGCCAGGCGCAGGGCCAGGCCGCCGCCCGCGGAATCACCGGCCACGATGATCTGCCCGGGCGGGAAGCCCTCGGCCAATAGATGCCGGTACGCGGTGAGCGCGTCGTCGAGGCTCTCGTTGGGGTGGGCGTCGGGCAGCTGCCGGTAGTCGACGGTCAGCACCGGCAACTCGCTCCACCCGGCCATGCGCGCGGTGTGGCGGCGATAGCTGTTGAGCCCGCCCGCGATGAACGCGCCGCCGTGCAGGTACAGAATCGCGGCCTCGCGATCCACCCGCGGGTCCGGAACCGGTGCGCTCCACAGCCATTCCGCGTCGAAATGCTCGAATCGCAGCGGTTCGCGCCGCACGCCGCGCGGGGTGCCGAGCACGGCGGCGGGCTTCTCCGACAGCCGTGTGGCCCGGAAGATCAGCTCGGCCGGGAGCGGGCCGAGGTCGGCGACCCAGGCGCCGGCGCGCAGGAACTGCTGCAGCGTGGTGCGCAGGACGGGGTGGGCCAGACGGGTGCCGATGCGCGCCGGGGGGATCGTCTCCACGATCACCGACGAGGGCTGCGAGGTCTGCGGCGGCGTCGCCACTGGCACTCCTGTCCGCGCCGCGAAACTCCGGGGCGCTGCTGAGACAACGATGTCGATTCTGGCCGGGGGCCGTTGATCATCTTGACCGCGAATGCGCGGATTGTCATGTCCGAGAACGAAATTCCCAGTTGAAAGGGGGTGCGGCCGGGGCGTGTCCGGCGCGCCGCGGCTCCCGCCGTTGACTTATGCAGGTAAATGCCTGCATAATTCAATCGTGCAACCCGAACCCGATATGGACGCGGTCTTCAAGGCCCTGGCCGACGGCACCCGCCGCCTACTGTTGGACCGGCTGCGGGAGCACAACGGTCAGACCCTGCGTGAACTGTGTGAGCGCGTCCAGATGGCGCGGCAATCGCTGACCCAGCACCTCGACATTCTCGAGCGCGCCGGGCTGGTGACCGTGGTGCGGCGCGGACGCGAACGGGTGCACTACATCAATCCGACACCGATTCACGACATCGAACAGCGCTGGATCTCCGTGTTCGACCGCCCCCGGCTCGATGTCCTGCGCGCCATCAAGAACCAGGCAGAGGAGTACGCCATGACCGCCACGGTCCCGAACTACGTCTACGTCACCTACATCCACGCCAGTGCCGAACAGGTATGGAAGGCCCTCACCGACGCCGACCTGACGGCCCGGTACTGGGGCCACGCGAATATCTCGGACTGGCGGGTCGGTTCGGACTGGGAGCACCGCCGCGTCGACGGATCCGGCAAGAACGACGTGATCGGCAAGATCCTCGAGGTCGACGAGCCCCACCGCCTGGTCCTCACCTTCGAGGACTCGCCCGAGGAGGACCGCTCGCCGTCCGTGGTGACCTTCGTGATCGAGTCGCACCAGGACATCGTCCGGCTCACCGTCACCCACGAGAACCTGCCGAACGAGGAAATGCTACAGGGCATTTCGAGCGGCTGGCCCGCCGTGCTGGCCAATCTCAAGTCGCTGCTCGAGACCGGCGAGGTGCTCCCGCAGGCCCCCTGGGAAATGGAACGGGCGTGCCGCTCCTGATGTTCGATACCAGCGCCTTGCGCGAGGCCTATCGCGCGCTCCTGGAAGCCGCTGCCACGGTGGCGGATTCGGATCGGACCGTGCCACCGGCCCCGGGTGAATGGGACGCCGACCGGATTCTGGCCCACGTCTCCCTGATCACCGCTGCCACCATCGCCACCGCGGCGCGGGTGACGGCGGGCGAACACGCCCGCTACGACAATCGGGTCGCCTTGGATACCTGGACGATCGACCGCGTGATCGAGCGCGCGGGCGGTCAGCGCGATCTGTGCGAGCGGCTGCGCCACCAGGCCGAGATCCTCTGCGGTTTCGGCTCGGCGGCGCTGTCCGGCCCCGAGCTCGACACCCTCGTACCGACCCGTCTGCTATCCGCGGGCACGCTGCTGGTCGATCAGCCGCTGCCGCTGCGCGATCTGTTCCAGGGCCTGATCGACGAGGAGATCCCCGGGCACACCCGGCAACTGCTGGCGCTGCTGCCCGAGCGGGCCGCCGAGGTCGCGCGCTGAGCGCATGTCTCATTTGTGGCGGCGGGCCTCGATGTGCCGGTGCCGCACCGCATTCGCGGTGCCCGAACGCGAACGGCACCGGGTGCGAGCGAGCCGCTCACACCCGGTGCCGTCGGGTATGCGTGCTTACCGCGGGGCCATGCGGATCGCGCCGTCGAGGCGGATCACCTCGCCGTTGAGCATCGGGTTCTCCACGATGTGGCGCACCAGGGCCGCGTACTCGGCCGGGTCGCCCAGGCGCGAGGGGTGCGGCACCTGCGCGCCCAGAGCGTCGATGGCCTGCTGCGGCAGGGTCGCGAACAGCGGGGTGTGGAACAGGCCCGGCGCGATGGTCATCACGCGAATCTTGTAGGAGGCCAGGTCGCGGGCGACCGGCAGGGTCAGGCCCACGATGCCGCCCTTGGAGGCGGAGTAGGCGGCCTGCCCGATCTGGCCGTCGTAGGCCGCGACCGAGGCGGTGTTCACGATGACGCCGCGCTCGCCGTCGGCCTCCTCGCTCGCCGCGATGCGCTCGGCGGCCAGACGGATGACGTTGAACGTTCCGATCAGGTTAACGTTGATGATCTTGGTGAAGGACTCCAGCGGGAACGCGCCCTGCTTGCCGACCGTCTTGATGGCATTGCCGATTCCCGCGCAGTTCACCGCGATTCGCAACGTGCCCAGGCCCTGGGCGGCATCCAGCGCGGCGCTCACATCCGCTTCGCTGGTCACGTCACCGGGCGAGAACACCACGCGCTCACCGAGTTCCTCGGCGATGGCCTTGCCGTCGGACGAGGGAAGATCGAGGATAACGACCTTCGCGCCGGCCGAGTGCAGTTCGCGCACGGTGGCCAGGCCCAATCCGGAAGCGCCGCCGGTGACCACCGCGGCGATGTCTGCTGTCTTCACAAAACCTCCAAAACTCTTGGTCTTGTTAATGTAGATTCTGGTCCATCCGGAGGGAAGACCGCCCCGTCGGCGTGGCGTTCACGCGTTGTCGCGAACCCTGCTACTCGCACGCGCGCGCGGATTCAGAGGAGTGTCGTCCGGCGCGTCGAGTCGTTGGAATCCTGTTCATGCGAGAGAATTTTCGATCGGGACCGTTGCGAACGGCTGTCCTGCGCGACCGGAACGATCAGCGCCACCTATGACCGACCAGCGCCACCGAAGATCGACGACAACACACCGTCCGCCACGACCGACCGCCGAGAGGGTCAGACGATGCAGAGCGACGTGCCCGCAGCGGAAATGTTGAAGTCGTACAAAAAAGTCTCGCGCTGGTACCCCGCCCTGGACCCGGACGCCCAGGCGCCCGCCCCCGAACAGCCCGACACCGAACCGGCTTTCACCGACGAGGGCGGCCCGGCCCGCTTCCCGCACTACATCCGGGACGCCGAACCCGAGGACGACATCCCGCCGGTGCCAGAATCGGTGCTGCGCCGCAACCACTTCGACGGCGCCTGGTCGGATTGGATGACCGACCGCGGCGAGAGCGATTCGTACACACCGCCGGCCCGCTACCGCGGCGGCACGGTCGTCGAATTCCCCACCGAGAGCGACGAAACCGGCGCCGGTCACCCCGACCGCGCCACCGAGCTGCTCGACGCCCTCGACGAGAAAGCGCCCGCCCGCTCCGAGCGCACCAGGGCCCGGCGGTTTTTCGGCCTGGCCTTCGTGTTTGTTGCCATTGTTTTGCTAGCCACCGCCGGGGGAGTTGCTCTGTATGTGCTGAATTCCCCCGGCGGCACACCGCAATCCGGTGGCGCACCCGAGGCGGGCCCCGGTTCCGGCCCGGTGGCCGTCGCGGCGGCGTACAACGAAATGACGGCCCCCGCGATGATCGGCGACCATGGACCCGCCGCGGGCGTTACGGCCGGATAACGAGGAGAGCGGAGACAATGGATCAGGACTGGAGCCGCTGGCTCGACGAGGTGCCCGACGCGGGCGAATCGCCGGGCCCTGCCGCGCGTTCCAAGGCTCCGGTGATGCGCTTGCGCAAGCGGCGCGGCGACGGCGGGGACGCCGGTCCCGCGCCGCGCCCGATCCTGGTGGTGGGTGGCTGCGGCGGAGCGGGCACCACCACCACGGCCCTGGGCATCGCGGGGGAGCTGGGCGCCGCCGGCGCGCAAACCGTGGCCGTGGACGGCACTTTCGCGGGCAGCGATCTCGCGCTGCGCGGCGCTGACGAGCACCTGAGCCCGATCAGCCTGCAGGCCTGGCTCTACGGCCGCGGCGACGACGAGGCCGCGCCGCTCAAGGAATGCCTGTCCCGCGCGACGTCCGGAATCGGGCTGCTGTGGCGCGATCCCGCGCCGCTGCGCCGCCGCGCCACCTATCTCACCGTCGCCCGCGCGCTCGGTGAGACCGGGTATACCCCGGTCTACGACGGCGGCAGTCCGATCGCCAGCCGCCACCTGCGCCCGCTGCTCGAGGACGCCGATATCGCGCTGGTGCTGGCGATTCCGGCGCGGGTGGACGCCGCCAACCGGTTGCGGGTCACCCTGGAATGGCTCGACGACCAGTTCGGCGGCCAGGGCGAGGGTCCCGGCGACGGCATTGTCGGCGACACCACCATTGTCGTGTCACATCAGTTGCCGGGCAGCGATTCTCGGATCGCTGAGCATTTGCGGGAGCATCTGGACGGGTGGGTCCGCGAGATCGTCGAGATACCCTATGACTCGCACCTCGCGCGCGGAGAACTGGTGCGCCACAGCAACCTGGCAGCCGAGACACGCCGCGCGTATCGCCGCCTGCTTGCTGGAGTGGCATCATGACCGCAGCCATGAAGGAACGCCGATCCTCCGACCGGAACACCGCTTCCGGGGCCGCCCTGGCGGCCGGTGTGGTGCCGCCGCCGGAATCCCGCCGCGCACCGATCTGGGACCGACCCGTACCCGGCGGCGGCCGGGCTCCGCTGGTGTGGCTGCTCGGCGTGCACGGCGGCGCGGGCGCGACGACGCTCGCGCATGTGCTTGCGCCCGCGGCGGATTCGTATCGCCGCTGGCCCGGCGTCTTCGACCGGGAATCCCCGTTCGTGGTGCTGGTCGCCCGCGAGACCATCCCCGGGCTCACCCGCGCCCACGACCTGCTGCGCCAGCATCACGCCGGGCTCGCGGGCCCGAGTGAGGTGCTGGGCCTGATCACCGTGGCCGCGCGCCCGGGCCGGATCCCGGCCGAGATCCGCCGCTACCGCGACGTGGTCGGTTCGCTGGCCGGGCAGGTGTGGCAGCTGCCCTGGCACGAGGAATGGACCCTGGTCGAGGCCGACCAGTTGCCGGTCTGGTCGCCGGGCGACCCGCTCCCTGTCCAGCGCAAGCGCAAATCCGATCCGCTGGAAGAGATCACACCGGAAGTGCGGGAGCTGGGCACCGGTATCTTGGCCGCTGTCCAGACCGCCCTGGACACTCCGGGCACCTCGGAGCGGAGCCGGGAGGATGAGTCATGATTGTGCATGGAACACGCTGCGTGCGAAGCGATTCCAGCCGGATGGTGGTCACGGGTGTCGAAATCGATGGCACCGCAGGATATTTGGAGAGAGTGCACGATGTTTCTCACAACTGTGCACAGTGCATACGACGTACTGGCTCAGGTCGGCAACCCCACGCCCGAAGCGCCGCCCGAAGCGGATTCGATGCTGAAATTGGTGCGATTTCTCGTGTGGTCGGCGATCGTGGTCGGAGCGCTGGCCTTCGTGGGTGGCATCGTCGCGTTGATTGTTTGGACGGTCCGTCAGACATCACGGCCGGCTCCACAGCGGCCTCAGGAGCCGTACGGACCGCGTTGAGCAGCTTGGTATTCAACAGTTTGCAAGTGCATAAGGACAGACAATGAGCATGCTTCTCGCCATCCATGATGTGTACGGGCAATTCCTCGGGCAGGGGGTCGGGAATCCGACCCCCGAGGCGCCGCCCGCGTCGGACAAGTTGCTGAAACTGGTTCGGTATTTCACCTGGTTCGTTCTGTTGTCGGGAATCCTGGGCATCACCTACGCCGGTGGCCGGTTCGCCTGGGAGAAGTGGACGGGAGGCGGTTTGGAGTCGCCGAAGATGGTGGCCGGGGCCATGATCGGAGGAATCGTCGCCACGAGCGCGGGCACGATCATGAACGCTGTGATCACCTAATGCCCGGGGCCCTCGTGCCCGCGGCCATGGATACCGTGGCCGTGCTGGCCTACAAACAGATGCCGTCGGACGTGGTCCGGCCGCTGATGCAGCTCATCGACTGGCTGCTGTGGTGCGTGCTGCTGTTCTGCCTGGCCTGGATGATCCTGGCGGCCGGACGGCTCTGGTACGCCTTCCGTGACGACCTGGCCGCCAACGAGGCCACGCACGGGGTGGTGATGAGCCTGCTGGGCGCGATCATGGCGACCTCGGCCAGCGGTATCGCGCTGGCCCTGCTGCCGACCTGAGGGGCACGGGCAGCTGAATTATCCATTGGTACAACCGATCTCGTAAACAACACCGTGGAGGCGAAGCGATGAGCGAGAAGGAGTCGTCCGAGCGCGACGGCGTCTCGTTCGGCGTCATCGCCTCGGCCGCCCTGGTCGCGGTGATAGTCATCGCCGGCCTGGTGGTCTATTTCGGCCACCGCTCCAAGCCGAGCGCCAAACCCGAGGTCGGCACCGCTCCGGTGACCGCCTCCGATTCCGGCGCGACCGGATTCGCTTCGCCCGAGGTGGATCTGTTCGGCCGCCGCGTCGACATCCCCAACAACTCGGCGGGACAGCCGCTGCCGCAGGACACCGCCAAGCAGCGCAAGACCACCGACTCCGACTGGCTCACCGCCGCGCCCCAGGGCCTGACCGAACCGCACGGCTGGCAGCGGGTGTACGGCGCGTCGGTGCCCTTCTCCACCTCCGACGGTCCGGCGCGGATGGAAAACGGTGTGGCCGTGGGCTATTCGCACACCCCGCAGGGTGCGGCGCTGGCCGCGGCGCAGATCACCTACCGGCTCAACGCCCGCCCGGCCGACCGGGACCTGTACGTGCGCGAGGTGCGCGTGCCCGCCGAACAGCTCACCGCCTACGACCAGGCGTTGGCCGATCAGCGGCTGCCGAAACAGCAGCCGGAGAAGGTGACCCGCTACCTGGTGGCCTCCGACGGCTTCCAGATCGAGAACTACGCCGACGACATGGCCATCGTTCGGCTGGCCGTGCGCGGGCCGGTGGTGGACAACCGGCAGTGGTGGGCGGCAGTGCGTTTGATCATGGTCTGGGACGCGGGGGACTGGCGGCTCAAGCCGTCGACCTCCAAGACCTCGCAGACCGAGAATGTGGATTCGCTGGCGGGGTGGACCCGATGGTGAATCCGGAAATGTTCGAGAACATGGCATCGCGACCCATCGAAAGGTGGACCACATGCTGAGGCGGATAGTCACGATCTTCGCGGTCGTTTTCACCGTCATGATCGCGACACCGACGGTGGCCTACGGCCAGCAGTACGGTTTCGACCAGGCTTGCAACGAATTACACGACTCTCTCGACGGGCTCGGCGTGCCCGGCATCTCGCTCGGCGACGCGGCCTCGGCGGCGTGCAAGGCCGGCAATGTCGCGACCCACCCCACCGATGCCGCCGCCGCCGTGCGCGACAAGGCGTGGGACTCCACCTTCGGCAAGGTGGTGGACTCGCTGATGAACGGCCTGGGCGAGGCGTTGATCCTGGCGCTGACCTTCTGGATGAAGATCCCCAACGACCGGGTCAGTGACGCCGGAACACTATTCACCAAGATCAACGACTACACCTATCAGGCGCAGATACTCCTGTTGATGGTGTCGGTGATCCTGACCGGTCTCAAACTCGCCCAGGCGAGACGGGGAGCCGCGGTCAGTGAGGCGACCGATTCCTTCTGGATGTTCGCGCGCGTGGTGTTCAGTTCCTGGATGCTCGGCGCGGTGATCGTGGCCGCCACCCAGGCCTCGGACAAGTTCGCCGAGTGGATCATCAACGACTCCACCAACGGCAATGCCAAGGACATGGCCGAGCTGATGGTGAAAACCACCAAGCTGCAAGCCTTCTCACCGGGCCTGGTGCTGATCATCGCCATTGTCGGCCTGCTCGGCGCGCTGGCCCAGATCGTGCTGGCCATCGTGCGCCAGGGCATGCTCGTGGTGGCCGCGGGCGTGCTGCCGCTGGCGGCGGCGGGTTCGGGCACCTCGATCGGGCGCACCTCCTACAACAAGCTGATCCGCTGGATCATCGCGTTCATGCTCTACAAGCCGGTCGCGGCGATCGTCTACATGATCGCCTTCACCACCGCGGGCGCCACCGACGACCGCACCGGCACCACCAACCTGCCCGACGCGGACGAGGCCCAGCGCATGCTGGTCGCCATCGTGCTGCTGGGCACCGTGGCGTTCGTGCTGCCCGCGCTCATGCGCCTGGCCAGTGCGGGCGAGGTCGCCATTGTCGGTTCCGGCGGTTCGGGTCTGGCCGCCACCACCGGCACCCTGTTCGGCATCGCGGCACTCGGCGCGGTCGGCTCACGCGCGGTGGCCCCGCGCGCGGCCACCGGCGCCCCGGGCTACGCGGGTATGGGACGCGGCGGACGGCCGCCTCGCCCGGGCGGTCCCGGCGGCGGTGGCGGCGGCGCTCCACGACCCACACCCCAGCCCCGGCCGGGCGGCGGTGGCGCCGGTGCGCCCGCGGCCGCGAGTCCTGCGGCCCAAGGCGGCGGTGGCGCAGTACCGTCAGGCGCGTCCCGGGTCGCCAACAAGGTGGCCCAGGTGCGCGCGGCGACCGCATCCCTCGGCAAGGCCGAGGCCACCGCGGGCGACCTGGCCGGTGACCGCTGGGTCAACCGTTCACCCGACCTCGGCAGGAGCACCATTCCGCGATGACGATGACCGACACCTACGAGCGCCGCTCGTACGGCCTGTGGCAGAAGCCCCGCAGCGCAGGACTTTTCGGCCTGCGCTGGGGTGAGACTGTGGTCGGTTTCGCCGTCGTGATCACCGCGCTGCTCACGGCGCTGGCGGCCGGGCCGAAACCGGCCGCCGTGGTGGCGGGCCTCGGCACGGTCGTGATGGTTCCACTGGTGTGGCGGACGGGGGGCCGCTCCGGCTACGAGAACGGATTGATGATGTTCCATTGGTTGCGCGGCCGTTCCAAGGGCGAGCACGTGTACCGGGGCGGGCGCTTCTCACGCATCCCCGGCGGCGTCACCCGGCTGCCGGGGCTGATGGCCCCGTCGCGGTTGTACGAGGGCATCGACGCGGGCGGCTACAGCTTCGGCATGATCCACCTACCGCAATTCGCCCAGTACACAGTCGTTCTCAGGGCCTGGCCGCAGGGCCACGAGGCCGTCGATCAGCCGGTCATCGACCGCTGGGTCGGGGCCTGGGGCACCTTCCTGGCCTCGCTGGGCCAGACCTCCGACATCGTGGCCGTGGTGCCGGTCATCGACACCGTGCCCGAGACCGGAAACCGTTTGCTCACCGAGGTTTCCACCATCACCCGGCCCGAGGCCCCGGATCTGGCCCAGCAGGTCATGTACGAGCTGGCCACCGAGCTGCCGCAGGAGCGGGTGCAGCTGCTGCCGCGGGTGGCCATCACCTTCAAGGCCACCACCGCCGAGCGCCGCAAGAACCCGGCCGAGGAGGCCGTGGAGATCGGCCGCCGCCTGCCCGGCATCTGTGCGGCGTTGGCGGAGGCCGGAGTTCGCGCCCAGCCCATGGCCGCCGAGGAGATCATCTCCTTCATCCGCCGCAGCTACGACCCGGCCGCCCAGGCCGACCTCGAGGTGGCCGCGAGCGAACCCGGTGGGCACGGGCTGGATTGGGCCGACGCCGGTCCGGTCTCGCACGAGGAGCGCTGGGACCACTTCATTCACGACGGCGGCCGCTCGGTCACCTGGGAGATGGACACCGCCCCGGAGGGCGCGGTGGACGAACGCGTGCTGCAGCGGCTGCTCGCGCCCAACCCGGAGGTGCCGCGCAAGCGCATCACCATCGTCTACCGCCCGCACTCCGCCGGTGACGCCGCCCAGATCGTCGACGACGACTACAAGAACGCCCTGGTGGCACAGCAATCCGAGCGTGGCGTGGTGTCCGCCGCGGCCACCCTGCGCGTCGGGGCCACCCAGCAGGCCCGCGAGGAACAGGCCCGCGGCCACGGCGTCACCCGCTTCGGCGCGCTGGTCACCATTACCGAACCGCTGCGCGGCGATCTGCCCCGCATCGAGGCCATCACCCGCGATCTGTCCACCCAGGCCCGCCTCAAGATCCGCCGCTGCTACCGCTATCAGGCGGCGGCGTTCGCGGCGTCCCTCGGCTGCGGGGTGATCCTCCCCGAACACGCCACCATTCCGAAAGCACTTGCGGGGTAACCCACCATGCCACGTGACTTCGAACCCCCGGTCCGCGAACGCGACGCCGCGCCGCCCGCGCGGCGCGGCTCTCGCCGCGACCCGGCCCCGGACGACCGCTACGAGGAGCCGGATCCGTTCCCGCCCACGCCCTCCCGCGTGCTGCGCGACGAACACCGCCCCCGCCGCGGCACCCTCCCGGACCGCCGCATGCTCCGCCGCGACACCCCGGTCGACTACTCCGCGGAGTTCGCCGAGCCGGACGCGCCCGCCGAGCCGCGGCGCCCGGAGCCACGGGCGGAGCTGGAACGCGCGGCGTCGCGGGAAGGTCTGGAGCCTCCGGCGTCGCGGGATGGACTGGAGCCTCCGGCGTCGCGGGATGGACTGGAGCGCACGGGGTCCCGGGAAGGGCTACAGCGTGCTGAGTCCCGGGCCGGGAGTGCGCCGCGGGCCGATTCGGAGTCGGCGGCCGCGATGGCCGAGTACACGGTCGCGTCCGCGACCGAAACCGAGTTCGTGGTCGAGACCGGGACCGAGACCGTGGTCGTCGTCGAGACCGAGCTCACGATCGAGACCGCGCGGGTGGCGGCCGAGGTCGCCCCCGGCCGGTCCGCCGCCGGGGAATCGGCGGTCCGCGAGCCTGGCGAGGCGGTCGGGGAGGTCGTGAGCACGCCGGTCAAGCGCCGCCGTCCCGCCATGCCCGCACTCGAACCGGCCGGTCACGCAACCGAATCGGCGGTGCCCGTCGGTAGTGACGGCGCGCGGGCGGGCCGCGAGATCGCGGTGCGCGCCGAGGCCGGGCCGGGCGATGCGCTGCGCGCCGGAGCCGCCGATCCGAGAACGGAACGGGCGGGTGAATCGGGCCCGAGCGGTGCCGACCGGTCGGAACGCCTGCCGGGCAATCGGTCCGGCCGCGGCGATGCCGCGCCGCGATCCACCGACCCGGACCGGGTCCACCTGGGCGGCCGTGCCGGGACCCCGGGGCGGGCTCGCCCGACGCGGCCCGACGGAGAACCGGGGGAGCGATCGGCACGTAACCGCCCGGCGCGCGGTACGCGGCCCGACCGTGCCGCCGAGGAGCGGGTGCGCGGGAGCGGGCGGAAGGGCAAGCGGGACAAAGCCGCCGAGCCCGTCGACCGCGAGGCGGCGGCCAAGCGGGCCGCGGCGCGCAAGGCGGCGGCGAAGAAGAAGCAGACCGGGCCCAAACTGCTCGACGACAGCACCCGCGCCAAACTCGAGGTCACCGCCCGCGAGGGCAGCGGCATCAAGGCGGCGTGGGCGACCTTCCGGCTGCACACCGACGATCTGCGCCGGCGCAACTTCGCGGCGCGCGCGGAGCGGATGGAATACGGCAGCTTCGACGAATTCGACCGCACCACCGCGCAACTCACCGATCGCGGGTACATCGGCGCGGGCGGCGGCCGGATGAACGTGGTGGGGCGGCCGGTCGAGTATCGGGCCACCACCGCGCAGGTCGCCGGACTGTGGCCGTGGTCGGTCGGCGCGGGCGCGCCGCTGATCGGGACGCCGCTGGGGTCGCATCTGCACACCGGCGCACCGGTGTGCTTCGACCCGATGAACTGGTTCATGCGCGGCAGCTTCATCACCGCGCCGAGCCTTTTCGTGCTGGGCCTCAACGGTTTCGGCAAGTCCTCGCTGGTGCGGCGCATCGTGCTCGGCGGTGTCGCGCAGGGCATCACGCCGCTGGTGCTGGCCGACGTCAAGCCCGACTACCGCAAGCTGGTGGAGCTGGTCGGCGGTCAGGTCATCGACCTCGGCTACGGCCACGGCAAGCTCAACCCGCTCGCCGCGGGTGTGCTCGGCTCGATCGTGCCGCTGCTCGCGGAATTCCCCGAACTCCAGACCCAGGTCATGCAGGAAATGCGGGCCCGCCAGGTCACTTTGGTGGCCGGTCTGGTGGAACTGGTGCGCGGCGCGCGGGTGCGCGACTTCGAGGAGACCCTGATCTCCACCGGCCTGCGCATCCTCTACCGCGAGGGCAGCGGCTTCACCCCGGACCAGCCGCCCATCATCGAGGACCTGCTGGAAGTGATCGTGGCGGGCGGCGACGAGCTGCAACTCGATGCGGGCGCGGACAATCCGGACGAATTCCACGAGGCCATCAAGGGCCTGCGCCGCTCGCTGCGCGCGCTGACCCAGGGTCCGTTCGGCGCGGTCTTCAACGGCCACACCACGACTCCCATCGACACCAATGCCACCGCCGTCTGCATCGACGTCTCCCACATCCCCAACGGCGACAAGAAACTCAAGGCCGCCGTCATGCTGGCCTGCTGGGCCGACGGTTTCGCTTCGGTCGAGGCCGCCCACGTGCTCGCCGACGCCGACCTGGGCCCGCAGCGCTACTTCCAGGTGGTCATGGACGAGCTGTGGCAGGTACTGGGCCTGGGCGACTTCATGGTCGACCGCGTCGACGAGCTCACCCGTCTGCAGCGCGGCATCGCCACCTCGCTCATCATGATCAGCCACACCATCAAGGACCTTCAGGCGCTGGGCTCGGAAGCCGCCATCGCCAAGGCGCTCGGCTTCCTGGAACGCGCCCGCGCCAAGATCTTCGGCGCGCTCCCGGCCGAGGAGATCGCGCGCCTGGATTCCACCGTGCCCTTCACCTCCGCCGAGGAGGAGATGGTGACCAGCTGGTCCGCGCCGCAGGCGCTCACCGGTGACGCGCTCAAACCGGGCCAGACCCGCCCGCCCGCGCCCGGCACCGGCAAGTTCCTGCTCAAGATCGGCGAGGACCGCCGCCCCGGGATCCCGTTCCACATGGAGTTCACCCTCTCCGAGCGAGAGAGCGGAATCCACGACACCAACCAGCGTTTCAGCGAATTCACCGAGACCACCGCGAGCCGCGGCTCGGACAAGGGGAGCGCCGCATGATGCCGCACCGGTCCTATCGAAGAGTCTCGCCGGAGGTCCGCCAGGCCGCCGTCGAGCAGGTCATCGCCCTGACCGGCAAACTGCGCTCGGAATCGGAGGCGTGCCGGGTGGTCGCCGACCAGATCGGCGTGCACACCAACTCGGTGCGCAACTGGGTGCGCGCCGCGGAGAGCCCCGGGCTGGAACGCATGGACGCTATCGCGTTGCGCCGCAAGGTCGCGCTGCTGCAGCAGCAGCTGGCCGCGGCCGCCGAGATGAATCGCACCCTGGTGGAGACCCTTCACGACGCCAAGCGAGGCACATGAGCCGCGTGATGTTGCGTCGGCGACTAGCCTGGAGGGGAGGCCCTTCGCAGGTGGTGATGGTTGTGCTGAGCGTCGCGATGCTGGCCACCGCGTGTGGCAGCGGTTCCACCGGCGGCGGCTCGAAACCGACCGCCGCGCAACCGCCCACGTCCACTACTCGCTTGCTCGAGGTTGCCCCCGCCCCCGACCCGACCACCGCCGACGGTGTCGCGGTCACCGCGCTGGAACAGATCTACACCTGGTACCCCGCCACCGAATCCGAGGGCGACGCCCTGCGCCGGGCTCGGAAATGGCTGGGCCCCAGCCTGATCCGGGTCCTGGATACCCCGACGGGCAGCGTGGAGACCCCGCGGCCGGTGCTGCGCTGGACCGAGTGGGCCAAGGCGGGCGCGCACGTCGAGGCGTTCGCCTTCGCCTCCGGTGAGAAGGCGCCCGCGGGCGCCGACCCGAACCGGCAGCAATTCAAGATCGGCATCGAGCAGACGGTCGTCTACCCGGACGGCAAGCGGGAGTCACTGCCCCCGGCCACGGTCGTCGCCACCGTCGTCCGCGGACCCACCGGTGGTTGGCTGCTGGACGAATTCCGTTGATCGGTAACGACGTACAGGTCATCCCAGGAGGTTAGAGATGGCGAAAGCACCGGTGAAGGACCCGGCCGAGCCCGGTCCCGACCACACACTGCACCTCATCTACGCGGGTTTCGCGATCTTCGGAACCCTGTGGGTGGCCGTTCAATTGGGCAACCTGCTGTCGAGCCCGCGCCAGCAGATCCCGATCAACCCGATCGCCATCGCGGTCAACATGGTCAAGGGCAACCTGCACTGGCCGGGCGCGGCGGCCATCATCGTGATCCTGATCGTGCTGGGCGCGATCGGCTGGCAGCTGTGGAAGCGACGCCAGAAGGCGAACGCGGGCAAGGGGCGATTAGCGGTCGACGACAAGGCCGATTACATGGGCAGCGGCGGTGCCATCAAGGCGCTCACCGCATCCGGTGTGATGGAGCGGGCCGGGCAGTTCAATCTCCGGGTGGCGACCGACCCCCTCACCCGCAGGTCGTATGTTCCAGGTTCGCTGACCGACCCGACACTGTATCCCGCTGCCCGCGACAGCGAAACGCCGCTGGTGCCCGGCATTCCGATCGGAATCGCGGTGGCCGACGGCGAAATGCTCTACGGCTCGTACGAGGACCTACAGGTCGACATCTGGGGCCCCCGTCAGGGCAAGACGACCTCCCGTGTCATTCCGGCGATCCTGTCCGCGATCGGCCCGGTGATCGTCACCTCCAACAAGCGCGACGTCGTGGACGCCACCCGGGATGTCCGCGCGGCCAAGGGCAGTCCCGTCTTCGTGTTCGATCCGCAAGGGGTGGGGGCGGATTCGAACGAACTCATGTACCAGCAGGGGCCGAGCTGGTACTGGGACCCGATCGCCTGGGTCGATGTGTACGCGCCGGGATGTGAGATCCGGGCCCTCCAGCTGGCCGGCCACTTCTCCGACGCCGAAGGCAGCCCGTCGGTCGGACAGGGTGCCGACTCCTACTTCGACCCCGAGGCCGAGGATCTGCTGGCGGCGTTGTTCCTGGCGGCGGGATTCGCGGGCAAGCCCATCACCCAGGTCTGGGAGTGGGTGAACAACCCGATCGATCACGAGCCCATCAATATCCTGCGCGAGCAGGGAATGCATTACATGGCACCGAGTCTCGTCGGCCAGTACAACCTGGACGTCAAGACCCGCGACGGCATCTTCGGCGCCGCCAAGGCCATGATCCGAGTCCTCAAACTGCAGCACATCATCCCGTGGGTGGTCCCGTCCGCGGGCAAGCAGCCCTTCGACGAATCGGATTTCATCGATCGCAACGGCACCCTCTACGCCCTGTCCCTGGAAGGACGAGGCTCGGCGGCGCCGCTGGTCGCGGCCATGACCGAGGCCGTCATCGAGGTCGCCACCCGCAAGGCGATGCGGTCGCCGGGCGGGCGGCTGCCGGTTCCGCTGCTGGCGGCGCTGGACGAGGCCGCGAACGTGGTGCGCTGGAAGGATCTGCCGAAGAACTACAGCCACTTCGGTTCTCGCGGCATCGTGGTGATGACGGTGCTGCAGTCCTGGGCGCAGGGGGCGCGCTGCTGGGGTCCCGACGGGATGGAGGCGCTCTGGGGCGCGGCCAATATCAAGGTCATCGGCAGCGGCATCGACGACATGAACTTCCTGCAGCAGCGCTCCGAGGCCATCGGCGACTACGACAGCATTACGCAGTCGGTCTCCGAATCCAGTAGCGGGAAGAGCTATTCACGCTCGCTGGGCTCGTCGAAGACGTTCAACGCGCATGCGCTCTCCACTCTCCCGCGCGGACGCGCCATCCTGTTCGCCTCCGGAACCCCGGCTGTTCTATTGCGCACGACACCCTGGTGGGACGGCGACTACGCAGGTCCGGTCGCGCGGTCGATCGAGGCGCACGACCCGCACCCGCAGCACAAGAAGACCGAGATCGCCGATCTGATCAACTCGCCCTCGCTGATCAAAGAGGCCCAGCCCGACGTTGAGTCACCCAAGGAGGTCCGACCGCTGTGAGCGACGAGCAGCATCCTGAGAACTTCTACAACGATGATCGCCGTGAGCGCCTGGTGTATGCGAGCGTGGTCGAGTTCGTTGAGAACTACTTGAGCCTGGTGTATCGCCGGCAGGTGACCGATATCAGCGACACCGTCTGGTGCCCGGAGTGGTGGAAGCACGCCGAAGCGGTCGCGCGACTCGACGCCATGTGGCGAGCCTGGGAGCACTACCGCAATGACCCCAAGACCGGATTGAGCATCTGGTTCCTCGACCACGCGGACCCGCACATGGCGAAGCTGTTCGATCCCAAGGGGCCGTTCAAGTACTGCAGCGTCCGCAACGGGCACAAGGACATGCTCACACCATTGCCGCTGAAGTCTCCGCAGCAGGGCATGTTCAGCAATCCGGCGCTGGGCGAGTTCCCGCTCTAGAGCGGAGTGTTCCGGGCGGAGGATTCACCCCGAAAATGGCTGTGGCGGATCGGAAGCCGATCCGCCACAGTTCAAAGGTCTTGTCGCTCAGACCGGCTCACGCACGAGACCGTTCCCGTTCCCGCTCGCGTTCCCGTTCGCGCGCCCGGGCCTCCTGCTCCCGCACGCGGCGCTGGGCCGCCTCCTGCTCGCGAATGCGGACTGCTTCCTGCGCGGACTGCGCCTGCCCGACTTCCATCAGCATGCGCACCGATTGCAGTTCGGGTGAAATGCCCATTCGTGAAAGATGTTGCGCCAGTGCGGTTCGCCGCTCCACGGAGTCGTAGCGCTGCGAACTCCGGTTCGCCGCCTGCTGGGCGGCCATGCGGGTGGCTTCGGCGGCCGCTGCGAAGCGGTCCTTCTCGAGGGATACACCCCGATCCACGGTCGGACGCTCCAGGATTCGCGGAAGTTCCCGATTGCGCGGATCGCGCGCCTTGGCGTCTGCGGCCTCGCGCAGCCGACGCTCTCGGCCCTCTTTCTGCCTGGCCTCGGTAACCCTGACGCGGGCTTCCGCTTCCTTCTGGCCACGTTCCCGGGTGCGCAGCGCGACAAGTGTCGCCAGCTGCAACATTTGCCTCATCATCGCCGCTGTTTCGCGGCCGATGTCGTCGAGTTCCTCGGCCATTGCCTGCTCCCCGATGCTGCAGTGATCACTATGGATGGTGGTGCTTCGTCACGGACATAACCCGAACGGTGGTTCGAAAAGCTATGTCCCGCCTGCAAACGTGGACACCGGGAGAACGTGGGGCGTTGGCGCGGCCCGGTTGGGGGTGTCCCGGTGGGCTTTACTACGCCTTGGTACTCCGTTCTACAAGATTACCAGCGAAAACTCGAAAACCGCCGTACGAGGGCGTCGCGATCCAGCATATATCGCACATTTCCGGCGCGGAGTGGAAAACTCAGGATTTTCTTTGGTTAGGGAACCCTTAGTCAGGAGGTTCAACGCGACCTCGTCGAGACCTCGACCGGAAAACGAACGGGCCCGGCGCGAAAGCGCCGGGCCCGAAAAACCATGCTGGTCAGTTGATTTGGACAGACTGGATATTCACATCCGCGGCCGGCTTGCCGTCCTGACCGCCGCCCGCGACACCCGCCTGGGCGATCTTGTCGAGGGTGGCCAGTCCGGCGCTGTCGACCGTGCCGAAGATGGTGTATTGCGGCGGGAGCTGGGAATCGCCGTAGACCAGGAAGAACTGCGAGCCATTGGTGCCGGGTCCGGCATTGGCCATGGCCAGCACGCCGCGCTTGTACTCGACCGGGAACTGGGCGGCCTGGTCGTTGGCGTCGTACTGGTCAGTCGGGTACTCGTTGTCGAACTCGTAGCCCGGGCCGCCCATGCCGCTGCCGGTCGGATCGCCACACTGCAGCACCTGCAGGCCCTTGCCGGTGGTGATGCGGTGGCAGGAGGTGTTGTCGAAGAACTTCTGCTTGGCCAGGCTCTCGAAACTATTGACCGTACAGGGGGATTCACCCGGATTCAGGGTCATGGTGATCGGGCCCTGGCTGGTGTCCATGGTGGCCTTCACCTCGCCCGCGGTCGAGATGTTCGCCGTGCCGGGCGCGTTCACCGGCTTGTCGGCGGGCTTCTGCGACGGGCGGTAGGTGCAGTTCACCTGCGCGGCCTTGGCCTTGGCCACCGGCGGCGGCGCGGCGGTCAGCGAGGCGTCCGGCGTCTCCGAGGCCTTGGCGCTGGTGCTGTTGTCATCGCCCTTGGTCAGGAAGTAGATGCCGACACCCGCCGCGACCGCGACCACGACGCCCAGCGCCGACGCCGCGATGGTGAGTTGCTTGCGCTTGCGCGCCCGCTGGGCCCGATTCTCCAGTTGACGCTCCAGCTTCCGCTTCGCCGCAGCGCGTCGCTGTTCATTGCTCGGCACTAACTGTCCCTCCATGAACGGTCGTTATTACGAGTTACGGCCGTCAGCCCAGCGGCCGCGGCAGACATTACCTGCATTCGCTGAGAAAAACCTACATATCGCCCGGGCCGGGGCCCGCGGCATGGTAACCGGTTGGACTTGGCGGAGGGCCGTTTGGAAAACTGAACGTCGTGACCAAGACCAGCAGCTTCAGTGCCCCGAGGGGGTACCCGACTATCTGCCCCCCACCTCGGCGGAATTCGTCGCCGTCCGGGACGGCCTCGTGGCGACCGCGCGACTGGCCGGATACGGGCATATAGAACTGCCGGTTTTCGAGGAGACCGCCCTGTTCGCGCGGGGTGTGGGCGAATCCACCGACGTGGTGTCCAAGGAGATGTGGACCTTCGCCGACCGCAATGGCGAGAGCTTCACGCTGCGGCCCGAGGGCACCGCCGGTGTCATGCGCGCGGTCATCGAACACAACCTCGATCGCGGGCAGCTGCCCGTCAAACTCTGCTACGCCGGGCCCTTCTTCCGCTACGAGCGCCCGCAGAAGGGCCGCTACCGGCAGCTGCAGCAGGTCGGCGTGGAAGCCATCGGCATCGACGATCCGGCGCTGGACGCCGAGGTGATCGCCATCGCCGACGCCGGATTCCGGGGGCTCGGGCTCGACGGGTTCCGGCTCGAGATCACCTCGCTCGGTGACGAGACCTGCCGGCCGCAGTATCGGGAACTGTTGCAGGACTTCCTGCTCGAGCTGCCGCTGGACGAGGAGACCAAGCGGCGCGCGCAGATCAACCCGCTGCGCGTGCTCGACGACAAGCGGCCCGAGGTCAAGGAGATGACCGCGGGCGCGCCACTCATGATCGATCACCTCTCCGAGTCCGCCAAGGCGCACTTCGAACAGGTCCTCGGCCACCTCGACGCGCTCGGCGTGCCCTACGTGGTGAACCCGCGCATGGTGCGCGGCCTGGACTACTACACCAAGACCACGTTCGAATTCGTGCACGACGGTCTCGGCGCGCAGTCCGGCATCGGCGGCGGCGGCCGCTACGACGGGCTGATGGCCGAACTCGGCGGGCAGCCATTGTCGGGCATCGGCTTCGGCATCGGCGTGGACCGCACCGTGCTCGCGCTCGAGGCCGAGGGCAAGTCCGCCGTGACCGGCCCGCGCATCCAGGTATATGGAGTGCCGCTGGGCGACGTGGCCAAGCAGCGCCTGGTCGTCATCGCCGCCGAACTGCGCAAGGCGGGCATCCGCACCGACCTCGCCTACGGCGGACGCGGCATGAAGGGCGCCATGAAGGCCGCCGACAAGTCCGGCGCACAGCTGGCCCTGGTACTGGGCGACCGCGAGGTCGCCGAGGGGCAGATCGGACTCAAGAACCTGGCCACCGGCGAACAGCGCCAGATCCCCCTGGACGAAGCGGTCGCCCAGGTCGCCACCGCTCTTGCGGGGCAACAGGATTGATTCCCGGCCAGGGTCGGCGGCACCCCGCCCCGACCCTGGCCCACCTGGGCCCCGCCCGGTCCGGCCATCGCGATACACGCGATGACACCCGGGCGGCGTGTGGGGGCGAAGGCTGCCGGGCCGTGCCCGGGTGGCGTGGCGAATCCGCGGGTGTGGGGTGGGGGAAATCGGGGTATGGGGTAGTGGCCTGCTGGTACCGTGCGGTGCGTCGCGCGGGGGCGGTGCGTGCCGCCGGTACGCGCGACCCATCGAGACTTGGACGAAAACGCTGCTGTGACTGATGAATCGAAACCGGGGTCCGTCGGCGAAGTCGGCCTCGATCTGGTCGCGCCGGAGCTGCTGGCTCCGGCGCTGCGCAAACTCACCCTGGCCGCGCTCGGCGTGGGGATAGGGGTCGGGCTGCTGCTGGCGCTGTTCGTGCACTGGCCGGTCGCGCTGGCCACCGGGATCGTGCTCGGGGCGCCCACCGCGTTGTACGCCACCGCGGTGCGGCGTCGGCGGATCACGGTGGCGGGCACGGTGATCCGGGCTCGCACCTGGCGCGGCGAACGGCGGGTCGACCTGGCCGCGGCCACCGCGGTCGAGGTGCTGGTCTTCCCCGGCAAGATCAGTCGCATCGTCCTGCGCATCACCGCGGGGCGGGATTCGCAGATCGTGCCGCTGGCCATCTACAGCGATTCCGGCAGCGGCCGCGAACTCCACATCCTGGGCCTGCGCAAGCTCGCCGACGCGCTGGCCGGATGCCCGCTGGTCGCGGCCCTGGCCGTCTCGGGCATGCTGGTCCAGCAGTTGCGGGCCGAGGCCCGCGACGCCGTCGCCGAGGAACGCCCGCTGTACCGCGCGGTCCGCATGGTTCGGGCCCGGGACGAGGCGGCCCCGATCATCCTCGCCGACTCCGACATCGCCGACCTGGCCCGCTGAAGAGCCGACCTGGGGTGGCCCGGGCCGGATTCGGGCGGCGGGGCGGCTGTTCGCTTGCTCACGCGGCGGGCGCTGGTGGTGTGAGGGTGGTTAGGGTGAGGGCGAAACTACTTGTCAGTGCGAGGGGTTCGTCGTGAGCAACGCAGCGCCAGTGACCGTCACCGTGACCGGGGCCGCCGGGCAGATCGCCTACGGGTTGCTGTTCCGGATCGCGTCCGGGGCACTGCTCGGGGCGGACACGCCGGTGCGGTTGCGGCTGTTGGAGATTCCGGCCGCGGTGGGGGCGCTCGAGGGCGTGGCGATGGAGCTCGAGGACGGGGCGTTCCCGCTGCTGTCGGGGATCGATATCGCCGATGATCCGTGGGTGGGATTCGACGGGGCGAATATCGCGATCCTGGTGGGTGCGCGGCCGCGCACCGCGGGGATGGAGCGGGCGGATCTGCTGGCCGCCAACGGGCCGATCTTCACCGATCAGGGCGCGGCCATCAATGCCAATGCGGCGCAGGACATCCGGGTGCTGGTGGTCGGGAATCCGGCCAATACCAATGCCTACATCACCATGAGCAACGCACCGGACGTGCCCGCGGCGCGGTTCACCGCGCTCACCCGGCTCGATCACAATCGCGCCATCGCGCAGGTGGCCAAGAAGACCGGGGCGGCCGCGGCCGACATCCGGCGGATCGCGGTGTGGGGCAATCACTCCGCCTCACAGTATCCGGACCTGGCGCACGCGACCATCGGCGGGCGGGCGGCGCTCGACGTGATCGACGACCCGGCCTGGGTGACAGCGGATTTCATTCCGACCGTGCAGCAGCGCGGCACCGCCATCATCAAGGCGCGCGGCGCGTCCTCGGCGGCGAGTGCGGCCAGCGCCGCCATCGATCACATCCACGACTGGGTGCTGGGCACCGCGCCCGGCGACTGGACCTCCATGGCGGTGCCCTCGGACGGTTCCTACGGGGTGCCCGAGGGGCTGATCAGCTCGTTCCCGGTGACCTGCGCGGGCGGCGAGTACACCATCGTGCCGGATCTTGAGATCGACGACTTCGCGCGCGGCAGAATCGATCACAGCGTCGCGGAGCTGGTGAGCGAGCGCGACGCCGTGATCGATCTGGGGTATGCCAAGCGCGTCTGATCAGCTCAGCTTGCCGATCACGTTCTCGCCGTACCAGTTGATCTTGACGATCTTCTCCTCCAGCGACTCGGTGTCGTGCTCCATGGCGTAGGAGTTGCGGAAGCCGACGATCAGGTCGGTGATGCCCTTTTCCTCGAGCCGCTCGACCCCGTCGGTGGTGTAGCCGTCGCGCGACACCGCGTGGATCTCGAACTCGCCCGGATTGTCGCGCTCACTGCGCAATTCATCGATCCGGGCCAGGTACTTGTCCAGATCGTCGCCCTTGCCGCCGGCGTGCATCCAGCCGTCGCACAGCCGCACCGCGCGGCGCAGCGCGGCATCGCTGTGGCCGCCGAGCAGGATCGGCAGCGGCTTCGTGGGCGCGGGGGTGAGCTTGATCTTCGGGATGTCGTAGAACTCGCCGTGGTACTCGAAATACTCGCCGGTGGACAGCCCGCGCACGATCTCGATGCACTCGTCGATGCGCTTGCCGCGCTTCTCGAACGGGACGCCCATGATCTGGAAGTCCTCCGGCCACGGGCTGATACCCACACCCAGCGCGAAACGGTTGTTGCTCAGGCGGGCAAGGGAACTGGCCTGCTTGGCCACCAGCACCGGCGGGCGGATGGGCAGCTTGAGCACGAACGGAGTCTGGCGCAGGGTGGTGGTGGCCGCGGCGATGGCCGCCGACAGCACGAAGGTCTCGATGAAGGGCTTGCCGTCGAGGAATTCGCGATTGCCGTCGGCGGTGTAGGGGTACTTGGAATCCGACTCGGCGGGGTAGGCGATGCTGTCGGCCACGGTGATGCTGTGGAACCCGGCGGCCTCGGCGGCCTGCGCGAGGGGGATGTAGTAGTCCGGGTTGGTCATCGCCTCCGCGTAGGTGAAGCGCATCGATCGTCCTCTCGACAGTGAGCAGTGCGAAAACTAGAACAGATTATAGTTCTATCGGTGATGCTAGCGGCAGGCTCGCCCGAAAGCAGCCGAACGGGCCGGACCGATCGGGTCCGCGGTTGATCACACTGCGGGTGTTCACCTGTCGTATCGCGGGCCCGAACCGCCGGGCGATAACCGTCCCGGTGGCTGAGATGCCGGTCCCGACGGGCTTGTCGATATTCCTGGATCTTGTTCTAATCGGCGGTATGACGATCGCCATCACCGGCTCCGGTTCCGGCATCGGCGCGGCCACCGCCGCCGCCCTGCGGGCCGCCGGGCACGACATCATCGGCATCGACCTGCGCAATTCCGACATCACCGTCGATCTCACCGACGCGCAGGCCCGCGCGGCCGCGGTCGAGGCGGTGCTGGAGCGGTCCGGGGGAGTCCTCGACGGGCTGGTGCTGTGCGCGGGCGTCGGACCGCAGGTACCCGACCCGAACCTGGTGGTGGAGATCAACTTCCGGGCCACCGTGGCCCTGCTCGACGCGCTGCTGCCCGCCCTGCGCAAGGGTGAAAACCCTGCGGCCGTGGTGGTTTCGTCGGTCGCCTCCACCCAGATCAAGTGGGAGGACAATCCGATCGCCAAGGGCAACGAGGCCGAGGCCTTCGCCCGGGCGGGGGATTTCGCGGGCAGCTACGCCTACGCGTCGTCCAAGAACGCCGTCACCGTGGCCGTGCGCCAGCGCGCCGTCGAGTGGGGCGCGGCGGGCGTGCGCCTGAACACCGTCGCCCCCGGCAGCGTCGAGACCCCGCTGTTGCAGGCCGGTTTGGACGATCCGCGCTACAGCGAGGCCATCCGCAACTTCGTGGCCCCGATCGGCCGCAATGGCAAGCCCGAGGAAATCGCCTCGCTCATCACGTATCTGCTCGGCCCGCAGGCCGGGTTCATCCACGGTGCGCAGTTCGTCATCGACGGCGGCATCGACGCGCAGACGCGGCCGACCGCGGTGTGATCCACCGCGGCGCAGCGATATCGCGCCCGAAACGGCGGCCGAGCCCGCGGGGTGTACAGCCGCACATCGGCCTCCACCGATGCCGCGATGATCGGGGTACCCGTCCCGACCATCGCGGCATTTCGGCGTTCTAGGACTCGTCGGTCTCGGCGGGCTCGTCCGGTTCGCCGATGACGCCCGGCGCGAAGGTGCCCAGGTTGCCGGTGAGTTCGCTTTCGGCGGTGGGACTCTGGTGCGGCTGCACCGTGCGGCCGTGCTGGCCGTCCGGTGCGCCGCCCTTGCCCGCGCCCGCCGCGGCGGGGGAGCCCATGAAACCGGAACCGGCGGGACCGCCCATGCCCGCGACGCCGCCCAGGCCCGCGCCGAACGGATTGGCCGGATTGGCGACCTTGCCACCGGGAATCGAGGAACCGGGGCCGTCGGGCGTGGAGCCGAGACCGCCTCCGCCGCCGATCCCGCCGCCGCCACCCGCGCCTCCGCCGACGCCCCCGCCGACACCCGCGGCGGTGGTATCGGGCGCGCCGCCCAGCGGATCGGTCTTGGCCGGGTCGGTGCCGGGAGTGCCCGCCTGCAAACCGCTTTCGAGCAGGCCCTTGGCCTGTTCCAGGATCGGCTGGCCCACGTTCTGCGCCAGCGACTGCGCGACCTCGGCCGGATTCGGGCCGCCGCCCTGGCCGACCAGCTGGCCGATGAGACCCTGCACCTGCGCGGTGTAGATCGACAGTTCGCCGTGGGTGGCGTTCACGACCGTGACGGCCTCGCCCAGATGGCGGGTCGCCGAGGCGATCAGCGTGGTCTGGCCGACCGGGGTGAGAATGAGCGGGGCCATCGCGGTGGCCTCGGCCGCGAACGCCTGCGCGATGGCGGTGAGCTGGATATTGCCGCGCTGCACCACGGCCGCGGCCTGATTGGTGATCGTGGACAGGTCGAATCCGCGCTGCGCGGTCTCCTGTCCGTGGTTCTCGGCCTGCTTACCGGTTTCCTGCGCGCTCTGCGATGCTTTGCCCTGCCACAGGGATTCGACGGTCTTGAGCGCACCGCTGCCGACCTGGACCGCGGACTCGATGAGCTTCGAACCCTGGCTGAGCAGGGTGGTCGGATTGAACTGGCCGAGCGCGCCGGTGCCGAAGCTCTTCAGCAGATCCAGGAACGGCTTGAACAGCGCGTCCAATCCGGGGACGGCGGGCAGCGCCAGGCCCTTCATCAGATCGCCGACCGGATCGGCGGGCAGGGGCGGAAGGATCGAGGCCGGGTCGGCCGCGGCCCGGGCGAGGGCGGCCTGGGCCGAGGTGAGCGCGGCGGGCACATTGTCGAGCGCGGACTGGGCATTCGCCAGCACGGACTGCGCATTGCCGAGGGTGTGCTGCGCGCCGGACAGCACACCGTGCGCGCCGTCGAGGGCGGGCTGGATGGTCTCGGTGGGCGTCGCACCGAGGCCCGCGCCGGGCACGCCGCCGCCCAGCGGGGCTCCGGTCTGCTCGAACTCCTTGCGCGACAAGGCGAATTCGGGCGGTTCGAAGGGGGAGACGTCGGCGGGCAGGGTGCCCAGCGGCAGATCGGGAATCGGGCCGGACGCGATCGCGGTCATGGTGTCGGCTCCCATCGGGGCGTCGGTCGGGATCGGGCGGGGGCCTCCGATGACACCGGAGTCGAGGACGCTCACGCCTGCTCGCCGATCTGCCCGGCGATATTGCCGAGACCGCCCGCGAATTCGGCGTCGGTGGCGTCGTAGGTGGCCGCGGAGCCGAAGGCGGCCTGGCCCAGCTTGCCGAAGCGCGCGGACAGGGCGTTGATATCGCGATCGTGCAGCAGTTCGGCGACCGCGAAGCTGGCCAGGAAGTCCGCGCCGATGAGTCCGAAGACCGGGGTCATGGCCGCGACGTGGGATACGGTGTCGAGGCCGCCCTGAGCGGCGATGTCGGCGGCGACGCCGTCCTGGGTCGCGGCGAAGGTGCGCACCGCACCGGTGTCGACCGAGAGATCGGCCATTTCAGCCCCCTGATCGTCGTGGACATGCGAGTGCCGAATATATCCCATCGAGCGTCCAGCTCGGCGTGGCGTGCGTCTCCGAACCGCGATGTGACCGTGGTTGCAAATTAGAACAAGTTCTATATTCTCGTCACCATGAAGGTCGCAGTCACCGGCGCCGCCGGCTTCCTTGGCGCCAATTTGCTTCGCCTGCTTACCGATCGCGGTCACGAGGTGACTGCCATCGACCGCGTCGCCGGCGCGAGCCAGTCCGGTGTCACCTGGGTCAACGGCAATGTCCTGGACCCGGAGTCGATGCGCCACGCCCTCGATGGGGCCGAGGTGGTGTACCACCTGGTGGCGCTCATCACCCTTGCGCACAAGAACGATCTGGCCTGGCGGGTCAACACCGAGGGTGTGCGCGTGGTCGCCGACGCGGCGCGCGAGGTCGGGGTGCGGCGCATGGTGCACACCAGCTCGATTCACGCGTTCAATCAGTACTGCTGCGGTGGCCGCATCAACGAGCGTTCGCCGCGGTCCATCGATCCGGATCTGCCGGTGTACGACCGCTCCAAGTGGCAGGGCGAGATCGAGCTGCGCAAGATCATCGACAAGGGTCTGGACGCGGTGGTCTGCAACCCGACCGGTGTGTACGGTCCGATCGACAACACCAACTCGCGCATCAACGCCACGCTGTGGGACGCGGCGCGCGGGCGGGTGCCGGTCATGATCAGCGGTGGCTTCGACCTGGTCGACGTGCGCGACGTGGCCCAGGGTCTGGTGGCGGCGAGCGAGCGCGGCCGCACCGGTGAGAACTACCTGCTCGGTGGGCATTTCACCGACATGTTCCAGGCCACCCGCCTCGCGGCCGAGGTGAACGGGAAGATGAAGCCCGCCTTCGCGATTCCGGCCAAGGTCATCAATGCCTGCATGCCGGTCATGGAGCCGGTGGCCAAGGCGCTGGGCAGCGACCGCATCTCGCGCGCGGCCATGGGTGCGCTGCTGGCCGCGCCGATCGTCGAACACACCAAGGCCACAGAGGAATTGGGCTATCGTCCGCGTCCGGCCGAGCAGACCATTCGGGACCTGGTCGCCTTCTACAACGGGCAGCCTATCGAGTCCGACACGCAGAAGAGCGCTTGACAGGCGATAGAACACATGTTCGACTGGGGTGGTGCGGTGGCAAAGGCAAACCCTCGGCGCCGATGACGGTGCACTGCCCGGGCTCGAACGCGCTGGTTTCGTACGCAGCGTACAGACGCCCGAGTTCGAGGGCATCACGTTTCACGAGGTGCTCTGCAAGAGTGCTCTGAACCGGGTGCCCGAGAGCACCCTGCCCTTCAGTTGGACCATCAATCCCATGCGCGGCTGCTCGCACGCGTGTCGCTACTGCTTCGCCCGCGGCACGCACGAGTACCTCGATCTGGACGCGGGGGCCGATTTCGACTCCCAGATCGTGGTCAAGACCAATGTGGTCCCGGTGCTGCGGCGTGAACTGCACAAGCGCTCCTGGCGGCGGGAATCGGTTGCGCTGGGCACGAATACCGATCCCTATCAGCGCGCCGAGGGCCGCTACCGGCTGATGCCGGGCATCATCAGCGCGCTCACCGAATCCGGTACCGGGTTCTCCATCCTCACCAAAGGCACGCTGCTGCGGCGGGATCTGCCGCTGCTCACCCAGGCCGCCGGGCAGGTGCCGGTGCATCTGGCGGTATCCATCGCCATCCTCGACGAGGAACTGCACCGGGGCCTCGAACCCGGCACGCCCTCGCCGCGCGCCCGGCTGGAACTGGTGCGCGCGCTGGCCGAGGCCGGGTTCGCGGTGAATGTCATGGTGGCCCCGGTCATTCCGTACCTCACCGACTCGAACGCCCACCTCGACGCCCTGTTCGCCGCCATCGCCGAGGCCGGGGCCGCGGGCGTCACGGCGTTTCCCATGCATCTGCGCGGTTCCACCCGCGGCTGGTTCCTCAACTGGCTGGCCGAAGCCCACCCGGCGCTGCTGCGGCGCTACCGGCAACTGTATGGTCGCAGTACTTCGGTGACACCGGAGTATTCTGCGTGGCTACGCGGCCGAATCGAGCCGTTGCTGGAGAAATACCGTTTGAACCGCGAACGGCAGGCCGAACCCGAGGTCCGCGCCGCCGAATCGCACACGCCCGATCCACAGCTGGCGTTGTTCGCCTGACGCCGGTTCCTTGATCGAAACCCTTGCGCATCACGGGTGTGTCGCGAATATTGCGGAGTAGTTTGGCGTTGGTACCTCACACCTGACTAGGAAGTGATGCACGCGCATGGTTTCACAGCAGGACGACCCCGTGGCGCAGCCGACCGGAAACGGCCGCGCCGCTGAGAAATTGGCGGTCGAGAAACTGGAAAGGGTCGTCATCCGCTTCGCGGGCGACTCCGGTGACGGTATGCAGTTGACGGGTGACCGTTTCACCCACGAGGCCGCCGCCTTCGGCAATGACCTTGCCACCCAACCGAACTTCCCCGCGGAGATCCGCGCACCTCAGGGCACCTTGCCCGGGGTGTCGTCGTTCCAGATCCAGATCGCGGACTACGACATCCTCACCGCCGGTGACCAGCCGGACGTACTGGTCGCCATGAATCCCGCTGCGCTGAAGGCGAATCTGGAGGATTTGGCCCGCGGGGCGACGGTGATCGTGAATACTGACGAATTCACCAAACGCAATCTTGCGAAGGTCGGCTATGCCGGTGATCCGCTCACCGATGACACGCTGACCGATTTCGTGGTGCACCGGGTGCCCATGACTTCGCTGACCCTCGGGGCAACCGAACCGACCGGTGTGGGTAAAAAGGATGGGCAGCGCGCGAAGAATATGTTCGCGCTCGGCTTGCTGTCGTGGATGTACGGTCGGCCCATCGGCGGCACCGAACAGTTCATGCGGGAGAAATTCGCGGCCGCACCCGATGTCGCCGAAGCAAATATCCTGGCATTCCGGGCGGGCTGGAATTACGGCGAGACCACCGAGGCCTTCGCCACCACCTACGAGGTAGCGCCCGCTGCGCTGCCCGCCGGTACCTACCGGCAGATCACCGGCAATACCGCGCTCGCCTACGGCATCGTCACCGCCGGGCAGCTGTCCGGGCTGCCGGTGTTCCTGGGCACCTACCCCATCACCCCGGCCTCCGACATCCTGCACGAGCTGAGCAAGCACAAGAACTTCGGTGTCACCACCTTCCAGGCCGAGGACGAGATCGCCGGAATCGGTGCGGCGCTCGGGGCCTCGCTGGGCGGGGCGCTCGGGGTGACCAGCACCTCCGGGCCCGGGCTGGCGCTCAAGAGCGAGACCATCGGCCTGGCCGTCATGACCGAGCTGCCGCTGGTGATCATCGACGTGCAGCGCGGCGGGCCGTCCACCGGGCTGCCCACCAAGACCGAACAGGCCGATCTGCTGCAGGCGCTCTACGGGCGCAATGGCGAATCGCCGGTGGCCGTCATCGCGCCGCGTTCACCCGCGGACTGCTTCGACGCCGCGGTGGAGGCCGCGCGCATCGCGCTCACCTACCGCACCCCGGTGCTGCTGCTGTCCGACGGCGCGATCGCCAACGGTTCGGAGCCGTGGGCGATTCCGCGGGTCTCGGAGCTGGCCCCGATCGATCCCGGCTTCGAACCCGATGGCGACGAGGCGGATTCGTTCCAGCCCTACGCCCGCGACCCGGAAACCCTGGCCCGCCCGCTGGCCGTGCCCGGCACCGTGGGCCGCGCGCACCGCATCGGCGGGCTCGAAAAGGCCGACGGCAGCGGCAATATCTCCTACGAACCGGCCAATCACGAACTCATGGTGCGGATCCGGCAGGCCAAGATCGACGGCATCGCGGTGCCCGATGTCGAGGTGGACGATCCCGGTGAGCGCGCCGAACTGCTGCTCATCGGCTGGGGCAGCTCCTACGGGCCGATCGGCGAGGCGTGCCGGCGGGCGCGGCGGCGCGGGGTGCCGGTGGCACAGGCACACCTGCGGCATCTGAATCCGTTTCCGCCCAACCTCGGTGACGTGCTGCGCCGCTACCGCACCGTGGTGTGCCCGGAGATGAACGGCGGCCAGCTGGCCATGCTGCTGCGCGCCCGCTACCTGGTCGACGTGCAGCCCTGGACCAAGATCGCCGGAACCGCCTTCCAGGCGCAGGAACTGGTCGGTGTCATCGACGCGGCCCTGGACGGGTCCATCGCGGAGATGGAACAGGCCAAGGCGTTCTCCGCCCGCGCGCGGGCGGCCTACCGCAGCACAGGGGGCAAGTAATGACGATCCTCGAAAACCCGCTCGTGGGAACCGATCTCGGGCTCACCGGCCTGGCCGGGGTGCCCGCCGCCGTGGGGCCGCAGAAGGCCAAGGACTACACCTCCGATCAGGAGGTGCGCTGGTGCCCGGGCTGCGGCGATTACGTCATCCTCGCCACCGTGCGCGGGTTCCTCGCCGAGCTCGGGCTCAAACGCGAGAACCTCATGTTCGTCTCCGGCATCGGCTGCTCGAGCCGGTTCCCGTACTACCTGGAGGCGTACGGGATCCACTCGATCCACGGGCGCGCCCCGGCCATCGCGACCGGCATGGCGGTGACGCGTCCCGACCTGTCGGTCTGGGTGGTGACCGGTGACGGCGATGCGCTGTCCATCGGCGGCAACCACCTCATCCACGCCCTGCGCCGCAATGTGAACATGACGATCCTGCTGTTCAACAACCGGATCTACGGCCTCACCAAGGGCCAGTACTCGCCGACCTCCGAGACCGGGAAGGTCACCAAGTCCACCCCGATGGGCTCGGTCGACAACCCGTTCAACACGCTGTCGGTGGCGCTCGGGGCCGAGGCCACCTTCGCCGCCCGGGCCCTGGATTCCGACCGCGCCGGGCTGACCGAGGTGCTGCGCGCGGCCGCCGAACACCGCGGCACCTCCTTCGTCGAGATCCTGCAGGACTGCCCGATCTTCAACGACGGCTCCTTCGACGCCCTGCGCCGCGACAACGCCGAATCCCACCTGATCCGATTGCGGCACGGCCAGCCCGTCCGCTTCGGCGCGGAACACGAATTCGCAGTGGTCCGAGACGGTTTCGGCCTTCGCGTGGCCCGCGCCGACACCGTCGCCGACTCCGACATCGTCATCCACGACGCCTACACCGACCACCCCGAATACGCCTACGCCCTCTCCCGCCTGTCCGACCAGGACCTCACCCACGTGGTCACCGGCATCTTCCGCAGCGTCTCCCGCCCCACCTACGACGACGGCGTCCGAGCCCAGCTCGACACCGCCGCCGAACGCCAACCGGTCACCTCGAATTCGTTGCAGACCCTGCTCACCGGACACGAAACCTGGACGGTCGGCTGAGTTTTCGCGGTTAGTAC
>NZ_BJWY01000055.1 GCF_007990715.1 Nocardia seriolae NBRC 15557 | reverse complement strand
GTACTAGATCGGTTGGTGTCCGTTGCCGGACCGGCCGTTGCCCGCGGCGTCCTGCTGCGCCCGGCGTAGCACCGCCAACTGGGCGTGCTCGGCCTCGCGGTCGTTGGCGGCGTTGACCTCCCGCTCCGCCTCCGGATCCGCGCGGAAGAACGCGCCCGTGCCCGGCCGCCCCGCGATGCCCAGTTCGTTCATCTTCCGGGGCACGTGCGCGCCCTGGTACTCCAGGGGAATCGGATGCCCGTGCTCGTCGGCCGGACCCAGCGGCTGATGCACTTCGATGTACTCGCCGTGCGGAAGCCGCCGCACCACACCGGTTTCGATGCCGTGCTCGAGGATCGAGCGGTCGCTGCGCTGCAGGCCCAGGCACAGCCGGTAGGCGGCGGTGTAAACCAGCGGCGGGATGGTCAGCAGGCCGATGCGGAAGGCCCAGGTGGTGGCATTGAGCGAGATGTCGAACTTGAAGGCGATGATGTCGTTGACGCAGGCCAGCGTGAGGATCAGATAGAAGCTCAGCGACATGGCCCCGATTGCGGTGCGCACCGGCACATCGCGCGGGCGCTGCAGCAGATTGTGCCGGGCCCGATCACCGGTGAGGCCGCTTCTCTATCCACGGGTAGGCGATGATCAGCGTGAAGATCAGCGGCATGAACAGCGCCACCGAGAACGCGCCCGGGACGGTGTGCCCGAAGGGGTAGGCCTCCCAGGCCGGGAACAGGCGCAGGAAGCCGTCGGTCCACATCATGTAGAAGTCGGGCTGGGTGCCGGCCGACACCTGGGAGGGGTTGTAGGGCCCCAGGTTCCAGATCGGATTGATCTGCAGCAGCCCGCCCATGATGGCCAGCACGCCCAGGGTGAAGGCGAAGTAGGCGCCCTGGTCCAGCGAGAACACCGGCACGATGCGGGTGCCGATCACGTTCTTCTCGCTGCGGCCCGGCCCCGGGTACTGGGTGTGCTTCTGATACCAGACCAGCGCGATGTGAACCCCGATGAGCGCCAGCATGATTTCGGGCAGCAGCAGGACGTGCGCGATGTAGAGCCGCGGAATGATGATGGTGCCGGGGAAGTCCCCGCCGAACATGAGCCAGTGCAACCAGGTGCCGATGACCGGGCTGCCCAGCGTGATGCCGGCGAAGGCGGCGCGCAGGCCGGTGCCCGAGAGCAGGTCGTCGGGCAGCGAGTAGCCGAAGAAGCCCTCGAACATGGCCATGATGAACAGCAGCGCGCCGATCACCCAGTTGGCCTCGCGCGGCTTGCGGAACGCGCCGGTGAAGAACACCCGGCACATGTGGATGATCATGGACGCGGTGAAAAGCAGTGCGGCCCAGTGGTGCACCTGCCGCACGAACAGTCCGCCGCGGACGTCGAAGGAGATATTCAGCGCGGTCTCGTAGGCGCGGGACATGGTGACCCCGCGCAGCGGCTGATAGGACCCGTTGTAGGTCACGTCCTGCATGGACGGATCGAAATACAAGGTCAAATAGACGCCGGAGAGCAGCAGAATGATGAAGCTGTAGAGCGCTATTTCTCCGAGCAGGAACGACCAGTGGGTCGGAAAGACCTTGTTGATCGATCTTTTCAGGAATGCGGCAGCTCGGTACCGCTCATCCGCAGCGTCGGCCTGCGCCGCCAGCCGATCGGCGGTCTTGGATCGATGTACCGTGGTTGCCATTGCGGTCACCCCGCCCCCGGGACAGTGAAAAGGCTTCTACTACGAACGGTAGCACCCAGAGGGGCTGCGCTGTATGGAGTTTCGTTATGGTCGTCGGGTGAATTCCCTGGCCGCCCGGGACGCGACCATGTACTGGCTGTCCGCGCGCACCCGCAACGATCTGTTCCTGCTCTACGGCTTCGCCGACACCGGGTGCGGCGTGGCGGAGCTGCGGGCGGGCGTGGCGGAGCGGGTCACGCATATTCCGGATTTGCTGATACACGTGCTGGATACTCCTGCAAACATTGCGTATCCGATTTGGGCGGCTTGCGAATTCACGAATGCTCAGTTCGTCGATCACGACCTCGGCACGGCGACATGGGCGAAGGTCACCGCGGCCGTGGGCGGGCTGCTGGGCGCCGGTCTGCATGCCGACGAGCGCCCGTGGCGGCTGCACGTCTTCCGGAACGTCTCGGGCGTCCCGGGATTCGCTACCGGTGAGTCGGCGCTCGTAGCGGTGCTCCAGCTATCCCACGCCCTGGCCGACGGCCGCCGGGCCGCGGTCATCGCGCGAGCCCTGTTCGGACACAGCGAATTTCCGGCACCCGATGCCGGATGGGCGTCTTCCCCGGTTATTCGCCGAGTGCTGCCGGGCAAGATCGGCGAGACGATGCTGAGCGCTCTCGCCGCTACCGTGGCCCTACCCGGGATCCCGATCGGTATGGCGCGCACCGTCGTCCGCGGACTGGCTGCCGCGCGGGCCCAGCGGCGGCTGGCGGAGCTCACCGCGACCGGCGAGCTCCCGCCGCCCGCGCCGGATGCCGAACCGACTGTCCTGAACGGCGGCGGCGCGATCCCGGCCGCGCATGCCGTGCGAATGCTGGTGTGCGACAAGAACCGGTTCCTCGCACCGGGGTACTCGGTGACGGTGGTGGCGCTCACCGCCATCTCCCTGGCGCTCGAGCACCACCTCCGGGAACGCGGCGACGCGGTGCCCGAATTGCGCGCCCAGGTCCCCATGGCGCGGCCCGCCGCCGAAACCGGCCGCCATGGCTCCGGTGACCGCGATGACTCTTCCGGCAGAAATGGCTACCGCGACCTGTCGGTGGATCTGGCCGTCTCCGAACCGATGCCGCACGCCCGGGCGGCCCGCATCGCCGCCGAGCTGGCCGCCCGCCGTGAACGCGCCGCGCACCCCCTCCAGGACGCGCAGGACGCCGTGACCGCCGTCCTCCCCGCCCCGCTGCTGCACCGCGAGGTGATGCGTGCCCCCATCGACGCGCTCCCCGAACGAGTTTCGGGTCACACCGTGGTCTCCAGTGTCGACCGGGGTGCCGCGGATCTCGAGTTCGGCGGCGGTGCGGTGCGATTCACAGCGGGCTTCCCGGCGCTGGGCGCGGTCATGCACCTGACCCACGGCATCCACGGCCTCGGCGACACCGTCACCGTTTCGATCCACGCCGACCCGCTCGTCCTCCCCGATCCCGACCGGTACGCACTGCTGCTGGATTCGGCCCTGGACGAGGTTGCCGACGCATTGCGCAATACCGAGGACACCGCGTGACACCGCGAAATACGGAAGGCCCCGGCCGGACTGAGTCCGGCCGGGGCCTTCGCAAGCGGAGGATAGGGGATTTGAACCCCTGAGGGCTGTTAACCCAACCCGCGTTCCAGGCGAGCGCCATAGGCCACTAGGCGAATCCTCCGCCGAGCAATATACCGGGTGCACCCCTGGTGGAAGCAAATGCAGTGGTCGGCGGCCACTTCTGCCCGATGTTGCGGCTACTTCTTCTTGATGTTCTGGAGTGCCTTGCGGACCTGCTCCTTGCAGGCCGTGGCGAGATCGTCCTTGCTGACGTCCTTGCCCTTGTACATGGTCAGGCGGAATTCCACCTTGACCGAGGCGTTGTCGTCCTTGACCGCGCAGGTGTAGTCGGTGGAGGTGAAGTAGGTGTAGTCGTCGACCTTGGAGGTCCAGTAGCCCGCCTCGCCGATGCCGCTCACGTCACCCGAGGTGCGGCCGCTGCCGGTGGTGCCGGTGTCGGAGGTCTTCCACAGGTCGTATTCGGGGCGGTTGTACGCGCTCGAGGACCCGCTCAGGAAGGCCACGTCGAGGGTGAGATCGGCGGTATTGGTGGAGGAGGAGTACTTGTCGGTCTTGCTGGTCTCCTCGTTGCCTGCGCGGCATTCGAAGCGGCCGCCCGAGTAATCGGTGGGCTTGGTCTCGGAGTGCTCGGGGGTGCCCTTGGAGTTGGCGGCCCACTTGCTCAGCACCGAGGTGTCGATCACGGTGCAGCCGTTGGTGACACCGTCCATGGTGTACTTCCCGGCATTCTTCTTCTTGTCACCGCCGAGCGGCGAGGAGTCGCTGCCCGAGAGCGCGACCACGCCGATGATCGCGCCGACGATCACCACCAGGCCGATGACACCGCCGATGATCCAGCCGTTCTTGTTGCCGCCCGAGCGCGGCGGCTGCGGCGCGTAGCCGTAACCCGGTGCGCCGGGCGGCACCGGGGGCGGCGGGGTGAACTGCTGCGGCGCGGCGTACTGCGGCTGGGCGTACTGCTGCTGCGGGAAGCCGCCGGACTGCATGGGCGGCACCGGCTGTTGGTAGCCGCCGCCGGTCACGGGCGGCTGCTGCGGGTAGCCGCCGCCGGACTGCGAGGGCGGAATCGGCTGCGCGGGCGGCGTGTACGTCCCGCCGCCGGCCGCGTAGTTGAGCATGGTCGGATCCGCGCCCTGCAACGGTTGGCCGGGATCGGTTCCGGTGGGCGGGGTGGCCCACCATTGCGCGGTCTCCTGGGCTTTCTGCGGGTCCTGCGGCCCGCCCGGTCCTGGCTCGGAACTCGTCATGTGCTTCTTACCCCTCCGGAAATGAGCGGGGGACCCCGCGTGTCGCAGGCATCGTATCGACCCCGGGCGGCAGCGGTCGCGGTGAGCCGCTACACTGGCCGACGGATCCAGCGCGGCGCGCATCCTGTGAACTCCCCCAGGGCCGGAAGGCAGCAAGGGTCAACGGGCTCTGCCGGGTGCGCTGGGTCCCCTTTCGTTTCCGGGGGTTCCGTCCGCTCCGGAGTCCCGATATCCCTGTCGATTCGGCGAGCCGTCCTAGTAACCTGGGCGGTTGGGTTCGCGATGCGCGTAACCCTGGACACACATCCACGCCATTGGAAAGGCTGTCAGATGCCTCGGCAGACGCAATTCGGTTTGATGAGCCATGCGGAACTCGCGACGGAACACGAGACGCAGACCGCGAACTACGCGAAGCTCAAGACCGAGAAGCTGACGCTGGACATTACGAGGGGTAAGCCCTCGCCCGAGCAGCTGGACCTCTCCCAGGAACTCCTGGAGCTGCCGGGTGCCGCCGACTACCGCGATGCCAACGGCACCGACGTGCGCAATTACGGTGGCCTGCACGGCCTGCCGGAGCTGCGCGTCATTTTCGGTGAGCTGCTGAACATTCCGGTGTCGAATCTGGTGGCCGGCAACAATGCCAGCCTGGAGATCATGCACGACCTGCTGGTCTTCTCGGTGCTGCACGGCACCGCGGATTCGGTGCGCCGCTGGGCCGATGAGCCGGTGCTCAAGTTCCTGTGCCCGGTGCCGGGTTACGACCGCCACTTCGCCATCACCGAGTCGCTCGGCTTCGAGATGATCCCGATCCCGATGAACGGCGACGGCCCGGACGTCCACCTGATCGCGGAGCTGGTGGCCTCCGATCCCGGCATCAAGGGCATGTGGGTGGTCCCGAACTACTCCAACCCGACCGGCGTCACCTATTCCGAAGCCGTTGTCCAGGAACTGGTTTCGATGCCGACCGCGGCACCGGACTTCCGTCTGATGTGGGACAACGCCTACGCCGTGCACCCGCTCACCGAGACCGCCGACCCGGTGCTGGACGTGCTGGGCATGGCCGAGCGGGCCGGGCACCCGAATCGCCCGTTCGTGCTGGCCTCCACCTCCAAGATCACCTTCGCGGGGGCGGGTGTGAGCTTCTTCGGCTCCTCGACCGCCAACCTGGAGTGGTATCTGAAGCACCTGGGCAAGAAGACGATCGGCCCGGACAAGGTGAACCAGCTGCGCCACCTGCGCTTCTTCAAGGACGCCGAGGGCGTGCGGGCGCACATGCAGCGCCACCGCGAGATCCTGGAGCCGAAGTTCAAACTGGTGCTGCGGATTCTGGAGGATCGTCTGGGCGCGTCCAAGGTGGCGTCCTGGACCGAGCCCAGGGGCGGCTACTTCATCAGCCTGGACGTGCTGGAGGGCACCGCGAGCAAGGTGGTGGCCCTGGCCAAGGACGCGGGCATCGCGCTGACGCCCGCCGGGGCCTCCTACCCGTACGGAAAGGACCCGGAGGACAAGAACATTCGCATCGCGCCCAGCTTCCCGTCCACGGCTGAGCTGGAGAAGGCGATGGACGGCCTGGCCACCTGCGTGCTGCTGGCCTCGGCCGAGAAGCTGCTGAGTCTGTAAGGGACACAACCAAACGAGAGGCGCGCACCTCGAAAGGGCGCGCGCCTCTTGTGTTTCCGCGTCGATACCGGTTTCGCGTCAGTTCGGCTTGTGCGCCAGTACCGCGAAGATGGTCACCGACAGGTGGATGTCACCGCTGGCCGCACCGGCTTCCAGGTCGGCGAGCAACTGGTCGCGCTGGCGTTGGGTGATGGACCCGCGCGCGACGGCTCGATCGGCGACGCGTGCCACCAGCGCGCCCGCGCCGACACCACCGTCCTGGATGAGCGCGTGCGAGGCGATGTCGTCGACGACCAGTCCGGCCGCGGTGAGCTGTCCCGCCAGGCGGCGGCCCGCGAACGGGTTGGTGGTGCCCGCGATCATGGTCTCGATCACCTCGTGCACCACGTGGCGGTCGCCGGGATGCACGATGGCCGTGCCCCAGTCGCTGTCCATGACCACCACGCGACCGCCCGGCCGCAGCACGCGGGCGATCTCCCCGGCGGCCCGGGCGGGGGAGGTGAGGTGTCCGAAGACGCGCTCGCACAGCGCCACATCGAAGCTCTCGCTGCCGACCGGCAGGCCGTAGGCGTCGCCGCTGATGAAGGTGGCGGTGGAACCGGCGGCTGCGGCGCGGCGTTCGGCGGCGAAGAGCAGCTCCGGATCGGGTTCGACGCCGAGCGCGGTGCCGGTGGGTCCGACCCGCTCGGCCAGGGTCAGCACCTCCGATCCGGTGCCGGATCCGACATCGACGGCGCTCTCGCCGGGCCGGGTCGCCAGGGCGTCGTGGGCCCAGGCCCGCAGGCGCCGGATACCCGGCAGCGCCGCCTGTAGATCGTTGACGTCGACGAGCTGATCTTGTCCATCACGGTCGAAACGGTCCGGTCGCAGTCCGACCGGGTCCGATGCGCTTCCGCTGCGCTCCAGCGAGGCAGCGCCAGGTTGCGACGCGGTTCGTACTGAAGAATTAGCCATGGTGTCGGGCATATGGCCGAGCCTAGTCGTGACCCGCGTCACCGCAACGCAAGATGAATGGGATGATCGATCCATGGTGAGCCGCACGCTGTGTATTGCGCAGGAATCCGATGCCGACGAGCTGCTTTCGAACGATGATTTCGCCCTGTTGGTCGGAATGATGCTGGATCAGCAGTTTCCGATGGAGCACGCATTCCGCGGCCCCTGGAAACTCGCCGACCGGATGGGCGGCTTCGATATCAACCGGATCGCCGCCGCCGATCCCGAGGAATTCGAGGAGCTGGCCGCCACCCCACCCGCCATCCACCGCTACGGCCGATCCATGGGCCGCCGCGTGCAGGAGTTGGCTCGATACATTGTCGAGAACTACGACGGCAATACCGCCGGACTCTGGACCGAGGGCGAT
This sequence comes from Nocardia seriolae NBRC 15557, assembly GCF_007990715.1. Lineage (GTDB taxonomy): Bacteria > Actinomycetota > Actinomycetes > Mycobacteriales > Mycobacteriaceae > Nocardia > Nocardia seriolae. The sequence continues at coordinate 35,253 of NZ_BJWY01000055.1, read as the reverse complement.
CCGGACGGCAAAGAGGTCCTGAAGCGCCTGAAAAAGCTCCCCGGCTTCGGCGACCAGAAGGCCCGAATCTTCCTGGCGCTCTTGGGAAAACAGCGCGGCTTGGACGCGAAGGGCTGGCGCGAGGCGGCGGGCGCGTACGGCGAGGACGGCTCCCGCCGTTCGGTCGCCGACGTCACCGATGCCGAATCCCTCACGCAGGTACGGGAATTCAAGAAACAGGCGAAGGCCGCCGCCAAGGCGAAGTAGCCCCTGCCTGTTTTGTCCCGATCGAATCAAGCTGGTTTTTACCCTCCAGAAATCCGCGGGGTTGCTTGATGCTTGCCGCCGACAGTTCAAGTTCGCGGCAGTGGGAAGCAGTACCAGCATGAAGATGAGGAAATTCGTCGGGATCGCGGCTTTGGCGATCGTGGCGATCGGCGTGAGCTCCGGCACCGTGAACGCGGCTCCGGCCGTATCCGAGACCGGTATCAACTACACCGCCGAGGTTACCGATACGGGCACGAGGATTCGTACCGACGCCGGTTCGCTGGTGAACGAAAACGGCGTTTTCAAGATCAAGACTCCGGACGGCACCGTGGTGGCGGGCTCCGAATTGACGCTGCGGGTGGATGATTTCGAGTTCCCGATCGCGGCCGAGATCAAGGACCGCACCGCGACTCTGACTCCCCGCATCGATGAGGCGCACGCGGTCTACAAGCCGGTGGCTCTGCCCTACGAGGGCCAGGCGCCATGGAAGTCCCAGTACGACCGTGAGCAGGCGGCCTGGAACCGGCTGCGCGACACCATCGGCCTGGGCGCGACGATCGGCACCCTGGCCGGCGGGCTGGGTGGCGCGGCGCTCGGCTGCATCGTCGGCGCGGGTGCCGCCGCCGGGCTCGTCGGTCTCGGTTCGGCGGGCATTCTGGCCGCCCTTTTCGTGCCGCTGCTCGGTGCGGCGGGCGCGGGCTGCGTTATCGGCGCGGGTGCGGTCGGCTTCCTCGGCACCATCGCGGGCCAGCTGTTCGTGACGGCTCCGGTCGCGATTGCCGCTGCGGTGCAATACTTCACCACCATCAACCAGCCTTTCGCTCCCGCGAAATAGTGGCACTGGCAACGGATGGGCAAAGTTCACCAATGGGGAACCGGCGTGCCACTTTGCGTTTGTAGTGGCCGGTTTCGATCACTGAGCCCGACGGGACACGGCTGACCCCATCCCCTGGGCGCACCTGCTCATCTCAAGAGGAATTCCAAATACATGCGTCTCAAGAAATTCGCCGCGACTTCGGCCCTGGTGATCGCCTCGCTGGGCATTACCGCCGGGACCGTCAACGCCGCGCCGACCGCCCCGGCCGATAACGGGATCAACTACACCGCCAGCCTCACCGAGACCGGCACGGTCATCCGTACCGACGCCGGTTCGCTGGTGAACGACAACGGCGTCTTCAAGATCAAGGCTGCCGACGGCACCACCGTCGCCGGTACCGAGCTCAAGGTGCGCATCGACGACTTCGAGTTCCCGGTCGTCGCCGAGATCAAGGACCGCACCGCGACCCTGACCCCGCAGGTCGACATGGAGCACGCGACCTACGCCCCGGTCGCCAAGGACGTCGCGCTGCCCTACGAGGACCAGGCTCCCTGGAAGACGGACTACGACCGTGAGCTGGCCGCCTTCAACCGCATGAAGGACGAGATCAGCCTGGGCGCCACCATCGCCACCCTGGTCGGTGGCCTCGGTGGTGCGGCGCTGGGCTGCATCATCGGCGGCGGTGTGGCGGCCAGCCTCGCCACCATCGGTTCGGCGGGCATCCTGTTCGCCATGTTCGTGCCGCTGCTGGGCGCCGCCGGTGCGGGCTGCCTCGTCGGTGCGGGCGCGGTCGGCTTCCTCGGCACCATCGCGGGCCAGCTGTTCATCACGGCTCCGGTCGCGATCGCCGCTGCCGCGCAGTACTTCATCACCATCACCGGCCCGAAGGTTCAGGCCAAGTAGGAGCAAGGGGACTTCGAGGAATCAGCATCACCTCATCGGGACAACCCGTCCGGTCGATCACGACCGGGCGGGTTTCGCCTTTTGTATTCGGCGTGAGCCCAATCCTGTTGCCGGGCCGGGCTGTGGTGCTGCACTGAGGCGATGGGCGAGCTGACCTCGATTCACGGCGCGGCTGCCGCGCTTGCCGCAGTTGACGGATCCGACCTACGGCGCACCTTCGCGCACTTTCCCAGCGGGGTGGTGGCGGTGTGCGCTCGCATCGGCGGAGCCCCGTACGGGTTGGTGGCCAGCACCTTCGTGCCGGTATCGCTGGATCCGCCGCTGGTGTCGATCTGTGTTCAGTACACCTCGCAGACCTGGCCGAGGTTGGAGCAGGCCGGCCGGTTGGGGCTGAGCCTGCTCAGCAGCGAGCAGGAGCCCGCCGCGCGGAGTATCGGTTCGCGGCGTGGGGACAGGTTCCGGAATGTGGAGCTGCACACCGGGAATGAGAACGCGGCCTTCGTGGGCGGGGCGGCCGCCTGGCTGGAGACCTCGGTGCACGAGCAGGTGCCGGCGGGGGACCACGCGGTGGTCTTGTTGCGGGTGCATCGGGTGAGTGTGCGGGCCGAGTCCGAGCCGATGGTGTTCCATCGCAGTGGTTTCCGCGCGTTCGACGGGAAATCTGCTGTGGGGCAATTGAATTCAGCGTGATCGGGATCGGCGACAGGGCGCGACCGGATTCGTATCGTCGGATTCATGAGCACCCTGGCGGTATCCGAGCAGCCGGTGGCGGCGGCCGGACCCGATGACGGCGACCTGCCGATCGTCCGCACCCGGCACCCGTGGCGGTGGGCGACGGCCGCCGTGGCGCTGGTGCTGGTGGCGCAGTTCGCGCACGGGCTGATCACCAATCCGGGCTGGGACTGGGGCACTTTCGCGCAGTACATAACCGCGAAGTCGATGTTGTCGGCCCTGCGGGTGACTCTGGAACTGACGTTCTGGGGCACCCTGCTGGGTTTCTTCATCGGTATCTGGCTGGCGGTGGCCCGCTTGTCGAGCAGCCCGGTGCTGCGGACGATTTCGTGGACCTATATCTGGGCGTTCCGCTCGATTCCGCTGATCGTGCAGTTGCTGTTCTGGTTCAACCTGGCGTACCTGTACCAGACGCTGTCGCTGGGTATTCCGTTCGGACCGGAGTTCGTGCACTTCCAGACCAATGGCGTGATCAGCGGATGCAGCGCGGCCGTCATCGGATTGGCGCTGCATCAGGCGGCCTATTCGGCGGAAATCGTTCGGGCCGGGATCATTTCGGTCGATCAGGGGCAGTGGGAGGCGGCCCGGTCGCTGGGCCTGCCGTGGCGGCGGCAGTTCTTCACCACTATCGTCCCGCAGGCGATGCGCGGGATTCTGCCGAATGCCGCCAACGAGGTGATCAGCCTGTTCAAGGGCACCTCGATCGTGTCGACCATGGCCATTGCCGAGCTGTTCTACCAGGTGCAGGTGATCTACGGCCGCAATGGCTGGGTGGTGCCGCTGCTCATGGTGGCGACGGTCTGGTACATCCTGCTGAGCATCATCCAGTTCTATATCGAGCGGCATTTCTCCAAAGGGCACAGCGCGAAGGGGAACCGATGAGCGACTTCGCGATCGAATTGCGCGGCATCCGAAAGTCTTTCGGCAAGAACGAGGTGCTGTCCGGGATCGATCTGACGGTGCGGCCCGGCGAAGTCACCGTCATTCTGGGCCCGTCGGGATCGGGCAAGTCGACGCTGCTGCGCACCATCAACCACCTCGAGCAGGTGGACGGCGGCACCGTCCGGGTGGGCGGAGAACTCGTCGGCTATCGCCGCAAGGGTGACAAGCTCTACGAGCTGCACGAGCGCGAGATCCTGCGACAGCGCGCCCGGATCGGATTCGTGTTCCAGAACTTCAATCTCTTTCCGCACCTGACGGTCCGGGAGAATGTGGCGCTCGCGCCCGTCGCCGCCCAGCGCCGCGCCAAGGGCCACTCCATCTTCAGCGGCCAGACCGTCACCGGCGCCCTGGCCGACGCCCTGCCCTCGACGCTCGCCCTGGCCGTGTCCGGCCTGCTGCCGGCCGTCATCGGCGGCACCGGGCTCGCCCTGGCCGCCGCCTACACCTCGCGGCCGTGGCTGCGCGGCCTGCTCACCGCGCTGCCGCCGATCGGGGCGTCCATGCCCGCGTTCTGGGTGGGATTGCTGCTGCTGCAACTGTTCTCGTTCCGGCTGCGGCTGGTCCCGGCCTTCGGCGGGACCGGATTCGCGGGTACCGTGCTGCCCGCCGTCACCCTGGCCCTGCCGGTCGGAGCGGTGATCGCCCAGGTGCTCCACACCAGTCTGGTCGCCACCTGGCGGCAGCCGTTCGTGGAGGTCGCCTTCGCCAAAGGCGCGTCGCGCTGGTGGGTGCAGCTGCGTCACGTGCTGCGCCCGGCGGCGACGCCCGCGCTCACGGTGGCCGGGCTCTGGGTCGGGCAGGTGCTGGCCGGATCGGTGGTCACCGAGACGGTGTTCTCCCGGCCGGGACTGGGTCGCCTGACCCAGGAATCGGTGCTGCACCAGGACATTCCGGTGGTGCAGGGCATCGTGGTGTTCGCGGCGCTGGTCTTCGTCACCGTCAACCTGCTCATCGATCTGTCCTATCCACTCCTGGATCCCCGAGTGGCACAGCGGTATTCGAGGAAGGAAAGCGCTCATGTCTGACTTGCGTGCCCACCTGCTCCGGAGCTGGCGCGCACGCCTGCGCGTATCCTCCGGCCCCCGCTCCCGATTGCGGGTCGTCACGCTGACCCACCCGCTGCTCGACCCGGGCATCGCCTACTGGGTCGTCGACGACACGGCCTTGATGGTCGACGACACGGCGCGGCCCACCGCGGGCGAAATGTGGACCGATGACTGAGTTTTTGGAGACCGCGATCGAGCGGCCGCGAACCGGTCCGGCGCCCGAACCGCTGCCGGGCGGTCGGGAGCGCCGGTCGATTCCGGTGCGACGGGCGGCGGTGTGGTTGCGCCGCAGGCTCGGACTCGTCGCCGGGGGGACCGTGGTGCTGCTCGTGCTGGCCTGGGCGGTCGCGCCGTCGGTGTTCGCGAGCGGCGATCCGCTGCGCGGCATACCCGCACAGAAGCTGCGTGCTCCGAGCACGGAGCACTGGTTCGGCACCGACAATCTCGGTAGGGACCTGTACACGCGGGTGGTGCACGGGACCGGGCTCTCGGTGAGCGCCACCGTCTTCGCGGTGCTGCTCGGATCGGCCGTCGGCTCGCTGCTGGGGTTGGTGGCGGGCGGGGCCGGGGGCGCGCTGGATACCGCGATCATGCGGGTGGTCGACGTGCTGCTGTCCATTCCGGATCTGCTGGTGGCCCTGGCCATGATTACCGTGCTGGGGCTGGGCACCCGCAATGTGTCCATCGCCGTGGGCGTTTCGCTCATCGCGCGATTCGCCCGGGTGATGCGCGGCGAGGTGCTGCGGGTGCGGCGGGCACCGTACGTGGAGGCGGCCTTCGCCGCGGGCGTGCGGTGGCACAGGGTGCTGTTCCGGCACGTGTTGCGCAACGCGCATCTACCGGTGGCGGCGCTGGCCGCGGTCGATTTCGGGGTCGCGGTGTTGTTCGTGGCCACGCTCGGCTTCCTCGGCTACGGCGCGGTGCCGCCGACCCCGGAATGGGGATCGCTGGTCTCCGACGGCCGCGGATTCCTGGCCACGGCCTGGTGGCTGACCACGCTGCCGGGCGTGGTGATCGTGGTGCTGGTGCTGTCCACCCAGCGTGTCGCGCGGGCCTTGCAGAAGGAAGAATCCCTATGAGTACCTGTGGAAGCCAGCGAACCATGCCGTGGGAGGACGCGGCGGCATTGTTGCGTATCGAGGGGCTACAGGTCGAGTACCGGGGCGGCACCGGGACCACGGTCGCCGTGCGCGGCGCGTCACTCGAGGTGCGGCGCGGTGAGACGGTCGCACTGGTGGGCGAATCCGGCTCGGGGAAGTCGACTCTCGCGCACGCGGTGATCGGGCTGCTCGATGGGGGCACCGTCACCGGGGGTGAGATCACCTTCGCGGGGGATCGCATCGACGGGGCCGCGCCGCAGGCTTTGCGGCGGATCCGCGGTGCGCGCATCGGCCTGGTGCCCCAGGATCCGGGCACCTCGCTGAACCCGGTGCTGCGTATCGGCGCGCAGGTGGGGGAGGTGCTGCGGATCCACGGGCGCGCCGATCGACGCACCGCCGCAATCGAAGCCGTCCGAATCCTGGAGCAGGCCGGATTGGATCGCCCCGAACTGCGGGCCCGGCAGTATCCACAGGACCTGTCCGGGGGACAGCGTCAGCGCGTGCTGATCGGCATCGCCCTGGCCTGCGGCCCGGAACTGGTGATCGCCGACGAGCCGACCAGCGCGCTGGACGTCACCGTGCAGCGCCGGATTCTCGACCACCTGGCGCAGCGCACCGCCGAGTCCGGCACGGCGGTGTTGCTCATCACCCACGATCTGGCCGTGGCCGCCGAGCGCGCCGACCGGATCGCGGTCATGCGGGAGGGCCGGATCGTCGAAACCGGCACGGCCGCCGAGGTGCTCGGCAATCCACGGCACGAGTACACCAAGCGCCTCATCGCGGCCGCCCCCCGCTCGGGCCGGGCCGAACGTCCGCGCCGCGAGCACCCGGCACTGCTGCTCTCGGCGACGGGGCTGCGCAAATCCTTCCGCATCACCCGGGATTTCACGCTGAGCGCGGTGGACGAAGTCTCCTTGGAGATCGATCGCGGTGAAACCCTCGCGGTCGTCGGCGAATCCGGCTCGGGCAAGTCGACCACCGCCCGCATCATCGCCCGGCTGACCGAACCGGACGCGGGCACCGTCACCTTCGACGGCCGGGACATCACCGCGCTGCGGGGAGCGCAGCTGCGCGCCCTGCGCCGCCGCATCCAGGTCGTGTACCAGAACCCGTATGTCTCATTGAATCCCAAGCTGACCGTCGGCAAGATCGTGGCGGAGCCCTTGCAGGCGTTCGGAATCGGTGACCGGAGTTCGCGCCGCGCCACCGTCGCCGAGCTGCTGGAACAGGTAGCGCTGCCGGGCGGCTACCTGGACCGTCGTCCCGCCGAACTCTCCGGCGGACAGCGTCAGCGCGTCGCCATCGCCCGCGCGCTGGCCCTGCGCCCCGACCTGCTCGTCCTCGACGAACCGGTGTCGGCCCTGGACGTGTCGGTGCAGGCGCAGATCCTCGACCTGCTCGAACGCCTGCAGGCCGAGCTGGATCTCGCCTACCTGTTCATCTCCCACGACCTGGCCGTGGTCCGTCGCCTGGCCGACCGGGTGGCGGTCATGCGCCACGGACACCTTGTCGAAACAGCGGATACCGCAGCACTTTTCGGCAGTCCACGCAGCGAATACACCCGCGAGCTGCTCGCCGCCGTACCCCGGGCCACCGCGCCCGGCGCGCCTGTTCCACTCGAAAGGACAGCCTGATGCCGCACCCCACCCCCACCATCCCACTCTCGGTCCTGGACCTGGCCCCGATCAGCACCGGCTCGACGCCGGGGCAGGCGGTGCGCAACAGCGTCGACCTGGCCCGGCACGCGGAACGGCTCGGCTACCACCGCTTCTGGGTCGCCGAGCACCACTTCGTGCGGGTCGCCAGCTCCGCGCCGAACACGCTCATCGGATTGCTCGCGGCGGCAACCGAATCCATCCGGGTCGGCTCCGCCGCCGTGCAGCTGGGCCACCACACCTCAGTCTCGGTGGTGGAGGCGTTCGGCACCATCGACGCCCTCTATCCGGGTCGCCTGGATCTGGGTCTGGGCCGCTCGGGGCACCGAGTGGAACAGGTGCGTTCCGCGGGCGTCCCGCCGGTGCCCGCGCCCGAACGTCCCACCGAGGTGCGCGACGGCGTGATCATCCCGCCGCCCTTCTTCCCGGGTCAGCTGCTCGACTTCTCCAGGGTGAAGGCGGGATTGGGGGCGCTGCACCTGCCGGGCGCGCAGCCGCTGCCCTACACCGACCAGGTCGAGGACATCGGCGCGCTGCTGGACGGCACCTACGTCAGCCCCGAGGGCGTCGAGCTGCACGCGGTCCCGGGGGAGCACGCCGACATCCAGCTCTGGCTGTTCGGCAGCAGCGGCGGCGAAAGCGCCCGGCTGGCAGGGCGATTGGGCCTGCCCTTCGCGGCCAACTACCACGTCTCCCCGGGCACCATCGTCGAAACCGTGGAGGCATACCGGGCGGCGTTCCGGCCGTCGGCCCGATTCCCGCGGCCGTATCTGGTGGTCTCCGCCGACGTGGTGGTGGCCGAGGACGATGCCACCGCACAGCATCTGGCGTCCAGCTACGGCCACTGGGTCTACAGCATTCGCAGCGGGGCGGGCGCCGCCGAATATCTCGACCCCGCCACCGCGCCGCCGCTGACCGATCAGCAGCGCCGCCTCGTCGACGACCGGGTCACCACCCAGTTCGTCGGCTCCCCGGCCACCGTCACCGAACGCCTGCACGCCCTGCGCAGGCTGACCGGCGCGGACGAAATCCTCATCACCAGTGTCGCTTTCGACCACGCCGACCGGTTGAACTCGCACCGGCTGCTGGCTCGCGAGTGGGGGCTGACCCCGCAGGTGCGCGCCGCCTGAGACCCCGCCGCCCGCCCGGAAGGGGACTCCGGGGCGGGTGGCGGGACCCCGCGGCACGCAATGGGCCTCGCGTGCGGCGGAACCCGGGGCCGGGCCGGATCGTGGACTATCCGGCCCGGCCCTCTTCGACGCGAGAACCACTGCGCCACAAGAGAATCCCCGCCGGGACACACCAGGCGGGGATTTCGTCGTTCGACGCGTCAGCGAGTGGTACGGGTGGCGCGGCGCATGGCCGAGAGCGGATCGGCGTAGAACACGCTGATCGAGGTCACCGCCGCCGCGAATTCCTGCACCCGGCCGCCGAATCGGCTGATCCGCAGGTCGGCCGCGGGCAGCGTGGTCGACTCCGCGAACGCCTTGGCCACCCGCTCCATCCCCGGCCGCCAGCCGGTGAAGGCCTGACCGCCCAGGACCACGCGGTCCGGATTGAACATGTCTCGCACCAGAGCCGCTGTGCGCCCGAGGATTTCGGCCCGCTCGAGGAGCAGGTCCCGGGCTGCGGCATTACCGGAGTCGGCGGCCCGGTACAGATCGGTCACGGCCGGGCGGCGCGGGGCCTCCGGCTTGGGCAGCACGCCCTTGCGCACCGCGCGCTCCAGCAGGGCGCGCTCTCCGACCGCGGCCTCGAAGCAGCCGCGCCGGCCGCAGGTGCAATCCGCGTCCGAGCCGGTCGGCAGGTGCGCGATCGAACCCGGGCCGTTCGCGGGGGTGTGCACCCGATCGTGCAAAGTCACTGCCACACCGGCGGTTTCGCGCGCGTACACGAACAGGCTGCTGCCCGGCCGCGCCTCCTCGCCCGGCTCCCGGGTGAGCAGCAACTCGGCCGCGGCCATCGCCTCGACGTGCGTCGACACCGAGACCGGCAGATCCAGCACACTGCTGAAGACCGCCGCCACCGGCGCGGCCTGCCAGCCCAGGCGCGGATGATCCACCACGCCCGCGGCCGGATCCACCCGCCCGGCCAGCGCCACGCCGGTCCACAGCGGCCGCCGCCGCGGCAGCCGGTCCAGGAACGCTTTGGCGCTGCGGGCCACGATGGTCAGCGCCGCGTCCTGAGTCGTTTGGGGCGTGGCGATCTCGAGCCCGCCGAGAATGCGGCCGGACAGGTCCGCGGCCACGATGCGGGTGACGGTGAAGCCGATGTGCACGCCCAGCGTCACGTACGAGTCGGTGTCGACCTCGAACGGCACGCGCGGGCGGCCCACCGCGCCGGACGCGGTCAGGTCGGCGCGCTCGCGCAGCAGTCCGGCCGAAAGCAGCGCGGACACTTGGCGATTCACGGTCGCGATGCTCAGACCCGTGGCCTGCGCCGCGATATCGCGGAAGATCGGGCCGCGGGTGGCGGCGCGCAGGACCGCGGCCGCCGGATTGTCGGTGATGCGGAGCTCCGGCGGCACGGCCGGGCGGGCCGGAGCCAGCCGGGCGGCGACGGAGCCGGAACTGTGGGGACGTTCGAGTGTGGGGCTGGACACTTTTGGAATCCTTGCTGCGGTCCCACCTGTCGACAGGGGGACGAATGCCTACACGGAGGTATCAGCTGTGCAGCGAGGAACCCGGATACAACGGGGCGGTGGCCCCTGACGGATCGGGCTCAGAACTCGGCTGCGGAACGGCGGGGACAACACAGTTCCCGTTGCCGCGGCAGCCGAACGCCCAGCGCGACGGTCACATAGGTGACCCGCGGCGCGGAGAGTGGGCGACTGGCAGACATGGGATCAAAGTATCATTGCGATCGCGCCGAATGGAAGCCGTACAGCAATCCCGGGGGCAGATACGCGGGGGTGAGGCTCGGGCGCAGGCCCCGATCCACGGCCAGGCAGGTGACCGCGAGCAGCGGCCAGGCGATGAAGCCCTCCGGATCCAGCCACCGCTGCGGAGTGTCCCAGAATCGCCGATGGAACTCCAGTCCCTCCACCAGTGCGGTCTCGAATTCGGCTGCCTCGCCGCGCAATACGGCGTCCAGCAGACACAGCGCGGAGTAGGCGATGGTCAGCGCGTAGTCGTCGGCGGCGAGGGATTGGGCGTCGACCGCGGCCTCGATGCCGTCCACGATGACCGTCTCCGCCGCCGGGTCGCCGGTCCACACCCGTTGCCAGGCATCGGCCCACAGGTACAGGCAGGCTTCGGCCGGGTGCCCGGTGCGGGCGGTCGCCGCCAGTGGGTAGCCCGGAGCGCCGGGCGCGCCCAGCAGGAGGGCCAGCTGTTCCCGGTCGCGGGTGACGAGCGCGGGCCACAATCCGTTCAGCAGATCCGCCACCGTCGGCGGCACGACCGCACCGCCCCCGGCGGGCACCACCCACGCCGTGCCGTCGAGCGTCACCTCGATCGGCTCCTGCCCGGCGGGCCGCGCGACCGAGCGCAGCCGGGCCGTCTGCGCCGCGGCCGCATCCGCCGCCGCCTGCCGCAGCGGAGCGGAATCGCCGTGCGGATCGTCCAGGCTGAGATAACCGGCGATGGCCCGCGAACACCAGGCCACGTCGGCCAGCACCGCCTGCGGATGCTGCGTCAGGAACTCCTGGCGCAGCGCGGTGGTCCGCACTCGGACCGCCCGCCCGAATCCGGCATCGGTATTGCGGATAGCTGTTGGATAGCTGAGATTCTGGGCGTTCAGTGTCAGATGGCGATCGATCATGGGACCGCTGGGAATGTTGGCGTGGCCCGCTCTATTGCTGAGAGATTGCTCACGACGCGACAATATCGGACCTCCGCGTCCCGTACATCGGTCGGTGTATCGGTCGGTCCCCGCTTTTCAGCGCTGGTCGGCGGGTCGGAACAGACCCTCGACGGCGGTGATGAAATACGGGAAGTGCGCACCGAATCGGTGTAACCGGCGATCGTCCTCGAAGCCGCCGAACCAGTACAGGCCCGGACTGCCGTCCGCGGTCGGATCCAGTTCGCGGAAAGTGCGCACCCACTGGTCACCCCGGCGCGCGGCCACCAGGAACGGCAGCGCCCGGGAGAACACCAGCTCCTGATCCGCGGCCGGAACCCGCTGCGGCGCAATCGCGTCCAGGCCGCGCTGCATGGCCCGCACCTGCCCGGTCAGCTCCCGGCCCAGCGCCGTGCGGGCGGGCAGATAGCGGGGCAGCAGTACCGCCGCCACCCCGCCCAGGGCAATGGCGACCCCGACCAGCGCGTGTCGCTGCGGGCCCAGCGCCAGCGCCACGGTCGCGATCACACCGAGCGCGATCAGGCCCGCCCCGAGCCAGAATTCGATACCGCGGCGGGTCCGGTCGACGAATACCCCGGCCGCCACCGCGTCGTCGATCAGCGCGGTGCGCACGGCCCGCGCATCGATCCGGCCCCGGCGCTCGGACAGCAGCGCCGAATCCGCGCCCTCCGGGATCAGGGCCGTGTAGACGGTGCGCTCGTAGGCGGTCAACTGGCCGTCGGGCGGATTCAACCGGGCGAAGCGCCAATCCGATTCGCCGGCCGCACTCCCCCCGAGATAGTTGCGCACCGCCAGATCCACCACCGTGGCCGCCATGTCCGGCACGTCGGCGTGGCCGTCGAGCAACAGCCCGGCCGTGCTCGGCAGCATGCCGTCCGGGGAGGTGAACTCGACGCGATCACCGGTGCGCACCAGCGGATCCAGCACCTCGGTCCCGGCCGGACCCGAACGCCGCGACCACACCACGTAACCGGCCGCCGCGGCCAGCGCCGCCAGCAGCGCCGCGAAGGCGGCGAACACCGGGGCGGTCAGCGAGAACACGCCGGGTGCGTTGTCATCGCGGACATCGGCATTGGCCTTGACTGTGTGCGGCGGCAGCTGCAGCGTCACATCCAGGATGTCGCCCTTGTGCAGATCCGTCTTCTCCAGATGCGCGAAACCGTCCGGCTCGACGCGAATATCGGTGCAGTCCTGGGGATTTCCCGGCGGGCCGATGGTGCACTTGGTGACGCCCATGCGGAAGCTCGGGCTCGACACCGTCACATTGATCGACGCCACATCGGTGTTCAGCACCCCGGTGTACTGGAACACCTGCGCGCCGGTGGCATCGGTGACGGTGTTGTGCACTGTGTACTTGAAGGTCGCCGAACCGGGCCGCGCCGTAATGCTGAACCGGTCGTCGGCCACCTTCGCCTCGCCGTCCCCGTCGGCGGACACCTCGGTGACCTCGAAATTGCGCTGCACCCCCGAGCCCACCCGCACCCGCAGCGGCACGATCTGCCGAAACTCGCCGCCCTCGGGCACTTTCACGGTCTCGGTGACCCGCAGCAGTCCGTCATCGCCCAGATTCACATCGGCGGTGATATCCACACCGGCCGACTGCGCCCGCGCGGCCGGCGCCGCCACACCCGCCATCGCGAGCAGCAGCGCGACGAGAGCGGCCCCCCGAAAAATCTGCATGACTGGCTACTCTAGCCAGCTTGCTATCCTTCCTCAGCGGCAAGTCGCAGGTCTATGGAGCCGGCAGGTTATCTCTGAGGAACGAGGGGGTGCGGGGGATGACTCGCCCACCGTCCGATCACGGATCGACGCCCCCGGGTCGGGGCCCGCGCGGAAACCAGCCGCCGCAAGGCAATCCCCATCAGCCGCCGGGCAATCCCTACCCGCCGCAAGGCAATCCGCAGTTCCCGGCGTCGCCGCAGGGCTTTCCGGCGGTGCCGCCGCAGCGCCCGCAGGGAAACCCGCCGGGGTATCCACCGCAGCGACCCGGTTATCCACAGCAGCCCGGTTATCCACAGCAGCCCGGTATGCCCCGCCCCGGTTATCCACAGCCCGGTGCCGCACCCCGACCGGGTTATCCACCGCAGCAAGGCTTTCCGCCGCCGTCCGGTTACGGCCAGGCCGCACCCGGCTATCGCGCGCCGATGCCGCCGCCCGCGGTCGCGCCGCCGACCGGCGCCATTCCGATGGTCCGTCCCGCGCCGCCGCGCCGCGGCCGCGTCGGGGCCCTGCTGACGATCCTGGTGTTGGTGGTCGCCGCCGTACTGTTGCGCTCGGCCATCACGACCGGGCTGCATACGGTCACCGCGGGCTCGAACGTCAAGACGACTTACTCCGGTGATTCCGGCAGCGAGAATCGCGGCGTGCAGGAGACCGCGAACAATCCCTTGCTCACCAATGCCGATTACACCCTGCTGCCCGCCAAATGCGCCTATACGCAATGGGGTACCCAGGTCGACGTGGCGCGGAAATTCTTCGAAACCGCCGCCGACTGCCTGCACTCGGCGTGGAAACCGCTGTTCGACAAGATGAATCTGCCGTTCGAGGAACCGAAGCTGAAGGTCTCGGCCGACACCAAGGGCATCACCACCCTGTGCACGGGCAGCAGCAATAACTTCGCGGCCTTCTACTGCTCGGCCGATACGACCATCTATATGCCGATCAGCCAGTTGCAGACCGATCTGTTCGGCAACAACTGGGTGGTCTACCTGTCGGTCTTCGCCCACGAATACGGCCACCACGTCCAGGCTCAGGCGGGCATTCTCGGCAAGGTGCACAACCAGCGCCGGGACGCGGGCGCGCGCAGCGATCTCGGCCTGGAACTGTCGCGCCGCACCGAACTTCAGGCCCAGTGCTTCGACGGCATGTACCTGTCGTCCTCGAACAACGGCGGCTCGCTCACCACCGCCCAGATCGGCGTGGCCCGCAATGACGCCTACCACCGCGGCGACGCGCCCGGCGATATGCGCGATCACGGCACCGCGCAGAACATGGGCGGCTGGGTCGAGATCGGCTACGACAAGGACCGCGCCATGCAGTGCAACACCTTCAGCGTTTCCGCGAGCAAGGTGAACTGACCCGGAAGGAACTCGAGCCCCGCCGCTTTCGCGACGGGGCTCGTGACATTCGGGGAACCGCTCAGTGGTCGAACGGCTTGCCCGCCCGGTGCGGTGCGTGCCCGTGCACGCCCTCGGCGTAGGCGGTCTCCGCGTGCAGTGCGAAGTCGATACCGCCGACCTCGTCCTCCTTGGTGATCCGGAAACCGATGGTCTTGTCCAGCACCTTGCCCAGCAGGTAGGTCACCCCGAAGGCGAAGGCCGCCACCGTGATCACACCGACGGCCTGCTTGCCCAGCTGGCCCAGCCCGCCGCCGTAGAACAGGCCCTTGGCGCCGCCGGTCATCACCGCGGAGGCCAGCAGGCCGATCAGCAGCGTGCCCATGATGCCGCCCATGAAGTGCACGCCCACCACGTCGAGCGAATCGTCGTAGTTGCCCTTGAACTTCCAGCTCACCGCGAACGAACACACCACGCCCGCGACCAGACCCACGACCACCGCGCCGATCGTGGTCACCGACCCGCAGGACGGCGTGATGGCCACCAGTCCGGCCACCGCGCCCGAGGCCGCGCCGAAGGTGGTCGGCTTGCCGTCGCGCCGCGCCTCGACCACCAGCCAGCCCAGCATGCCCAGGCAGCCCGCCACCAGCGTTTTCAGGAACACCGCCGCGGCAATGCCGTTGGCGGCCAGGGCCGAACCGGCATTGAAGCCGAACCAGCCGAACCACAGCAGGCCCGCGCCCAGCAGCACGAAGGGCAGATTGTGCGGCCGCATGGCATCGGTCTTGAAGCCCACGCGCGGACCCAGCACCAGCGCCATGGCCAGCGCCGAAGCGCCCGAGGCGATCTCGACCACCAGGCCGCCCGCGTAGTCCAGCGCGCCCAGCTTGGTGAGCCAGCCGTCCGGCGTCCACACCCAGTGCGCGATCGGCGCGTACACGATCAGCGCCCACACCGGCACGAAGATCATCCACGCCGAGAACTTGGCGCGGTCGGCGATCGCGCCGCTGATCAGGGCCACGGTCAGAATCGCGAAGGTGAGCTGGAAGGTGACGAACAACAGCTCCGGCACCGCGGCCCCGCTGTTCTGATCGACCACGTGCAGTGTGTTCGGATCGATCCCGGCGAGCCCGAAATGTCCCGGGTCGCCGATGATTCCGCCGCCCGCGTCATCTCCGAACGCCGCGCTGTATCCACCCAGCAGCCACGCCACGGTCACCAGCGGAATCGAGATGAAGCTCATCATCAGCATGTTGAGCACACCGCTGGAGCGCACCATGCCGCCGTAGAAGATCGCCAGCCCGGGGGTCATCAACAGCACCAGCGCCGTGGCGGCCAACAGCCAGGCGGTAGCCGCCGGGTCGAGGTGGGGTGTCGGCATTCGGTAACTCCTTCCACGCGCGATCGCGTTTCGTGGAAGTTACCGAATCCTCACGTTAAGCCGCTGTTACAAATATTCGAGTTCGGACACCTGCCCGTAACACGTCTAGCTGCGGCGTTCCTTGACCTTTTTGGCCAGGGCGCGCAATCCGCGCGGGCCGGGCACCGGATTGCCGTCCTCGAGCGCCATCCACTCGGCGGTCACCAGCCACTGCTGCTGGGCCCGGGCGTCGGCTGTGTCGTTGAACACGCGCCGACCCCGGTCGTCGCGCAATTCGTAGGCCAGCACCGACCAGCGCGGCGGCCGTCCGTGCTCGGCGACCTGGTCGCGCAGATAGGCCGCGACCAGCGTGCCGATGGTGTTCACCGGCCGCAGTGACACCCGGTTTCCGTACCGCGCGGCATGGAAACGCCTTCCGGCGCACAGGGATCGGGGCGTGGCGTCGTAGGCGATCCAGCCCGCGCGCTGGGCCCGCTCGATCAGCCACAGATGCTTGATGGCGGTCGGCGGAATCTCGCCCACCCGGTCGCGGATCAGCGCGATGATCGGTTCGGTGAGCAGAATGTCGCGGCGCGTGGGTCCGGTGCCGTGCGCGAGCCAGTATTCGTCGGTGAGCTTGGCCAGCGCCCGCCCGAAGTCGTCGATGCTGCGCTGCGCCCGGCGGCCCAGCCGCTCGATGCGCTCGGCCTCGGCTCGCATGTCGTTCTGCACGATGAGGGTGCGAATGGCGGCCAAGGTCGGGACCTGACCGCGCTGCAGCAATTCCAGGATCGCGCCCGCGGTGGCCGGATCGGCGGCGGCGGATACCGGTAGGGAATCGCGCTTGATGTCGTAATCGTGCGGGCTGATGGCGCGGCTGAGCAGACCGGCAGCGGCGTTGTCGCCGGCGAATTCGGTACTGGAGAGCCAGGCGGTGGCGATGAGGTCATGCGACGGCACTTGGGCATTTCCTCCGGGAGATTTGGTTGTGCCCCGGTCGGGATGAGGGACCGGCCGGGGCAACCAACCTGATGAAGGTTTGGCTACCGAAGTTGCCGATGTCCACGGTAGCTAAACGATTGCGATCTTGCTGCATCGATTGGCCGGATCGTTATGTCCGCTCTGTGGAGTTGAAACAGAACGCAAGTCTGTATCTGGTGATGTTGCAGGTGAGGCGCATTCGGCAATTCCTCTCTAAAAATACGCTAAGAATTAGCTGAAAAGATCAGGCAGGGTTTCGAGTCCAGTCCGGTCGGTATCTACCGAGCCTCGGATTGCATGTGAGTTACGTCACAATACGGATGGCTCGACAGCGAATCACTGCGTGTCAGTGGGGGCCGGTAACCTTCCCCCGTGGCTCTGTACCGGAAGTACCGACCGGCAACGTTCGCTGAAGTGGTGGGTCAGGAGCACGTCACCGATCCCCTGAGTATCGCGCTCGACACCGGGCGGATCAGTCATGCGTACCTGTTCTCGGGTCCGCGCGGATGCGGCAAGACCTCGTCCGCGCGCATTCTCGCGCGCTCGCTGAACTGTGTGCAGGGCCCGACCGCCAAGCCGTGCGGGGTCTGCTCGTCCTGCGTGGCGCTGGGCCCGGGCGGTTCCGGCAACCTCGATGTCATCGAGCTCGACGCCGCCAGCCACGGCGGTGTGGACGACACCCGCGAACTGCGCGACCGCGCCTTCTACGCACCGGCCGAGTCCCGCTACCGCGTCTTCATCGTCGACGAGGCGCACATGGTCACCACCGCGGGCTTCAACGCGCTGCTCAAGATTGTCGAGGAGCCGCCCGCCCACCTGATCTTCGTCTTCGCCACCACCGAGCCGGACAAGGTGCTGCCCACCATCCGCTCGCGCACCCACCACTACCCCTTCCGGCTGCTGCCGCCCGCCACCATGCGCGGCCTGCTCGGCAAGATCTGCGATCAGGAGAACGTGCAGGTCGAGGAGTCGGTGTACCCCTTGGTGATTCGCGCGGGCGGCGGTTCCCCGCGCGACAGCCTCAGCGTCCTCGACCAGCTGCTGGCGGGCGCGGGCCCCGAGGGCGTCACCTACCCCCGCGCGGTCTCCCTGCTCGGCGTCACCGACGTCGCCCTCATCGACGACGCCATCGACGCCCTCGCCGACTCCGACGGCGCGGCCCTCTTCAGCACCATCGACCACGTGGTCGAGGCGGGCCACGACCCCCGCCGCTTCGCCACCGACCTCCTCGAACGCCTCCGCGACCTCATCCTGCTGCGCGCCGTCCCCGACGCCACCGACCGCAACCTGGTCACCGGCCCCGGCGACGTCATCGACCGCATGCACGCCCAGGCCGAGCGCCTCGGTCCCGCCACCCTGGCCCGCCACGCGGAACTCCTGCACGAGGGCCTCGGCGACATGCGCGGCGCGACAAACCCCCGCCTCCTCCTCGAGGTGATCGCCGCCCGCATGCTCCTCCCGGCAGCCTCCACCGCCGAAACCGCCACCCTCCAACGCCTCGAACAACTCGAACGCGGAATCGCCGGCGGCACAATCACCTCCGCCCCGCGGCAGGCCGCACCCGCCCAGCAGCATGCCCAGGTCGCTCCGCAGCAGGCCCCCGCGACCCCGGCCGCCTCCGCGGCCGCCGCCGCACCTCAGGGCCGTCGCGGTGCTGCGGCTCTGGCCGCCATGCGCGCCGAAAAGTCCGGCGCACCAGTGTCTCCCGTTGCCGAAACGGCATCCGCGCAGGTCGCTCAGGCACCTGCCCCGGTAACTGAGGCACCGACACCGGCAAATCAGGCGCCCGCGCCGGTAACTCAGGTGCCGCCCGCGTCGGCTGCAGCGAATTCCGCCTCGCAGCCTCCGGTGCGACCGACCGAATCTGTGCCGCCCGCAACGGAATCGGCCGCGGCGTCCAGCGATGTCGCGGCTCCCGCGGCTTCAGCCGCATCGGGTAACACCACGGTCCGGCCGCCGGAACTCGGTCCCACCGCAGGCGCTCCGACTGTGGAAACTGCTCCGGCTGCGGAAACCTCAGCGCCTGCGGCGGAAGCCTCAGCGCTCGTGGCCCAGCCGAGCGCCGAACCGGCCGCTGCCCCGATGGTCGCCGCGCCGGAAGCCGCTACTGCGCCCGATATGATCGAATCGCCGCAGGGGCTCGCCGCTCCCGCCGCGGTACGCCAGGTCAGCGCCGCGCATCCGGCGGAACGGGCAGCCGCGCAACAGCTTTCGGCCGGTGCCACGGCAGCGGACCGCGAGCCGGTATCGCCCGAGGCGTCGGTGGAACAGGCGGCACCGCAGGTTTCCGCCCCTGTCGCGGCATCGGAGCCGTCCGCCCCAGTGTCGCTCGAACCCGCTGCGGTGCAGCCGGTTTCCCACCCGAATCCAGTTGCCGCCGAGCCTGTGGCTCCCGTCGCCGCCGAGCCTGCCGCTCCCGTCGCCGCCGAGCCCGCGGTCGCTGCGGTCGAGGTCCCCGCCGCCGGGGGCGATGCCGTGCTGGCGGAGATCGAGGCGGCGTGGGCGGATATTCGGGCCAAGGTGCGGGAGTTCGGGGCGGCGGTGCATGCGCTGTTGTCCGGGGCGAGTGTGGCTCGGGTCGAAGGGGAGACGATTGTCTTCGCGCATCAGCACGCGCCGCTGGCGCAGCGGTTGTCGCAGCCGCAGTACCTGGAGGCGGTGCAGTCGGCGGTCAAGGCCGTGCTGGGGCGTGAGCACGGGGTGAAGTGGGAGGTCGGCGGGGCCGGGTCGGGTGGTGCGGTGCAGGTGGCTGCCGGTCGGGGGCCCGCCGCTGCCGCGCCCGCGCCTGCCGCGCCGAAGAAGGCGGCGCAGAAGTTCTCGCGGCCGAGTCAGGCCAAGGCCGCGGCGGCGGCCCCGGTGGCCGAACCCGCGCCGAGCGGGTGGGGGAGTCCCGCACCCGCGGCGCCGGCGGCGCCCGCGCAGCCCGCGACGCCGCCTGCGGATTCGGGTCCGGCGGGCGGGGATCCGTTCGACTCCGGTGCCGCGCGGTTCGCGCCGCCGGAGGACGATATTCCGCTGCCTGACGGGCCGGACCTTCCGGATGATCCGGGGCCGGGGGACTACTCGCCGGTAGGTTATGACGGCGTCCCACCTGCTACTACGCCGGAGGAGGAGCGGGAGATGCTGGAGGAGTCGGCCAAGCCGGTGCCTCCGGAGGAGCGCCGCGACCCGGATGAGGTGGCCCTAGCGCTTTTGCGGTCGGAGTTGGGGGCCACACCTCTCGAGGGTTGACAGTTCGCCTGCGGGGCAGATTAAGTTAACCGGAGTTCGCATAGTTCGGTACTATGATCGGGTGGCCGTGAGTATCGGTTTCGCGAGGTTCTAGGGTATGCCCAGGCGTACGGGCTACTGGAGCGTCAACAAGCCTGCTCGGGACGCTGTTTGTACAGCGTCTAGGCGATCGGACCGTAAGGCCGGTCGGCGAGGTTACCCGCGGCCGCTCCGCACAACGCGGTGACGGCGCACCCAAGAGAGGAAAACTCCGATATGACCACAGAGGCCTACATTTACGAGGCCATCCGCACCCCGCGCGGCAAGAACCGTGGCGGGGCGCTGCACTCGGTCAAGCCGATCGATCTGACCACCGGTCTGGTCGAGGAGCTGCGGAACCGGTTCCCGAACCTGGACGAGGATCGCATCTCGGACATCATCCTTGGCTGCGTCTCGCCGGTCGGTGACCAGGGCGCGGACATCGCCCGCACCACCGTGCTGACCGCGGGCCTGCCCGACACCGTCGGCGGCGTGCAGCTGAACCGTTTCTGCTCCTCGGGCCTCGAGGCCGTGAACCTCGCGGGTGCGCGCATTCGCGCGGGCTTCGACGACCTGGTCATCGCCGGTGGCGTCGAGTCCATGTCGCGTGTCCCGATGGGCTCCGACGGCGGTGCCATGTTCATGGACCCGAAGACCAGCTACGACGCCTACATCGTCCCGCAGGGCATCTCGGCCGACCTGATCGCCACCATCGAGGGCTTCACCCGTGACGACGTGGACGCCTACGCCGTCCGCTCGCAGGAGCTCTCCGCCGAGTCCTGGGACAACGGCTACTTCTCCCGCTCGGTCGTCCCGGTCAAGGACATCAACGGCCTGACCGTGCTGGACAACGACGAGCACATGCGCCGCGGCACCACCGCCGCCGACCTGGGCAAGCTGAAGCCGGCCTTCGAGGGCATCGGCGAGATGGGCGGTTTCGACGCCGTCGCCATGCAGCGCTACACCTACGTCGAGAAGATCAACCACATTCACACCGGCGGTAACTCCTCCGGCATCGTCGACGGCGCCGCCCTGGTGCTGGTCGGCAACGAGGCCGCCGGCCAGGCCTCGGGCCTGAAGCCGCGCGCCCGCATCGTCGCCGCCGCCACCTCCGGCGCGGACGCCACCATCATGCTGACCGGTCCGACCCCGGCCGCGCACAAGGCCCTGGCGCAGGCCGGCCTGAAGCCGGAGGACATCGACCTCTACGAGATCAACGAGGCCTTCGCCTCCGTCGTGCTGAAGTTCCAGAAGGACCTGCAGATCCCGGACGAGAAGCTGAACGTCAACGGCGGCGCCATCGCCATGGGCCACCCGCTGGGCGCCACCGGCGCCATGATCCTCGGCACCATGGTCGACGAGCTGGAGCGCCGCAACGGCCGCTACGCCCTGCTGACCCTGTGCATCGGCGGCGGCATGGGTGTCGCCACCATCATCGAGCGCGTCTGACGCCCAGCGGCGCGAGCGTCAGGGCCCGGAGGCGGCAGCCTGCGTAACCACGTAGGGCCCCGCTCACGCCGAATTCGACAGAGACTTTTCTCAAGGGAGACACGAAAAACTATGACCGAGAACATGATCGGCTGGGAAAAGGACGCCGACGGCATCGTCGTGCTGACCATGGACGACCCGAACCAGGGCGCCAACACCATGAACCAGCTCTACAAGGACTCCATGCGGGCCACCGTGGACCGCCTGGTCGCCGAGAAGGACGACATCACCGGTGTCGTCATCACCTCCGCGAAGAAGACCTTCTTCGCCGGCGGTGACCTCAAGAACATGATGCAGACCACCAAGGCGGACGCCGCGGCCATCATGGAGGAGCTCACCTTCATCAAGAGCGACCTGCGTCGCCTGGAAACCCTTGGCAAGCCGGTGGTTTCGGCCATCAACGGCGCGGCGCTGGGCGGCGGCCTGGAGATCACCCTGGCCACCCACCACCGCATCGCGGCCGACGTGAAGGGCCTGCAGCTGGGTCTGCCCGAGGTCTCCCTCGGCCTGCTCCCGGCCGGTGGCGGCGTCACCCGCATCACCCGCATGCTGGGCATCGCCAACGGCCTGATGGGTGTTCTGCTGCAGGGCAACAAGTTCAACGCGCAGAAGGCCAAGGCCACCGGCCTCATCCACGAGGTCGTCTCCTCCGTGGAAGAGCTGGTCCCGGCCGCCAAGGCGTGGATCAAGGCCAACCCCGAGGGCGGCGTGCAGCCGTGGGATGTCAAGGGCTACAAGATCCCGGGCGGCACCCCGTCCAGCCCGGCCCTGGCCGCCAACCTCCCGGCCTTCCCGGCCAACCTGCGCAAGCAGCTCAAGGGCCAGAACATGCCGGCCCCGCAGGCCATCATGGCCGCCGCGGTCGAGGGCGCCCAGGTCGACTTCGACAACGCCTCGCTGATCGAGTCGCGCTACTTCGTGTCCCTGCTGACCGGCCCGGTCGCCAAGAACATGATCCAGGCGTTCTTCTTCGACCGGTCGCACATCAACAACGGCGGTTCGCGTCCCAAGGACGTGCCGAAGCGTGAGATCAAGAAGGTCGGCGTGATCGGCGCGGGCATGATGGGCGCGGGCATCGCGTACGTCACCGCCAAGGCCGGCATCGACGTCGTCCTCAAGGACGTCACCATCGAGGCCGCCAACCACGGCAAGGACTACTCGGTCAAGCTCGAGGAGAAGGCCCTCTCGCGTGGCAAGACCACCGAGGAGAAGTCCAAGACCCTGCTGGACCGCATCACCCCGACCGCCGACGCGGCCGACTTCGCGGGCGTGGACTTCGTCATCGAGGCCGTGTTCGAGAACCCGGAGCTCAAGGCCAAGGTCTTCGGCGAGATCGAGGACATCGTGGACGCCGACGCGCTGCTCGGCTCCAACACCTCGACCCTGCCCATCACCCTGCTGGCCAATGGCGTGAAGCGGGCCGAGGACTTCATCGGCATCCACTTCTTCTCGCCGGTCGACAAGATGCCGCTGGTCGAGATCATCAAGGGCGAGAAGACCTCCGACGAGGCGTTGGCCCGGGTGTACGACTACACCCTCGCCATCCGCAAGACCCCGATCGTGGTGAACGACTCGCGCGGCTTCTACACCTCGCGCGTGATCGGCAAGTTCATCAACGAAGCCATCATGATGCTCGGTGAGGGCGTCGACCCGCAGACCATCGAGCAGGCCGGTCTGCAGGCGGGCTACCCGGCGGCACCGCTGAAGCTGTCGGACGAGCTGAACTTCACCACCATGCAGAAGATCTACAAGGAGACCGCCGAGGCCATCGTGGCCGCCGGTGGCGAAATCGACGCCGCCTCCGGCGCGACCGCGCAGATCCTCGACAAGCTGGTGGGCGAGTTCGACCGCAAGGGCAAGGCCGGCGGCGCGGGCTTCTACGACTACGTCGACGGCAAGGCGACCGGTCTGTGGGCGGAGCTGCGCTCCACCTTCAAGACCTCCACCGCGCTGCCCGAGGGTGTCACCCTGCAGGACCTCAAGGACCGCATGCTGTTCGCCGAGGCCATCGAGACCCAGAAGTGCTTCGACGAGAACGTGCTGACCTCGACCGCCGACGCCAACATCGGCTCGATCTTCGGCATCGGCTTCCCGGCTTGGACCGGTGGCACCCACCAGTTCATCGTGGGCTACCCGGGCGGCCAGGAGGCCTTCGTGGCCCGTGCCGACGAGCTGGCCGCCAAGTTCGGCAGCCGGTTCGAGGTTCCGGCCTCGCTGCGCAAGTAGGCCGGAGGCGGTCACCCCGCTGAGGCTTTGAAATCGAGGACCCGGGTCGCGTTATCGCGGCCCGGGTCTTTGCGATAGACGGGGTATGAACGGGGTGGGGCGAGCGGCCCGCAAGGGTGCGGAATCATGCACACGTGGCCGGAGTCCGCGCTACGTTGGAATAGGCGCGGGTAGAACACCGGAAACAGCCCGTACGTTCGGTACGCGCTCGTTCCGGTTGGACGGTGGCAGTTCGAGGTGGTCCAGATGAACCCACAGGCGCGCCCAGGGGGCTCGCGGAGTGAGCAGACCCCTCCCGAAAACTCCACGCAGGCATACCTTCCCATCGCCATTACCGATGAACTCGACGCGATGGGGTTGTTCGACGCGGAGGAGATCGGGCGGGGCGGGTTCGGGGTGGTGTATCGCTGTGCCCAGCGGTCCCTGGATCGGGTGGTGGCGGTCAAGGTGCTGTCCACCGAGATAGACGAGGACGGCCTGGAGCGGTTCCTGCGCGAGGAACATGCCATGGGACGGTTGTCGGGCCATCCGAATATCGTCGACATCCTGCAGGTGGACGTGACGCCGAGCGGGCGGCCCTTCATCGTGATGCCCTATGCCACACGGGGATCGCTGGAACAGGTGGTGCGCGACAGCGGGCCGCTGTCCTGGGTGGACTCGCTGCGGGTCGGGGTGAAACTGTCGGGGGCCATCGAGACCGCGCATCGCGCGCAGGTGCTGCACCGGGACGTGAAACCGGCCAACGTGCTGCTCAGTCGCTACGGCGAGCCGCAGCTCACCGATTTCGGAATCGCCCGCATCCCAGGCGGTTTCCGCACCTCCACCAGCCTGATCACCGGTTCGCCCGCCTTCACCGCTCCCGAGGTGCTCAAGGGCGACGAGCCGACGGTGCGCTCCGACATCTACGGCCTGGGCTCCACCCTGTTCGCCCTGCTGACCGGGCACGCCGCCTACGAACGCCAGGCGGGGGAGAAGGTCATCGCCCAGTTCCTGCGCATTACCAGCCAGCCGGTTCCGGACCCGCGGGAGCTGGATATTCCGCCAGATGTGGCGGCGGCCATCGAGGCCGCCATGGCGCCGGACCCGGGCGATCGGCCGGGCAGCGCCGTGGAATTCGGCGACCTGTTGCGCACCGTGCAGGGCGAGCACGGGCACGTGCCGGACGAGATGGCGCTGCTGGACGGCGAGGAGCAGGCCGGGGAGGGCTCGGATTCCGCTGCCACGCAGGCGTATACGCGCCAGCGGACGCATACGGTGGTGACCGCGCCGCGCAGTCCGTCGCTGACGCTGCGACCCATGGGAACGCCGGGCACCCGGTCCCAGCCCACCGGACATGCGCTGCCCACCGGAAATACCTTGCCGCCCACGGCCGTCACGAAATTCCGGCCGCCGACCCCGGCGCGGGAGCCGGTGCCGCGTCCCCGGCTGCTGGAGATCCTGCGCGCGGGCGGGCCGCGCCGCCTGGCGGTGATCCACGGCCCGGCCGGATTCGGCAAGAGCACCCTGGCCGCCCAGTGGTGCGCCGAGCTGACCGCGCGCGGGGTCGCGGTGGCCTGGATCGGCATCGACCGCGACGACGACAACGAGGTGTGGCTGCTGGCCCACATCATCGCAGCCATCCGCAAGGTGCGCCCGGAGATCGGCGCCGGGCTGGAGCAACTGCTGGAGGAGCGGCCCGCCGAGGCGGTGCCGTACGCGGTGTCGGCGCTCATCGACGAGGTGCAGGCCGCGGGCGACGAGGTGGTCGTGGTGGTGGACGGCTGGCATCGCATCACCGATGCCGGGGCGCAGCGGGCCATGGAGTCGCTGCTCGACAATTGTTCGCACCATTTGCGTTTCGTGATCACCAGCCGGGAGCGGGCCGGGCTGCCGTTGAGCCGCCTGCAGGTGGCCGACGAACTGGTGGAGATCGGGTCCCCGCAGTTGCGGCTGACCGCGCCCGAGGCCCGGCAGATGCTCATCGAGCGCATGGGCCTGCCGCTCAGCGATCGCCAGGTGGAGCAGATCCACACCGCCACCGACGGCTGGCCCGCGGCGATCCAGCTGGCCGGGCTGTCGTTGCGCAACCGGGTAGCGCGGGACGCGGCGGAGGGCGACGTGGATCGGCTGATCGCCGGGCTCTCCGGCGACAACCAGGCGATCCGCGAGTACCTGACCGAGAACGTGTTCGACACCATCGAGCCGCGCATGCTCGAATTCCTCAGTGCCATAGCGGTTCCCGAGCGGGTGAACGCCTCCCTGGCCGAGGAGCTGACCGGCGCGAAGGATGCCGCCGAGCTGCTGGATCAGGCCGAAGCGCGGGAGCTGTTCGTGCACCGGCTCGTCGAGGATCCGAGCTGGTATCGCATGCAGCCGATCATGGCCGAGCAGCTGCGCGCCCGCCTGGACCGTGCCGGGCAGCTGAAGAAGTTGCACGGCAAGGCGTCCCGCTGGTTCGCCGCGCACAATCTGATCCGCCAGTCGGTGGATCACGCGCTGGCCGCCACCGATCTGAACTACGCGCTGGATCTGGTCGAGAAGGGCGGCATGGACCTGATCGACAGCTCCCGGCTGGCCACGCTGTTCGGGACGGTGTCGAAACTGCCGGTGCAGCAGGTGGCCTCGCGTTCCAAGCTGCTGATGGCGCTAGCCCGGGCGAATGTGAACCTGCAGCAGTCGGGCGCGGCGCGCACCGCGCTGGGCCGGTTGTCGAACATGCTGGCGCGCAGTTCCAACGACGACACCGAGGCGGTGCACCAGCGCTGCCAGGCCGCTGTGCTGGCCGCCGCCGACCAGGTGGCCCGGGATCGCACCGACGGGGTGCTGGACACGATCGCCGAATGCCTGAAGCTGGCCGACGAGCTGCCGCCCTGGACGGTGTCCACGGCCGCGAATCTGGCCTCGTTCGTGCGGCTGTGCGACTTCGACTTCGAGGGCGCGCGCAGCATGCAGGAGTGGGCCGCGCCGTATCACGCCCGCTCGGCCGACCCGCTGGGCGAGGTCTTCGGACTGTGCGCGCAGGGTGACGCCGCCTACGAGCAGCTCGATATCGACGCCGCCACCGGGTATTTCGAGCAGGCTTGGCGCACCGCCCGCGACCGCGCGGGCTCCCGATCGCACTCGGTGCGGGTGGCGGCCGCGCTGCTGGGCGAGGTGGCCTACCGCCGCGGCGATCTGGACCGGGCCGAGCGGCTGCTGGACCAGAGCCACGAACTCACCGCCCGGGTCGGTCCGGTCGACTTCCTGGTCACCATCTTCGTGGGCGGCGCCCGGGTGAAGGCGGTGCGCGGCGACCTGGAGACCGCGGCCGCCCGGCTCGACGAGGGCGCTCGAATCGCGGCCGAGCGCAAGCTCGTCCGGCTGGCCGCCCAGGTCCGCGCCGAGCGTTTCCGGCTGGGCCTGCCCGCGGATCCGCTGACCGCCGGACTGGTCACCGACCCCCCGGTCCGCGCCCTGCGCCATGCCACGGGCGCCGCCGCCCTGGCCGCCGAGGCCGAGGAGATCGCCACCATTCGGGCGCTGCTGGCCCGCCACTACCGCGGCGAGGACCGGGCCGCCGACGATCTGGCTCCGCTGGGCACCGACGACACGGCCGTCAAACGGGCGCGGGCGCTGCACTCACGCATTCGCGAACAGCACCGGCCCCGCGCCGAACTCGACTCCGCGCTGCTGCTGGCTGAGTGCCTCTCGGTCTCGGGGTGGCTGGGCGAATCCATCGCGGTGCTGACGCCGGTGGTGATTCGCTGTGCGGCCCTGGGCTGGTCGCGGCCGCTGCTGGATGCCGGGCCGGGCGTGCTCAATATCCTGCGCACACTGCGGCACGAGATGCCGCTGGGCGCGGACGTGGAAGGGCGGGAGGTGCCGCGGCGGTTCCTGGACTCGCTGCTGTAGCGCGGTCGATCAGCCTTCGCGGAGCTGATTCACAGCGTTTCCCGAGGAACAGCGGCGACAATCGCCGTCGTGTTCTCACCCCGCGAGCCGATGCCGTCGCTTCCCTTCGGGGTGCAGTCTCCGCCGCTCGGCCCGCCGCCCGCGCCGCGGGCCCCGGCGGCCCGGACCGGGTATCCGGGCTTCCACCACGGGATTTCACTGCTGCACGGGTGGGTGCCGCAGGTGGCCGCATTCGTGGCGGTGCTGCTGCTGGTGCTGGCTTTCGCGCGGTTCACCCGGCGGTGGTGGCTGCTGTGGATGCCGGTGTGCGCGGCGGCGGGCGGCGCGGCAGCCTGGGCGGCGTGGACCTACACCGACAATCAGGGGCTGGCCTCGGATCCGGCTCCGGTGCTGCTGTGGGCCTGCGTGGGTGCGACGGGGGCCGGACTGGCGGCCGCGATCCTCGGGCTGTGGACCGGGGCGTGGTGGCAGCGCACGGCGGCGATCCTGGCCGTGCCGGCGGCCCTGCTGTACACGGGCGTGGTGCTCAATCAGTGGGTCGGCTACTACCCGACGGTGCAGGCGGCGTGGGATGCGGCCAATGCCGATCCGCTGCCGCATCAGGTGGATCAGGACGAACTGGCGGGGCTGCGCGATACCGATGTGGGTTCCGGCCGGATCGTCGAGGTGGATATTCCGGAGTCCGGCAGCGACTTCCGCCATCGCAGCGAATACGTGTACCTGCCGCCCGCCTGGTTCGCCGGCGACCGGCCGCCCGCGCTGCCGACGGTCATGATGATCGGCGGCGAATTCAATACCCCGGCGGACTGGGTGCGCAGCGGCCAGATCATGCCCGCCGTGGACGATTTCGCCGCGAAGAACAATGGCGTGACACCGGTGCTGGTCTTCGTGGACTCCGGGGGCAGCTTCAACAACGACACCGAGTGCGTGAACGGCCCGCGCGGTGATGCCGCCGACCACCTCGTCAATGATGTTCCGGCCTATCTGGAGTCGGCCTTCGGGGTGGCGAAGGACCCGGCGCGCTGGGCCGTGGTCGGCTGGTCCATGGGCGGCACCTGCGCGGTGGATCTGGCCGTCATGCACCCGGAGCAGTTCGGCACCTTCGTCGATATCGCCGGTGACCTGGGGCCGACGGCGGGCACCAAGGAGCAGACCATCAAGCGCCTCTACGGCGGAAACGCCGACGCCTGGGCGCAATTCGACCCGCAGACGGTGATGGCGCAGCACGGGCCGTACACCGATGTCGTCGGCCTCTTCGACGACCTGACCGCGCCCAAGCGCAATAGCAACGGCAATGACGCCAATGCCAATGGCCGGCAGCAGAATCGCTATCCCGGCCAGCCGAAGGTGGCCGAGGAACGGATCGGCAAAGGCGGCCGCGACGGCGTCATGGACACCGACGAGGAGGGCGCGGCCGGGCAGCTGTGCGATGAGGGCCGCAAGGTCGGCATCGACTGCACGGTGTACACCACCGTCGGTGGGCACACCTGGCAGTTCGCCGCTGCGGCCTTCACCTCCTCATTCCCGTGGCTGACAGCCAGATTGGGCATTCCGGTTGTGGGCCTCGGGGGTTTCAGGGGGAACCCCTGAGAGCTACGAGAGTTGTTATGCCTTCCACCACGGGCGCAGCGGTGCCGTCCAGACTTGATCGGCACCGAGCTTGACGCCCAGAATCTGGTGCAGCTGCACCACATTCCGTTCGAACCCGAGCTGACAGCCCGCCATGTACAGCCCCCACACCTTGGCGGTGCCCTCGCCGACCTCGGCCACGGCCGCGTCCCAGTTCTTCACCAGGTTGTCGCACCACTCGGCGAGGGTGAGCGCGTAGTGCTGGCGCAGGTTCTCCTCGTGCAGCACCTCGAGACCCACGTTCTGGACCTCGGTGATGATGCGGCCCGAGCCGGCCAGCTCACCGTCGGGGAAGACGTAGCGGTCGATGAAGTCGCCCGCCTTGGTGATCCGGGTGTTGTCCGGCCGGGTGATGGAGTGGTTCAGGAACAGCCCGCCGACCTTCAGCTTCGATTTGATGAACTCGAAGTAGGCCGGGTAGTTGTGCACGCCGATGTGTTCGGTGAGCCCGATGGAGGACACCGCGTCGAAGTCGCCCTCGCGCACGTCGCGGTAGTCGGAGTGGCGCACCTCGGCGAGGTCGGACAGGCCCTCCTCGGCGATCTTGGCCTGTGCCCACTCGGCCTGCTCGGCCGACAGGGTCGCGCCGATGACCTTGACACCCTGCTTGGCGGCGTAGCGCACCATGCCGCCCCAGCCGCAGCCGATATCGAGCAGCCGGTCGCCGGGCTTCAGATTCAGCTTCTCGAAGACCAGGCGGTACTTGTTCTCCTGGGCCTCTTCCAGGGTCCAGGCCGGATCCTCGTAGGTCGCGCAGGTGTAGGTCATGGACGGGCCCAGCACGTACTCGTAGAACGTATTGGAGACGTCGTAGTGGTGGTGGATGGCCTCGGCGTCGCGAGTCTTGCTGTGCCGCAGCCCTTCCAGGGCGATGCGCCGCCAGCGCGGCATGGCCTCCTGCGGCGGCGGGGCGACCGGCTTGAGCAGCTCCCAGCCCAGCGAGCGGGCGATGACGACCAGCTGCATGGCGGTGGGGCGGCGGAACGTCATGCCCGCCATGGCCTTCAGCAGCTCGTAGGGGTCGCCCAGGGCGACGCCGGTGACGGCCAGATCGCCGGAGATGTAGGCCCGGGCCATGCCGAGATCGCCCGGCGCGGTGGCGATGTAGTTGACCCCGCGCGGGGTCAGGATCTCGAGCCCGAACTCCGAGTCCTGCGGTCCGGCGGTGCTGCCGTCGTAACAGCTCAGCCGGATGGGCACGGGGCCGTCGAGCAGGGTCTCGAAGATCTCGGCAATGCTGAGTTTGGTTCCGAGCTCCGCGAACACCTCGGAACGATCCTTGAATGTGGTCACTTGCGTTGCACCGCCTTCGAATACAGATCCAGTAGACGAGAATCCGGGTCGTAGCGTTTCTTGAGGGAGGAGTAGGTGCTGCCGCCGTAGTAGAGGGCGGCGAACTCATCCTGGTCGTAGTAGGCGTCCGAATACAGGGATTTGTGACCGTCCAGTTCGGACACTTTGCGCTCGATGGCGCGGTTGGCCGCGCCCTCGGGCTGTCCCGGCACGGTCGGAACCGCCGACCAGAAGCCAAGATTGACGTAGGTGCGGCCGGGCTCCAGCGGATACAGCGGCCAGGGGCGTTCGCCCTCGCCGTCCCGCAATCGCAACGGGCACAGCCAGATCGGCTCGATCGGGATCTCGCGCAGGAACCACTCCACGAAATCCGCGGTGTGCTCGATGGGGACCTCGATGTCCTGCACCACCCGCTCGCGCGGCGGATTCCCGTGCCGCGCTTCGATCTTGTCGCCGATCGCGTATTTGTGATCCAGCGCGATGAGCTTCCAGTAGAAGCTCGAGCGCCGGTACCGCTGGGGCCAGAAACGCCGGATCTTCGGGTTCTGCGCTCCGAAAGCCCGTGAGCACCAGAACCAGTCGGTGTCCCAGCGCCACAGGTAGTCGTGAATGGTCAGCCGATCCCGCTTGGGCTGCTTCGCGTCGTGCTGGATGGAACGGTAGAAGATGTCCTGGCCGGTGTAGTCGCCGACCGGGCCGGGCTCGTCGGTCTGGCGGCCCAGCACCAGGTAGCTCTCGTCGGCGGTGAAGACCACGCCGTCGAGGTAGTCGACCGGTTCGCCGTCCCAGGCGCGGTCCGCGATGATCGCGACCATGGCGGCTTCCAGTTCCCGCAGGTCGTGAAACCTGATGTGCCGCAGCGCGACAAAGGGCTGAACCTTTTCCAACTCGATCTTGAGCCGCGTCGAATACCCCAGTGTGCCGTACGAATTCGGGAATCCGCGGAACAGATCGGCGTGCTCGCCGTCCCGGGTCGCGGTGATGATCTCCCCGGCCCCGGTGAGCACGTCGATCTCCAGCACCGATTCGTGCGGCAGACCGTTGCGGAAGGAAGTGGACTCGATGCCCAGCCCGGTGACCGCGCCGCCCAGGGTGATGGTCTTCAACTGCGGCACCACCAGCGGCGCCAGCCCGTAGGGCAGGGTGGTGGCGACCAGGTCCTCGTAGGTGGTCATGCCCGCCACGTCGGCCGTGCGGGCCTTCGGGTCCACGGCGATGACCTGCGTCAATCCCGAGACGTCGAGGCCCGGCGCGGTGGTGCGCGCCCGAGCCCGGAAGAGATTCGAGGTCTTCTTGGCCAGGCGGACGTTCGCATCGGGCGGGATGGCCCGGTACGAGGCCAGCAGCCGATCGACTCCGGCCTGATGCGCGGCGAAACCTGATTCCTGTGCGGCCGGTGCGCGGCCGGCCTTCCCCAACAGACTCACTGCCACCCTCGGAAACCTAGCGTGCACCGACCGGTACGGCCAGCAGGGGAGCACCGGCGGGGCGGTTTTTCACGCACAGTTTGCATGCGTGTCGGCAAGCCTTACCTGCCATCCTGCGAGTCTATTCCCCCTGTCGTCGTGATGATTGTTACTCCAGCTAACAATTGAATTGCGGTGTGCCGCCACCCATCACAGGGGCTCGTCCGGCTCGATCTGGCAGATCTCGGCCAGATACGGGTCCAGTTCACCGGGTTCGAAGCGGCACATGCCGATCACGTGCCAGAACTGGCCCGCGGTCAGCCCCTCGGTCTTGTAGCGGCCGTCCGGCGTGAACGCCACCCAGCCCTCGGGCAGCCCGAGCAGGGTGGCGCGCAGGCGGGGCGCCGTACCTGGTTCCGCCAGGGACCACAGCATGATCGAGCCGTCGTTGCCGCCACTGGCCAGCAGCCGCCCGGCGGGGTCGAAGGTCAACGAGCGCACCCGGTTTCGATGCCCGTGCAGGGTGTGCAGGTGCCTGCTGGTGGTGACGTCCCACAGCCGGATCACCAGATCGTCGCCCGCCGTGGCCAGCAGACCCGACCCCGGATCCACGGCCACGCACCACAGCCGCCCGCGATGCAGGTCCAGCCGGTGCAGCGGCGGGCCGCCCGCCAGACTCCAGATGCGGACCGTGCCGTCCCAGGAGATGCTGGCCAGCCGCTCGTCGTGGAAGACCACCCCGTAGACGCGATGACCGCCCGGGCCGCCCCGATAATCCGGATCGGACAGGGTCCGGACCAGCTCGCCGGATTCCACCGACCAGATCCGGACATGGCCGTCGTCGCAGCCGGTGGCCATGCGCGCGCCGGTCGCGTCGAAGGCGATGGAGCGCACCCGCCCCCGATGCTCGGCGCAGACCGCGTGCTCGCCGCCGGTCTCGCGGGTCCACAGGGTGACGGTGTCGTCGTCATTGGCGGTGGCGATGAAGCGGGCGGTGGGGTCGTAGGCGATGGCCCAGACCGGGGCGGAATCGACGGTGATATCGCGTTCCGCGGTGTCCGCCTCGATATCGAAAACCCGCAGCCGCCCGGCATTGCCGACGGTCACCAGCTGCGTCGGAGCGGCCGGGCTGAAGACACCGGATCCCACAGGCCCAGGGCGGCGTCCGCGCCCCCGGCCGCCAGCAGGGCGCCCATCGGATCCCAGCAGACGCGCCGGACCGGCCCGGCCGCGCCCTGGAAGCCGCCGACCTCGGCGCCGGTGGCGAGCTGCCAGATCCGCACCGCGCCATCGTGATACACGGCGGCCACCCGATCGCGGTGGAAGGCGATGCTGTAGACGCGTTGCGGCACCCCGCCCGGCGGCGGGAACTCGTGCACCTGCTCGCCGTCGGGGAGCGCCCACAGCCGCAGCGTGCCCGCCGCGTCACCGGTCGCGAGCAGTGTTCCCGCGGTATCGGTTTCGAGCGGCCACGGCCAGCGCTCGTGTCCGGACAGCACTTTTCGGATCGCGCCGCTGGCGGCGTCCCAGATCCGCACGGTGCCGTCGGCCGAACCGGTGACCAGCACCTTCTCGGTGTAGGCCACCGCGAAGGTGCGGTCCCGATGGCCGTGCAGGGTGCGCAGCGTCCGGCCGGTATCGGCGCCGTAGACCACCACGCTGCCGGAATCGCAGCCGATGGCCACGGTGCCGCCGTCGGGGCTGAAGGCCAGCGGCCGGGGCAGTCGGCCGCTGCTCCGAGAGCATGCGCTCGACCCGGTCCAGCACCAGCCGCCGCACCTCGCCCGCATCCCCGATACCGAGCAGATCCAGGCACCCGACCCCGGAGGGCAGCCACTCCAGCGAACAGTCACTGACCCGAATGGCCAGCAGCTTCCCCGGATCCACATCCAAGGCGGACTGCCACTCTTGATTGGCGTGCCGCGAGGACACATAGTTCTGCGTCAGCATCGCCACCACCAGATCGGCCTCCCGCACCCCCCGATGCATGAAGTCCCCGTAATTCGTCCCCGGATCGAAATCCCAAGACGATAAGACCGTTCGGTACCGGCCCTCCTCATGCTCCAGCTGCCAGGCCAGCCAGATAGCCCACCGTTCATCGGCCGGCGAATAACTCGTGAAGAGCACCCGCGCCGCCCGCCCACCCCACAGCGTCACGCCGTCCAGTATCCCGTGACCCGCCCGAGCATGCGAAGATTTCCCAATGCCCGAAGAGCAGGAGTCCGGCCCGTCCTCCGCTCGGGCTCGTATCGTCCTGCGCTGGCGGCTCAGCGTCCTGGACACGGTGCGGATCGGTCTGCTGGTGGTCGGGTTGCTCTGTGTGGCAACCGGATTGCTGCCGCGGGCGGATGCGGCGGCGAATATGCGGCGGATCGCGCCGCTGCTGTTGTTCCTGGGCAGTGTGACCGTGCTGGCGAATCTGGCGCGGCGGGCGAAGGTGTTCGATGTGATCGCGCATCGGCTGGCGATCGTCGCGGGCGGGAACTATGCCGGATTGTTCCTGCTCTGCGTGTTGTTCGCGGCTACCACCACGACCGTCCTGAACCTGGACACCACGGCGGTATTGCGGACGCCCGTCATGCTCGCGCTGGCGGTGCCCGCGCGGATTCCGCCGCTGCCGCTGGCCATGACGACGCTGTGGCTGGCGAATACGGCCGGTTTGCTGCTGCCGGTGTCGAATCTGACCAATCTGCTGGCGGCCGACCGGGTGGCGCTGGACGCGACCGGGTTCGCGGCGAGAATGTGGCTGCCGCAACTGCTTTCGATCGCCATGACCATGGTGTGCCTGTGGTGGTGGTATTGGCGCAGGTCGCAGCGCGGGGTCGAGCGGTATGTGGTGCCGGAGCCGATTCGACCGGCGGATATGCGCGAGCGGGTGCTGCTGTACGCGTCCGGGGGCGCGTGCGTGCTGTTCGTGCTGGCGATTCCGTTCGTGGGGGATCGGATAGCGATCGCGGCCACGGTGGCCGCGGCCATCGCGGTGGCGGCGTTCGCGCGCTACGACCGCGCGGCGCTGCGGTTCTCGCTGTTCCCCTGGCAGCTAGTGGTCTTCGTCTCCGGGCTGTTCCTGGTCGTGCCCACGCTGTCCGCGCACGGGCTGTCGAGTGTGATGGATCGCCTCATCGGGGATGATTCGAGCGCGCTGGGCGCGTTCCGGGCGGCGGGCGCGGGCGCGGGCCTGTCCAATCTCGTGAACAACCTGCCCGCGTACACGGCCGGCGAGGCGGTGATCCCGCACGGGGAGCGGAATCAGTTGCTGGCCTTGCTGATCGGGACGAATATCGGCCCGATCGTGACGCCGTGGGCCTCGCTGGCCACCCTGCTGTGCCTGGAGTTCTGCCGCACCCATGAGGTGAAGGTGCCCATGCGCCGGTTCGTGCTGACGGGTCTGGTGTCGGCGGTGGCCGCGACCGCCGCCGCCACCGCGGGCCTGCTAGCCACCGGCTAGTGTCG